>JBKPRZ010000839.1:0-5197 GCA_046734815.1 Myxococcota bacterium | reverse complement strand
CGCTACGACCGTCGGGCGCCGCTGGCCGTGCGTGAGGTGGACCTGCGCATCCAGCCGGGGCAGTTCGTGGCCATCGTGGGGCGCTCGGGCTCGGGCAAGACCACCCTGGCCAACCTGCTGCTGGGCCTGTGCCCGCCCGACGACGGCCGCGTCCTGTTCGACGGGGTCGATCTGTCGCAGCTGGACCTGCGGTC
Source organism: Myxococcota bacterium (assembly GCA_046734815.1). Classification (GTDB taxonomy): domain Bacteria; phylum Myxococcota_A; class Polyangia; order Fen-1088; family Fen-1088; genus CAVYGB01. The sequence continues at coordinate 5,003 of JBKPRZ010000839.1, read as the reverse complement.
GGTGCGCCAGCAGATCGGCGTGGTGAACCAGGGCTTCGCGCTGTTCGGCTCGACCATCCGCGAGAACATCGCCATGCTCGACCCGGCCGCCAGCCTGCCCGACGTGGAGGCCGCCGCCCGTCTGGCCTGCGTGCACGACGAGATTGCCGGGCTGCCGATGGGCTACGAGACCCTGCTGCTCGATCGGGGCAGCGCTCTGTCGGGCGGGCAGCGGCAGCGGCTGGCCCTGGCCCGGGCCCTGCTGCGCCGGCCGGCCATCCTGCTGCTGGACGAGGCCACCAGCGCGCTCGACGCCGTCACCGAGCAGCAGGTGCACCGGTCGCTGCGCGATCAGCGCTGCACGCGGGTCGTGATCGCGCACCGGCTGAGCACGGTCAGGGAAGCCGATCTGATCGTCGTGATGGACCAGGGCCGCATCGTCGAGTCAGGCACCCACGACCGGCTGCTGGCCCGCGCGGGGGTCTACGCCGGTCTGGTCGGCGCCCAGCTGGCTCCCGGCGCGCTGCCGCCGACGTAGTGGTCGACGGTGTCGGCGATCGCGCCCAGGGTGATCGGGCGGCGCAGGAGCGCGAGCCACGGCACTTCCTGCAGCTCGGGCGATGGCCGCTTCACCGCCCCGGCCACACCGATCAGCGCCGCGCCCGCGCGCGTGAACCGCTGCAGCTGTCTGCTGTCGACCGCCTGGCTGGTCAGATCGACCACCAGCACGTGCGGGCGCGGCCAGCCGGGCTGGACCAGGCGGGCGAGGGCGTCCAGCATGGTCTCGAAGCCGAGCGCGTCGTATCCGCGCTCGATCAGCTCGGCCCGCAGGCACGCACGGGCCCAGTGCTCCGCGTCCACGATCCACACCACCGGCTCGCTCATCCCCACCCTCCCCACGGAATCATGGCCCGGCGGATCGACGTTCGCGACCCCTATGCCGCCGGGCTGCCGCCCGACATGGTTCGCCGCAACCGCAACGACGGCAGGGCCAGGGTGATCAGGAAGGCGAGTGCCGCCAGTCCCAGCGCGATCAGGTAGACCCGCGAGATCGCCTCGGTGAACGCCAGCTTGGACCCCATGCCCGCGCGCAGATCGCGCGTCAGGGTGGCGGCGAACACGGTGCCGACGATGGCCACGCCCACCGTGGAACCGATCTGGCGGAAGAAGGTCGCCGCCGACGTGGCCACCCCGATCTGTCCGGGGGCGACCGCGTTCTGGATGGCCAGGGTGTAAAGCGGGATTGTCGGGCCCAGCCCCAGGCCGATGAGGATCATCTTCAGGGTCACCTCGGTCTGGGTGGACGCCGGGCGCAGGGTGAACGCCATGATGGCAAAGCCGATCATCAGCAACATCAGCGCCGCCAGGATGATGGGCTTGTATTTGCCCAGGCGTGAGGCCAGCTGCCCGCTGACGATGTTGCCCGCCACCACCCCCATGGTCAGCGGCATGGTGGTCAGGCCGGTGTTGGTGGCCGACAGCCCGACCACGTTGGTCATGAACAGCGGCAGGAAGACGATCGAGGCCAGGAAGGCCCCGCCGGCCACGAAGGTGGCGGCGACCCCGATGGCCACCGCCTTGTGCGAGAACAGGCGCAGATCGATGATCGGCGCGGCGGCGCGCTTCTCGATCGCGATCAGCACCGCCCCGGCCACCACCGACAGACCGAACAGGGCCAGGATCTGCCAGGAGCTCCAGGGCCAGCCGTTGCCGGGAGGCACGTCGCCGCTGCGGCCGAGCGACAACGCCAGCAGCAGCGGAACCACCGTCACCGCCAGGGCCAGCGCGCCGGCGTAGTCGATGCGCGGGCGCTGGCCGCCGGCGTAGCCGGCCAGGAGGGGCATGCGGGTGATGACGAAGCCCAGCGCCACCGCGCCCACCGGCAGGTTGATGAAGAAGGCCCAGTTCCAGCCCAGATAGTCGGTGATGAAGCCGCCGGCCAGCGGGCCCACCACCGACGAGAACCCCCAGACCGCGCCGAAGATGCCCTGGTACTTGCCGCGCTCAGCGGGGGGGAAGATGTCGGCCACCACCGCGAAGGCGTTGGTGAACAGCGCCGCCGACCCGGTGCCCTGCACCGCCCGGGCGAGGATCAGGAAGAAGGGGGTGGTGGCCAGCCCGCACATCAGCGAGCCCAGCAAGAAGATCACCATGCCGGAGATCAGGGTCGGCTTGCGGCCGAACAGGTCCGACAGCTTGCCGTAGATGGGAATGAACACCGTCGACGTCACCAGGTAAGCGGTGGTGATCCAGGCGTACAGCGAGGCGTCGATCTGCAGCTGGCGCTGGATGGTGGGGCCGGCGGTGGCGACGATGGTCTGGTCGAGCGCGGCCAGCAACATCCCCAGCAGCGCGCCCAGCAGGGTGAACACCTTCTGCTGGCGGGTCAAGGTCGCGCGCTCGACGGGGGCGCGGGGTCCGGGCGAGCTCTGCTCCATGGCCATTAGATGCTCCCCCGAGATGCGGGGAGCAACACCTTACCGACGAAGCGGTCGTCGAGCGTCTGACTCCTGGCGGCGTGCTGGCTCGGCGATCAGCGTTTCTTGTTCTTGAACAGGTCGCCCAGGGTGCCCAGCCGGGCGGGGGCCGAGGCGCGGGCGAGGTCCTGCGGATCGACGGTGTCGGGCCGCTCGCCGACGCCCAGGGAGATGCGCCGGCGTTCGGGGTCGATGCTCAGCACGGTGACCTCGCGCTGGTCGCCCACCTTGACCAGCTCGCGGGCGTGCCGGGTCGGCTTGCCGCCGCTGAGCTCGCCGACGTGGACCAGCCCTTCCAGCCCGGGCGCCAGCTCGACGAAGGCGCCGAAGGCTTCGACGTTGGTCACCCGTCCCACCACCCGCGTGCCGGGCGGGAAGCGGGTGGTCGCGTCCTCCCAGGGGTCGCGCTCCAGCGCCTTGAGCGACAGGGAGATCCGTTCGGGGCGCTTCGGATCGTCGGTGCGTTTGATGTCGGTGATCTGCACCTGCAACCGCTGGCCCACGCTCAGCATCTCGGACGGGCGCAGGTTGCGCGAGAAGCCCAGCTCGGAGGCGGGCAACATGCCCTCCAGGCCACCCAGGTCGACGAAGGCGCCGAAGTCCTTGATGGCGGTGACCACCCCGCCCACCACCGCCCCCACCGACAGCTGGGCACGGGTCTGGGCGCCGCGCGCCTGCGCCTCCGCTTCCAGCAGCGCGCGCCGCGAGAGCACCAGGTTGACGCCGCGCCGGTCGCTCTCGTAGCGGGTGACCTTGAAGGTCAGCTTGCGGCCGACGTAGCCGGGCACCGCCTCGGCGTCCACCCCGCGCAGCTCCAGCTGCGACACCGGGCAGAAGCCGCGCACGCCGGCGACGTTCACGTCCAGGCCGCCCTTGTTGACGCCGCTGACGGTGCCTTCGACGGGGATGCCCAGCTCGAAGGCCTGCTGCAGCTCGGCCTTCGCCTCGGGTCCGCGGCCGATGGTCCGGCGCAGCACGACCTGGTCGGACTTGTCCCCCACCTCGGCCACCCGGGCCTCGATCACGTCACCTTCCTTGACCGAGACGTTGCCCTTTTCGTCGAGCAACTCGGCCAGGTCCAGCATGCCCTCGGCGGCGCCGTCGCCGATCGACACGAACACCGCCTCGCGGCCGACCGAGATCACCTTACCGCGCACCAGGTCGCCCACCGAGGGTCGCTTCTGCCGGGCGCGCCCCGGCGCCTTGCGATCGAACTCCTCCAGCAGGGCCGCGAAGTCCTCGCCGTCTTCCTTGGTCATCCCGGGTTCATCTAGCACGCCCGGTGACATAAAGTGGCGTCCATGGCCACCCGACGACAGCCCCCGGCGCAGCTCATCGCGCGGCTGCGCCGCATATGCCTGGCGCTGCCCGAGGCCAGCGAGAAGTTGTCGCACGGCGAGCCCACCTGGTTCGCGGGCAAGGGCAAGGTCTTCGCCATGCTGGACGACCACCACCACGGCGCGCAGCACCTGTCGGTCTGGCTGCCGCAGCCGCCCGGCCGCCAGGCCGACCTGATCGACGCCGACCCGGACCGCTTCTTTCGCCCGCCCTACGTCGGTCCGGGCGGCTGGATCGGCGTGGTGCTGGACACCAGCCCCGACTGGGCCATGGTGGGCCACCTGGTCGAGGTCGCCTACCGTCAGGTCGCCACCCGCAAGCTGATCGCCCGGCTGGACGGGGTCAGCGCGCCTGCTTCGCGAAACGCTGCTCGATGATGCCGAGGACGAAGCCCCAGCCCTCGGCGTGCTGACGGCCGAAGTCGTCGTCGGGCACGCCGGTGTGGCGCAGGGTCAGCAGAGTCACGGCGTCAGCGCCCACTCGATGGCGGCGACGAACAGCTTCTTGCCCTCGGGCGTGACGGCGCTGGGGCGGTGCCAGAAGAAGCCCATGCGCTTGGCGGGGGCCTTCAGGCCGCCGGCCATGGTGCCGCCCTTGTCGTAGGCGAAGATGGTCCACGAGTCGGCCGCGGCGGGGGTGGCGTCGGCGGGGGGGCGGGCGATCTTGATGGCGTCCGGCCCCAGGTCGCGGCCGCGCACCAGGCGGCAGCGGGTCTGCAGCACCGGGGTGGTGCCCTTGGGCAGGCCCGCCGCCAGCGGGTGGTCGGTCTTCTCGATCACCAGGTTCACCGGCGTGGTCAGGTACTCCTGCGTGTTCATCATCGTGCCCAGTCCGAACATGGTGGTCTTGCAGTCGCGGCTGACGATGATCGGGACGGGCAGGGTGCGGAAGCCGGGGTCGGGGTTGTCGCTGCAGTAGTTGTTGTTGGGGCCGGCGATGATGAGGTCGCGGTCGGCCAGGTCGGCGGCCTTGGCCATCTGCGACTGCATGACCTCCAGCTGGATGCCGTGCGACTGCTTCATGCCGTTCAGGAGATCGATCAGCTGCAGCCGCGACTGGTCGCGCACGTTGGTGTCGCCGACCAGCAGGACCACCTTGTGCGGCCCGGGCGGGAATCCCGCGGCCGGCGGGGCGGACGGGCCGCTCGCATCGCTGCCCGCCGCGTCCGTGGGGCGGCCCGCGTCGGCCACCGGCGCGCCTGCGCTGCCG
>JBKPRZ010000838.1:0-7928 GCA_046734815.1 Myxococcota bacterium | reverse complement strand
GGCTGGGGCCGCGCGAGCTCGAGGCGCTGAAAGCCCACCTGGCTCGCTGCCCGAGCTGTGCGGCGCACGTGCAGTGGCGATCGGACGTCGAGGCCAGCCTGGCGGAATCCGCCGGAGGCGCAGCGGAGGCGCGGCGGCTGGCGGCGGCGGCGCTGGCGCGGCGAGATATGCCCGCGCCGCTGCAGGCCGAAGGTGGGGCCCGGGGTCGGCGGCGGATGATGGTGGCGGCGATCATCGCGATCTCCGTCGTCTCGGGCGCCGCCTCTGCCAAGTTCTGGCCCACCATCGAACGCATCTGGCAGCACCTGAACGCGCCGGCTCGACCGGCACTGGCGCCGCCACAGCCTCCACGGCAGATAGCCCTGCAGCGCCCGCCCGGCTCCGAGAACCGGGAGCCGCCTGCGCCCGCCCCACCTGCGCCCGCCCCGGCACCCCGGCCGAACCCTCGCTCTCGTGCGGCCCCCACCTCGCCCCCACATCGCCGGCCTGCCCTCGATGCTCTCGACGGAACCGGAGCGCCTGCCCTGGTCCCCTCCGCCCCCCTGCCGGAATCCCCGACCTCTCCGCTGGATCAGCTGCCTCTCGATCGCTCTGCGCCCGCACCGCCTCCGGCGTCGGCGGCACGGCTGTTCGCCGACGTGTCGCAGGCCCGGCGCGCGGGCTGGCTCAGTGAGGCGCACCAGGCCTACGCCCAGCTGGTGGCGCGCTTTGCTGGCTCGCGCGAGGAACGCGCCGCCAGCGTGATGCTGGGGCAGCTCACGCTGGAGCGAGGTCAACTGGCGGACGCGCTCACGCGCTTCGAAGATTATCTGGCCACCGATCCGGACGGCGCGCTGGCCGAGGAAGCCCGTCTCGGCCGGGCGCTGGCGCTCGAGCAGCTGGGCCGACCCGAGGATGCCCGGCGGGCCTGGCAGGAGCTGCTCCAGAAACATCCCCGTTCGCTCCACGCCGGGCGGGCGCGCGCGCGGCTGGAATCCCTACGTTCCCAGCCGCCCAGCCGGCAGGACCGACCCCGGTGAGGGGTGTCTGGGCGCTGAGCGCTCTGCTGGTGTGCCTGGCCCGGACGGGGCCTCCCGCCTCGGCCCAGCCCGAGCCCGCCGACCAGGCCAGAGCCGCACGGCTGATCACCCTCACGGTGGCAACCGACACCGATGAGGACGTCACCCAGATCGTTTCCTATCTCCGTCCTCTGGTGGAGATGCGCGGGTTGCTCCTGGCCGTGCGGCGGGTTGATTCCGTGGACGCCGCACCGGCGCCGCGCTCCGGCTCCCAGCCGGGCCTGCGCGCGCGGGTGTGGCTGGACCTGAAGACCCCGAAACAAGCGAAGATTCTGTTCGCCGCCGGTGACCAGGTGCCCCCCACCGGCCGGGTGGTGCCGACCGCAGCCCGCATGGACCAGGTGGCGGCCGCGGAGATCGCCGAGATCATCCTGGCGGATCTGATGGCTCCTGAAAGCGCGCTCGCGACCGCCGCGCCGTCTGGCGGGCCGCCACCTCAGCTCAGCGCCGGTCCGCCGGCGGCAGCGCCGCCAGGCACCTGGCAGCGGTCGCTCGGGATCCTGGGCGCCGCCCAGACATGGGCGCGCGGCGCGGCCGCCGTCCCGGAGGTGGGGCTGTCCGTGCTGCTCGAATGGCAGTCTGCCTCCGCAGCCTGGAGCCGCGCCGTCTGGTCCACCTTGCGCTACCGCCCGCCCTTTCGGCCGGCCGACAGCCCCCTGCGCTTGCGGGTGCGGGGTGGAGAGGCCGAACTGCTCGCCGTTCTCGCGCACCGGCTCGGTCGCCGGGGCACCGTGGGAATCGCCGCCGGCATGGGCCTCGACGCGCGCCTGTCAGACGCCACGCCCCCGTCGGGGACCACCCTCGCCAACGAGCAACCGGTCCGCGAGCTGGCCGCCTTCCTGCGCACCGCTGTTCGTTTCGACCTGGCCATCGGTGGCCCGCTGAGCCTCTTCGCAGCGCTCACGGTGGATCTCTTCCCGCTGCAGGCCCGCCTGCTGGTCAGACAATCAGGCGCTGCCCGCCCGGTGTTCACGCCCTGGCCACTGCGCCCGGGCGCCCTGACCGGAGCCTCGCTGGTGTTCTGAGCGCCCGGACAGCTCGCCGCACCGATGGCGGGGCCGACCGGTGCTCGGTGCTCGGAAGATCAGAACGACGAGCCTGGCTGCAGCAGAAATGCTTCCTCTTCCGGCGTGCTGGGACGCTCCAGGATCCGGTTGCGATGGGGAAACCGCCCGAAGCGCTGCACGATCCGGCGGTGCGCCTCGGCGTACCTGAGCAGCTCGGCGTCGCCCAGCGACCCGACGAGGGCGCAGGCGCGATCCTGGTCGGCGAGATCCTCGCTGTGCTGGAAGGGCATGTAGAAAAACAGCCGGCGGCCGACATCGGTGGCCCGATCGAAGCCCCGATCGACCGCGTGGACGGCAACCCACCGGGCCTGCTCGTCGGTGGCGAACGCCCGCGCGGTGTCGCGGAAGATGTTCCGGGGAACCTGATCGAGCAAGACGACCAGCGACAGCGCGCCTTCCGCCGATTCCTGCCAGTGAGCCAGCAATCCGGCGGCGGCCTTCTCATGCAGCGGACCCAGAGTCCGCTGGACGGCCTCGTCGAACGCCGGATCACGGACCCACCACTTTGCCCTGGTGCTCTCCGCAAACCAGAAGTCGAGCACTGTGTCCCAGCGTTCTTCCGAACCTGCGGCTGCTCCGTGTTGTTTTTCCACCGCACCAATCTGCGCCGGGAAGGAACGCGCGGCAAACAACCGCTCACCTGGCGGGACTACCGAGGGGCTGACACGCTCCCGCGCCTTGCAACGTGGCCGCGCAACTCCGGCGAGTTCAGTCGAGGCGTTGCAGGCGAAACGACCGGCCCTTGATCCGGGCGCCACGCAGCCTCGCCAGGGCGACGTCGGCGTGCTCCCTCTTGATGGCGACGTAGCTACGGGTCGGCAAGATGTCGATCTTGCCGACGGCGTCCCCGGGCAGGCCCACCTCGCCGGTCAGGGCGCCGAGCAGGTCGCCGGCCCGCAGCTTGTCCTGCTTGCCACGTTCGATCCGGAAGGTGACCATGGGCGGCGGGGGCGGTCTCGACCCGGCGGGCCGCGTGCCTGGCGTGCCCCAGCGGACGGGCGCCCCGGTGCGATCTACGATCGAAGCCAACCGATCGCGCTCGCGGCGTGAGCACAGGCTGAGCGCGAGACCCTTCTGGCCCGCGCGTCCGGTGCGGCCGATCCGATGCAGGTGAACGTCGGGGTCGACGGGCAGCTCCCAGGAGATCACGGCCGAGAGACCCTTGATGTCCAGCCCTCGGGCGGCCAGGTCGGTGGCCACCAGCACCGAGCAGCTCTTGTGCGCGAATCGCAGCAGCACCTCATCGCGCTCGCGCTGCTCCATCTCGCCGTGCAGCGCAAGCGCAGAGAAGCCGGCCCGTTCCAGCTTCGCCGCCACCTCGCGGGTGTCTTTCCGGGTGTGGCAAAAGACCAGCGCCGACTCGGGCGCATGTTCGTGCAGCAGCGCCGTCAGCGCGTCCATCTTCGCCTCGGGCGCCACGTCGTAGAAGACCTGCTCGACCTCGACCTCGCGGGCCTGCCTGTCGACAGTGATCGCGACTGGATTTTTCTGGAACTTGCCGCTCAGGCTCCGGACCTCTGGGGGAAAAGTCGCGGAGAACAACATGGTCTGCCGGCCAGCCGGCGTGTGGGCCACCACCTCGGAGACGGAGTCGGCGAATCCCATGTCCAGCATCCGATCGGCCTCATCGAGGACCAGCACGGCCAGCGAATCCAGCCTGATGGTCTGTCGTCGCAGGTGATCCTGGATGCGGCCGGGCGTACCGACCAGCACCTGCGGCGTCCGCTGCAAGGCCGGCTTCTGGGTCCGCAGCGGGACGCCCCCACACAGCGTGACGACGCGGAGGTTCGGGATGAACCGCGCCAGCCGTCGGATCTCTGTGCTCACCTGATCGGCCAGCTCGCGGGTCGGGCAGAGCACCAGCGCCTGCACCCGGTCTTCAGCGACATTCAGACGCGACAGCAACGCCAGACCAAAAGCCACGGTCTTGCCGCTGCCCGCCCGCGCCTGTGCGATTACATCCCGGCCCGCCAGCAAGGGCGGCAGGGCGTGCTCTTGAACGGGCGTCATCTCCGCGAAGCCGATCACCTCGATCGACCTCAGCAGCGGCGCGTCCAGCGAAAGCGCGGCGAAGGCAGTCACGCCCGACAGGTAGCATACCCCCGCGGCCGGCGACAGCTCTGTGGTCAGGACAGCCGCCGTGCACCGCCGCGCACCGCCCCTCGCCGTCCAGTAGAGCGGCGTCGAGCACCAGACCCGTTTGCGCGCCCGCTCTCGACTCCAGCCTGTGCTTGTCCGTCAAACCCCACGCGTGCAAGAGCGTTCCCAGGAGGAGGACGGGCATACCCAGGCCGCGCAACTGGTTCACGAGCAGCGCAGCGAGGCCCACGCCCAGCACGCCCGCGCCCACGCTCGAGGTCAGCGCGGCGAGCCGCACGCGGCGGGCACCTGGGTGCAGGGCTTCACCCTTCGACACGGAAGTTCCTCATCATCCCCATGTCCTCGTGTTCGAGGTTGTGGCAGTGGTACATGAACAGGCCCTCGTGCCGCGCGAAGCGCACGCGCAGGCGGACCCGCTCGCCAGGCATCAGCAGGACGGTATCCTTCCACCCCTCGTCGATTCTCCCGTCCGCTACGGTGGGCGGCGCCTGGCCGGCCCGGCCGACCACCTGGAACTGCCCGCCGTGAATGTGGATCGGGTGAGGTAGCGCCATCATCCCACCCAGGTTGGAGAGCTCCCAGTCCTCGGTGACGCCGCGGCGGATGCGCTCGTTCGGGGCGAGCCCGGTCATCTCGAACGTCCGACCGTTGAGCAGCCAGCGCATCATCCCCATCGAGACAGGGAACCGGCGCGCATCCTCCCGGTTCACGACTTCTTCGGGCGGACGGAAGGCGGGCGCGTCCAGACGCTTCGGTAGGGGACGGCGCTCCCCTGCCCCACGCACGGAGAACCGGCAGACCTGGATGGCCCCGCCATTGTCGGTCCTTGCCCCGACGCCGCGCCTCCCTCCCATCATGCCTCCGCCCATGCCGCCCATCATTCCCGTCCCGCCGGTCGAGAACGACAGACTCTCGAGGGCGACCTGCTCGCCGGCCGGAGCGCGGCCGAAGTCCGCCAGCACGTCGACCCGTTCGCCCGGCGCCAGCATCAGGTACGATCTGATGGCCGGCGCTGCGAGCAGGCCGCCATCGGTGCCGATCGCCACCATCGGGCTGCCATCTCTCCAGGTCAGCTTGTAGATGCGCGCGTTCGAGCCGTTGAGAACGCGGAGGCGGTAGGTGCCCGACCTCACCTCGAGTTGCGGCGCCGGGCGGCCGTTGATGAACAGGCGGTCACCCAGGAACCCCGTCATTGGATTCGGTTCGTAGATCAGCTGCCCATCCGATCCCAGCAGGCGATCCTGCAGTACCAGCGGCAGCTCGAAATCGACGGCCGGCAAGCCCCGGGACTGGTCCTCTCCGTCGGAAACGATGAACAGCCCGGCCAGTCCAGCATAGACCTGCGCACCCGTCCGCTCGTGCGGATGCGGGTGATACCAGTACGTGCCGGGGCGGTCGACCACCTCGAAGTCGTAGACGCGGACACCTCCCGGCCTCACCGCAAGCCTGGGGTGTCCGTCGTTCTCCTCCGACACGTCGAGACCATGCCAGTGGACGACCGAGTCCTCTGGCAGGCCATTTTCGAACCGCACCCGCACGCGCTGGCGCGGCCGGACCCTGAACGTCGGACCCAGGTAGCTATCGGGTGACGAGACCAGCGCGTGGCTCGATCCCTTGAGCAGTCGGCCCTCGTAGCGCCAGACCCGGGTCGGCTGCCGAGAAGCCGCGTCCAGTACCACCTCCGCGGGAGTCGCGCGGAGGAGCACGTCCACGTCGGGATCTGCGGCGCGAATGGGGGCAGCCTTGGCCTCGCCCGCGCCGCGGGCACGGTTGCAGCCCAGCCCCACTCCGGCGGCAAGCCCGCCGATCACGAACTCTCGCCTGGTCGTCATGGTCATCCCTCCTCCACGGTGAGCGCCGGGCTGTTCACCAGCGCCATCTCGACCACGCCCGCGCGTGTCAGACCTTGCGCAACGGTCGTTGTGACCCACTCGGCCACCCGAGTATCATCTGGAGGTCCCTTTTCCCAGCCGGTCTTGTGTCCGATCCGCTGCTGGACGAGCGAGCTCACGTGGTCGTGGCCCCGCTCGGCGGAGACGCCCGCGCACCCGGCGAGAAGAACGGCGGGCAGGACACCTGCCACGCGAACGCTCATTTCTTGGCTCCCGGCTTTGGCGCCCTGGGTACCAGGTTCATCCCGCGCTTGGGGCACCGGCCGGCGGTCGGGGAAACGACTTCCGGGTGCATGGGGCATGTGTACAACGAGATGGCGAGCGGGTATCCGCACGGCCCGACTGTTCTGCGAGGGGCGTGCCAAGATCGACGGAGCGCACCGAGCAGCATGCCTCGGACTCGATCCGTTGCCCGGATCCGCTCGCAAGGCGAACGGCTCGGCTCACCGATCTCGGCCCTCCGGCAGCTGCCGCCCAGCTGGCACCGACTCGCCATCGTCTTGCTTCCCGGTGGATCCGGGTCGCGATCTGCTGGCTGGCTCGGCGCAACAGCCACAGCCGCCGCCCGGCCCGCGATCCTTGGTTTCGCCGGTCTTCGATTCGGTCATCTGTTTGCCCTCCCTGACCGGGCAAACGCACGGAGCGACACCATTACAGCCAGCCGGAGGCGCGGATCAGCGGCCGGGCTCGTAAACGAGCTCGGCGCCGCGTGGGCGGCAGCTGCAGTCGAGACAGGCGTGCTCGGCGCAGGCTCCGCACGACCGCTCCAGCTGGCGACGCAGCGCTTGCCGAGCGCGATGCAGCCGCACGGTCGCCGAGTTCGCGGTGACACCCAGTTCTCGGGCCACGTCCGTGGGCGAGCGTCCCTCCAGGTCCACCGCCCTCACCATGCTGGCGTATTCCGGCTTCAGCGTGGTGATGAGCTCGGCAACGCAGTCACACACGGCCCCCTTGAGCTCCGGTTCGAGGCTCGAGTCTGCCGTCTGTTGCACCTCGGCCAGCGCGCGCGACTCGGTCGCCCGGTGACGGTGGTAGTCGGCAATCGCGTTGCGCAGGACGCGGTAAAACCAGGTGATCGCGCCCTCCTCGCCCACCACGCGCTCGCTCGGCCGCCGCCGAGCTGCCTGCCCGGCGCTCGAGAAAACGAAGGAATCGCTCGTGGTTGCCGATCAGGGCACGCTCGACCTCCGGGCTGAGCGCGGCCAGCGCGTGATCCCCGTCGGCGCGATCTTCCGGCGACCCCGCGCGCCTTTCCTGTTCCACGATCTGGTCCTACTTTGCGCACCCAGCCCGGGCAACAAAGTCCGCAGATCGTGCGCGCGGGACCGGCGCCGGCGCACGAACTGCGAACGATCGACGCCGGCGGGCGGGTCCGGGCTCGGTTAGTCGCCGACCGCGCTCGACGGGAGCTCTGGCTCGAGTCGGTCGTCGATACGGCCGGCCTTGGACACCTCCGCAGCAGCTGGTCGTGTGACCGCCTGTCGCCACGTCTCGTAGCTGGGCGGCGCTGTCTTTCGGGGCCTTCAACCTTATCTTCCCCGGGATGCCTCGTAGCAACACCAGAAGGATATCGCAGGTATCGGCGATCACCGTCTGGGTGATTGCCTTCAACCTGCTGGCGATCGCAGGCCTCCTGCTCATCATCCATCGGACTCGGCAGGTCGGCTGGTGGATCCTGGTGGCGGCCTGCGCCGCGCTGGCGCTCGACCCGGTCGTGTCCTGGCTGTCCCGCCGCGGCCTGAACCGGGCGCTGGCAGTTCTGATCGTCATGTCTGTCTCTTATACACATCTCCGAGCCCACGAGACCATTC
>JBKPRZ010000837.1:0-8582 GCA_046734815.1 Myxococcota bacterium | reverse complement strand
GAGCAGGGCACCGGCGGCAAGACGCCGCGCCACTTCGGGATCGAGCCGTCGGCCAAGCACCTGGCCATCGGCAACCAGGAGTCGGACACGGTGCTGGTGTGCCGGGTGGACGCGGGCAACGGGCGTCTCAAACCATCGGGCGTCTTCGCCCAGGTCCCGTCCCCCGCCTGCGTGAAGTTCCTCCCGCTCGGCGGCGTGCGCTGAGTCTCGTTCCGCCTTTGCGTGGAGCGCTTGCGCCGGCGCGGGCGGCGCCGTAGATTTCCGTCTGGCCGAAAAAGGTGGACCGGTTCAGGTGAGCCCCGGTCGCTCCCAACATCGGATGTCGGGAGTCATGATCCATCCGCCCGCGCTGGCGGCGGATGAGTTCCCACGGCCTTCAAGGGCGCGTTCTGCGCCCGGAAAGGCTCACCCATGCGACTCAATCACCTCGACCTCCAGGTCAGCGACGTCATCCGCGCGGTCGGCTGGTTCGAGGACCTGTTCGGCTTCGAGCTGCAATCGAACCGGTCCAGCCCGGCGATCGCGATCTTGACCGACCGCCACGGCTTCGTGCTGGTGCTGCAGCGCAAGCGTGACGCCGGCCAGGGCTACCCCGAAGGCTTTCACATCGGCTTCCTGGTCGACGACGTCGAGACGGTGCTCCGCTTCCACGAGCGTGCCCGCGGCGCCGGCTTCGAGGTCTCCGACGTGCAGCAGAACAGCCGGGGCACGCTGGTCTACTGGAAGACCCCGGAGGGTTTCCTGGTCGAGGTCAGTGTTCGCCGTCGCTCTCCTGCATCTTCTTGATGACGGTGGCGATGGTGGCCGCGTCGATGGCCGCTCGTTTCATCAGGCGGGCGGCCCGGTCAACGTCGTCCGAGTCGACCGCGTCGAGAAAGTCGTCGACCTTGCCGATCGCGGCCAGCTGCTCGAGGACCAGCGTGCCTTCGAAGTCCGACTCCTCCATGGCCCCTCCGTCCATTCGAGCTTAACACCGGCGTCCGGTGCACTCATCTTGCCGCGGGCGGCATCCAACGGAGAGATGGGCGCAACGGTGCTGTGGTTTCGATCGGACCTGCGGCTGGGGGACAACCCTGCCTTGCGGGCGGCGATCGCGCGCCGCGAGGCAGTGATTCCCGTATTCGTGTGGGGGCCGGAGGAGGAGGGGGCGGCGGCGCCGGGAGCGGCGAGCCGCTGGTGGCTGCACCAGTCGCTGGCGGCGCTCGACCGGTCGCTGCGCGAGCTGGGGTCGCGGCTGGTGATCCGGCGGGGGCCAGTGCTGGCCGCGCTGGCGGCGCTGATCGAGGAGACCGGGGCCGAGGCGGTGTTCTGGAACCGGCGCTACGAGCCGGCGGTGGTCGCGCGGGACGCGGAGGTGAAGGCGCGGCTGCGCGGGCGCGGCGTCGACGTGCAGACCTTCAACAGCGCGCTGCTGTTCGAGCCCTGGGAGATCGGCAGCCGCAGCGGCGCCCCGTTCCAGGTGTTCACACCGTTCTGGCGGGCCTGCCTGTCGGCGCGCCCGCCCGGCGAGCCCCTGGCGGCCCCGCGCGCGATCCGGCCGCCCGCGCGCTGGCCAGCGTCCGTGCCGCTGGAATCGCTGGGGCTGGAGCCGGAGATCGACTGGGCCCGTGGCATCGCGGCGGCCTGGACGCCGGGAGAGCGGGGCGCTCAGCGACGATTGCGCGCATTCGCCGGCCCGGCGGCGCGGGCGTACGGCGAGCGCCGCGACCGGCCCGACCTGGACGGGACGTCCCGCCTGTCCCCGCATCTGCACCACGGGGAGATCGGTCCCCGCCAGATCTGGGCGGCCCTGACCGGTGCCTCCGCCGAGGCTTACCGGCGCGAGCTGGGGTGGCGGGAGTTCGCCTACCACGTGCTCTTTCACAACCCGCACACCGTGAGCGCGCCGCTGCGGCCGGCGTTCCGCGACTTCGCCTGGGCGGAGGCGCCCGGTCAGCTGCGCGCCTGGCAGCGCGGCCGGACCGGATACCCGCTGGTGGACGCGGGCATGCGCGAGCTGTGGGCCACCGGCTGGATGCACAACCGCGTGCGCATGGTGGTGGCGTCGTTCCTGGTCAAGGACCTGCTGATCCGCTGGCAGGAGGGGGCGGCCTGGTTCTGGGACACGCTGGTGGACGCGGACCTGGCGAGCAACACGCTGGGCTGGCAGTGGGTGGCGGGCAGCGGGGCGGACGCGGCTCCCTATTTCCGGGTCTTCAACCCGATCACCCAGGCGCGAACCTTCGACCCCGACGGGGCCTACGTGCGGCGCTGGGTGCCCGAGCTGGGCACCGCCGCCTACCCGCCGGCGATCATCGATCACGCCTGGGCCCGGCAGCGGGCGCTGGCCGCCCGGTCGGCCCTGCGCTAGCGTCGCCGCCCATGAGCTTTTACGGCGACTGGCTGCTGCCGCGGATGCTGAACGTGGCCATGGGGAGCCGGCGGTTCGCCGAGCAGCGCGCCCAGGCGTTGCAGGAGGTCAGCGGCCAGGTGCTGGAGGTCGGCTTCGGCAGCGGGCACAACCTGCCCCACTACCCGGCGGCGGTGAAGAAGGTGGTGGGGATCGATCCCTCGGGCGAGTCGGCGAAGCTGGCCCGCACGCGGATCGCCCAGGCGCCATTCCCGGTGGAGTTTCTGCCCCTGCCCGGCGAGCAGATCCCCGCCGGCGACGGCAGCTTCGATTCGGTGGTCAGCACGTTCACCCTGTGCACGATCCCCGACCCGGTCGCGGCTCTGCGGCAGATGAAGCGTGTGCTCAAGCCCGGAGGCCGCCTGTTCTTCGTCGAGCACGGCCGTGACGAGGACCCCCGGGTACAGCGCTGGCAAGACCGCCTCAACGGCCTGCAGCGCCGGATGGCCGGCGGCTGCAACCTCAACCGCCCGATCGCGCGCCTGATCGAGGAGGCGGGCTTCCGGATCGAGGGGCTGCAGACGTATTACATGGGGCGCCCGCGCTTCGCCACGCACCTCTATCGCGGCAGCGCACGGCGCTGAGCTACAGCCCCTCGCCCTCGCCGGGCTTGCGGTGGGTGAAGGCGCGGGTGCGGGTCATGGCGACCAGCAGCTCGCGCACGTCCCAGCCGCTGGCGGAGAAGGCTTCGCCCAGCGCCTTGATCGAGCCGGCCTCCTCGGGCACCTCGGGGCGGCGGAGCAGGTAGCGCAGCCACTGGCGGGTCACGCAGTCGCGCAGCTCGGCGGTGGAGGCGAGGGCCTTGATGAACTCGATGCCCTTGCGGAACTTGATCTCGCCCGACGGCAGGGCGACGGTGCCGCTGGAATCCACCGGCTTGCCCTGCTCGGTGGTGCGGAAGCCGCCGACGGCGTCGTAGTTCTCGAAGGCGAAGCCCACCCCGTCGATCTTGGCGTGGCAGGTGGCGCAGAAGCCGCTGGCGTGGCCGGCGTAACGTTCGCGGGTGGTCTGGCCCGCCACGGGGGCGGGCAGGTCGGGGACCTCGAACCCGCTGGGGTCGGGCAGGTCGAGGCAGAGGATGTTGCGGATGACGTCCACGCCGCGCTTGACCGGGTGGGAGGCGTCGGCGTCGGCGTGCGAGGCCAGGAAGCTGCCGTTGGTCAGCAGGCCGGCGCGCTGATCGGGATCCAGGTGGGCGGGCCGCAGTCCGTCGCCGCTGACGCTCCCGGCGCCGTACACCCTGGCCAGGCGGGCGTCGATGAACGACGCCGGCGACGAGAACAGGTCGCTCAGCTTGCCGCTGGCCTTCGGTCCCAGCAGCACCGCGCTGGCCACCTCGGCGGTCTCGTCCAGCATCGACTGCGCGGTCTCGGGCGTGTAGCTGCTGTAGCTCGGGTCCTTCTGCAGGTCGGGCAGGCCGGTCACGTCCAGCCACTGCAGGTGGAAGTCGCGCACGCCTTCGCGCGCCTTCGGGTCGGCGAGCATGCGGCGGGCTTCCTGGGCGATGCGGTCCAGGTTCTGCAGCTCGCCCTTGCGCGCGGCCTCGAACAGGGCCGGGTCGGGCATCGTGGCCCACAGGAAATACGACAGGCGCGAGGCGACCTCCCAGCTGTTCAGGCGGTACAGCGGCCCGTCCTTGATGGGCGGGCCGGCCAGCTCCCAGCGGTACAGGAAGGCGGGCGCCTGGATCAGGCCCGCGATCAGCTGCTCGATCGCCTCGGGGAAGGTGGCGGCGATGTCGGGGCCGCGCAGCTGCTTGTAAAAATCCAGCAGCTCGGTCTCCTCGGTCTGCGTGAGCGGACGGCGGTAGGCGCGCTGGCCGAACTGCTGGATGAACTGCTGTGCGCAGGTGTCCTGCGCGGCGGCCGCGGTGGGGATGGGCGTGCAACCGGCGGGCAGCAGGTCGGGCAGGTGGGCCATCGCCGCCGCCGCCAGCCGGTCGGAGGCGTCGACGAACTGCTTGGCGTCGACCGAGGAGGTGATCTTCGCGCCGCTGACGAAGCCGCCCGCGCCGGCGATGTCGACCGAGAAGCCCGCGCCGCGCGTGGGCGGCATCTTCTCGCCCAGCAGGTCACGGATGGTGTTGCTGTACTCGAGCAGGGTCAGCCGGCGCAGAGCCTGAGGACCGGCCAGGTTGGTGGTCTCGGCCGGGTTGACCGGCGGGGGCGGCGGCAGGGCCGTGCCCGGATCCCCGCGGCCGGGGCCGGGGTTCGGGCCGCCGGGCGGGCCCCCGGGCGATTCGCCCCCCGAGCCTGAAACCGCCCCGGAACAGCCGATGAAAACGATCGCGGCCGCTGCCAGGAACCGGGATACGCCAACCTGCGACAGCCCTCTGGATATCATCACATTAGATGTGACGTTTATGCGCTTTCGTCACCTACAGACGTGGCGACGAAACCGGATACATGCGAACGGGCCCGTCGGCAGCTGCTGAAGGGACTGGGTCTGGGTGGGGCCTGTCTCCCGCTGCTGCACGCCAGCCGCACCTGGGCGGCCGGGGAGACGCCGCCGAAACGTTTCGTCTGCGCCCTGGCCACCGAGGGGTACCGGCAGGACGCGTGGAAGCCGAAGACCGGGTCGCTGATGACCCAGATGTTGCCCGCGTCGTCCGCCCCGCTGGAGGCGCTGAAGTCGTACCTGGTCTACCTGCCCGACATGACCAACCCGAACTGCGGCACCGGACCGCGCAACGGGCACGAGGCGCACGGGACGATCTTCTGGGGCGGGCCGCCGGCGGGCCCGAAGTTCCGCGAGGCCGGCGGCAAGACCCTGGATCAGGTGATCGCCGACGGGCTGGGCGCGGCCCAGAACGGCCGCTCGAGCCTGCACTTCGGGGTGCAGGTCGACCGCAAGCCCAGCGTCGGCACCACCGGCGCGCGCCGCTGCTTCTGGCGCGGGGCCGGCCAGCCCATCAACCCGGAGATGAACCCGTACAAGACCTACGCCGACCTTTTTGCCGGCGCTGCCGTCAACCCGGGCGCGGGGGAGGACAGCAAGCGGCTGCTGGCCAAGCGCAAGAGCCTGCTCGACTTCGTCGGGCGCTCGCTGACCGGGTTCAAGACCCGGGTGGCCCGCGAGGACAAGGAGGTCATCGACGGTCACCTGCAGTCGATCCGCGACCTGGAGAGCCGCCTTTCCGCACCCGGCCTGCCCGTCGACGGCAGCTGCCGCACCCCCAGCCCGCAGATGTTCGACGACGCCGCCATCCTGTCGACCGACAAGCTGTACCCGGACCTGCTGCGCGCCTACTTCGACATCGTGGTGTCGGCCCTGCGCTGCGGGGTCAGCAAGGTGGTGACCTTGCAGGTGGCCGACTGCTCGGGCAATTCGGTCAACTTCGGCGCCTTCGTCGAGGGCATCCCCCCGCGCAACGTGGGAGGCGACGCCAAGACGCCCTTCCGCAACTGGCACGACCTGGGCCACCGCCCCATCGGCGGCGACGGCGTCGACCACAAGAAGATCGTCGACCGGTGGTGGATGAACGAACTGGCCGGCTTCCTGAACAAGCTGAAGGCCTCGCCCGAGCCCGGCGGCTCGCTGCTCGACAACTCGCTGGTGCTGTGGGGCAACCACATGGAGAGCGGCGACAACCACGCCACCCAGGCGGTCCCCTGGCTGCTGGCCGGCAAGGCCGGCGGCGCCCTACAGACTGGCCAGTGCGCCGCCAGCGCCGGCAAATCCACCAACGACGCCATGGCCGAGATCTGCCGGGTCATGGGCGTGCAGCCCGCCGCCCACTACGGCAGCGGCATCCCCGGCCTGCGGGTCTGATCGCCTGGCACAGCCGCGGCGTGCGGCCATGAGAGGACCTCGAGGTCCCCGGCCGCGGATCTGAATCGCAGCTAGCGCCGGCTGGTCAACAGCAGTCCCAGCACCAACAGGATTGCGCCGAACAGACGGTTGCCGCTGACCGGATAGCGGGGAAAACCCAGCAAACCGTAATGATCCAGCAGCAGGGACGTCAGCAACTGCCCGCAAACGACGGTGACGGTCAGGCTGAGGGCACCCAGGCGAGGCGCCAGGATCACCGCCGCCGTTATGTTGAACGCGCCCAGCAGTCCACCGCACCAGGCCCAGACCGGGATGTTGCTCAATGCTCGCAACGACGGCCAGTCGCGCGAGTGAGCGAGATTGATGATCACCAGCGCCACCGTGCCAACCAGAAACGAGATCAGGGCGGCCTGCAACGGTGAGTTCAAACGCGCGCGCAATTGCGCGTTGACGCCCGACTGCGAGGTCACGGAGGCGCCCAGGCCGATTCCCAGGGCCAGCAGGATCAAGAACTGAGCTTTCATTCGTCCCCCGGGCGCGGACGGTATCACGGCGGGTGGCCGTGTTCGCTCGCCGGTCGCCCTGGCTGACGGAGGGGGGCCCTGGCGTCATCCCGGTTCGCGGCGATCCAGTCCCGGGCTCACGGGGTGCCGGCGGCGGGGGCGACGGTGGGCGGGCGGGCGGCGCGCTGGGCGCGGGGCAGGGCGAAGGGGTGCTCCTCGACCAGGAGGCGGTAGACGGCGGCTCCCAGGGCGCCGCCGAGGAGCGGGGCCAGCCAGAACAGCCACAGCTGCCGGACCGGACCGGCGCCGGCGAACAGCGCGACGCCGGTGCTGCGGGCGGGGTTCACCGAGGTGTTGGTCACGGGGATGCTCACCAGGTGGATCAAGGTGAGGGCCAGGCCGACGGCGACGGGGGCGAAGCCCTGCACTTTGTTCTTGGGGTCGGTCGAGCCCATGATGACCACCAGGAAGCCGGCGGTGAGCACCACCTCGCACAGGAAGGCGGCGGCCAGCGAGAAGCCGCCCGGCGACAGGTCGCCGTAGCCGTTGGTGGCGAAGCCGCCCGCGACCGGCCGCGGGCCGGGGGCGCCGCTGGCGATCAGGTACAGGACGCCGCCTGCGAGGATGGCGCCGATCAGCTGCGCCAGCATGTACGACGGCAGCTCGCGCGCGGGGAAACGTCCTCCCACGTACAGACCCAGGGAGACGGCGGGGTTGAAGTGTCCGCCCGATATGTTGCCCACGGCGTAGGCCATGGTCAGCACGGTCAGCCCGAAGGCCAGGGACACGCCCGCAAAGCCGATGCCCAGACGCGGAAAGCCCGCCGCCAGCACGGCGCTGCCGCAGCCGCCCAGCACCAGCCAGAACGTCCCCACCAGCTCCGCCCCCAACCTGCGCGGTAACGACATCGCTCGACCTCCCCCCGCCTGCGGTTCTGTCCTCTCAGAAGCTGCGCGTTCGGGTGCGTCGGCGCCACGACCGACCGGGCGGGGAGTCAGCGTTGCAGGGAATTCCTGGCGGCGTGCGATTCAGGGGAGCAGGCCGGGGGTGTCGGTGGTGAGGCGGCGCAGGGGGCCGCGGGGGGCGGCGGCGTACAGATCGTGGCAGTCGAGGGGGCCGCGGCCGAAGACCAGGCTGGCGTAGACGCCGTCGGCGAAGAGCTGGGTGGGGTTCGAGCCGTCGGGGTCGCGGCGTTCCAGGTGGGCGTCGCCGGTCTCGGAAAAGAGGCCGATGTACAGGCGGCCGGCGGCGTCGAAGGCCAGGCCGTTGGCCCAGCCGTTGAACGAGCTGAACGGAGCGCGCGACTGCTCGATGCCGGTATCGAGCACCAGCCGGTAGATCGGGCCGCCGTTCTTGAGGCCCACCATCAGCGCGCCGTCGGGGGCGAAAGCCAGAGCGGCGGGGGCCTGGCTGAGGCAAGGATCGCCGAGCGGCGTGAGGGTCACCTGGGTGACATTGCCCTGCGGGTCCGCGCGGTAGACGTGGCGGTCCTTCTGCAGGCTGTAATAGACGTTGCCGCCGCGATCGAGGGCCAGATCGTTCACGCCGTCGACCTTGTCGACCAGCGTGCTGCCGACCGGGGTGCCGCTGACCAGGTCGAACTCGAGGATGGCCTTGCCGCTGAGTGTGGCCACGTACAGCCGGTCGCGGGCGCCGTCGTAGGCCAGGCCGGCGGTCAGCGGCGCGTAGTCGATGCGCAGCCACCGGGCTTGGGGTGCCTGGCCGGGCAACAGGCGTCCGATCCAGCCGTGGGTGCCGTCGTCGCTGGTGAAATACAGGGTGCCGTCGTCGCCCACCGCCAGCCCGTCGGCGCCGACGATGGCGCTGATGTCCGGGCGGGTCGCGCCGCAGGCGCGGGCGGCGTCGCCCGAGGGGGCGTCGGTGGCGGCGGGTGTGTCGGTGGGCGCGCGGTCGGCGGG
>JBKPRZ010000836.1:0-12731 GCA_046734815.1 Myxococcota bacterium | reverse complement strand
GCCCACGCCCGGCCGCGGCCTCCTGCAGCCGCCGCCCACACCTCCGCCGCGCGCCAACCGCACCGGCCCCACCGCCCGGCTGGAGAACCGCCCGCCCGAGAAACGCGCCGACAACACGCGCCCGGTCACCCGGCCGGAGGCTCGGCCCGAGAGCCGGGCGGAAAATCCTGTGGACAGCCGCGCCCAGAAGCGGGCTGACACCCGGGCCGAGAAGCGGGCGGACAGCCGTACGGAGAAGCGGATCGACAGTCGCGCCGAGAGCCGCGCGGACAGCCCCCCGGAGAGCCGGCCCATCGCCAATCCGTTCGTCGAGGAGGAGGACGCCGAGCCGACCGAGATGGCCAGCGTGCCGCCGACCTTCTTTTACGAGAACGGCTCGGACCAGGAAAAGACGCGGCTGCAGGACCCCCGGGCCAGCGCGGCGCTGCTGCGGCAAGAGCGCGCCGAGGCGCGGGCCCAGACGCCGCCCGCGGAGGTGACGCCCGAGCCGGACCCCGACGACGATCTGACCAACCCGTTCGCGCGGATTCCGATGATCTCGCCGTTCTCGCAGGGCGCGGCGCGGTCCCCGGCGGAGTCGTCCGGGGTGCAGGCGCGCGGATCGCGCAACGAGGACCTGGCCGCCACGCGCGAGACCAAGCTCCCGAACTTCGCCAAGCCCGGTCCCGAAGGGCAGCTGACCGATCACCACCCGCTCATCCTCTCGTCGCAGACCGCCACCCAGCCCATCCCCGCGGACGTGGCCAGGGCCTGGCGTGCGCCCACGCCGCCGGCGTCACCGGCGGTGTCGCCGAGCACGAGCTTCGAGCCCGACGAGCCCGACAGCAGCGAGGTGCACTGGGGCGCTGCCCGCCGGCCCGAGGCCCAGCCCCCGCCGTCGCCGGCGAACGAGCCGCGCTGGGGTGGGTCGCTCGACACGATGAACACGATGCCGCAGCTGCCGCCGGTGGCCGGCGAGCCCGGCCCGATGACCACCCCCGCCTGGCCGACGCCGGCGATGGACCCGCACGCGCCGCTGGCGGCCGATCGGCTGGACGAGGAGGAGGCGCGGCAGAGCCGGGTCTCGTCGTTCAAGATGTGGGTGGCGCTGTTCATCGCCGCGGGCGGCATCGTGGTGGCGGCGCTGCTGGTGCTTCCGACCCTGCTGAAGAACGCGGCGCCTCGACAGGGCGGCGCGCCGATCCCGACGGCCAGCGCGCCGCTGACGGGCGAGCCGAAGCCGGCGGGGGACAACCTGCCGCCGACGCCGGCGGTGCCAGCGGTTCCCACCAGCGAGGGGACCGCTCCGGGGGTACCGACGCCCCCGGTGGTACCCGCGGTGCCCGCGCTCGAGACGAAACCGGCCGCCGGGACGAAGACCGAGGCTGCCGCCAGGCCCGAGACGAAGCCGGAGCCGCCGTCGCGCGTGGTGGGGAAGGCCGAGTCCGCGAGCGAGCGGTCCTCGGCCCGGCCGCAGCGCCTGCCCCGCGGCATGCGGCGGACCCCGCGCGAGGTCGCCGCTGGGGATGAGGGCCGCACCGAGGGCACCGCCGAGGTGGTGACACCGCCGCCCGCCGCGCCGCCGGCTGGCGTGCAGGCCGACGGGTCCGAGGAGGTCTACTGGCTGACGGTCCGTTCCATCCCCGCCGGGGCCGACGTGCTGATCGATGGCCAGGTGGAAGGCAAGACGCCGTTCGTCCGGCGCATCTTCGATCCGACGCGCAGCTACGCGCTGACCATCCGGCGCTCGGGCTTCGAGCCGATCGAGCGCAGCCTGGGCAGCTCCGACGTGTGGACCAAGCGGGGGAACGTGCGCACCCTGGTGGTGGTGGCGAAGCTGCGCCCCAGCACCGGCGCGGCGGCCAACGACCTGGCCCCGGCGCGCACCGAGCCGCCGCCCACCGCCCCCCCGCCCGCCCGCGCGCCGCCCGTCGAACCGGCCGACCGCAAGACCAACCCGTTCGCCGAGCCTCCCGCGCCCGGCACCCAGCCACCGCAGTAAGGCGAAGGCACGCGTGCCGAAACGGTTGCCCAGCTGGCGCACGACTGTCACGGGCTGGCCAGTGGCGATCGCGCTGGTGCTGCTGGCGGCGACCGCCTGCCGGCAGCGCGAGGGCGCGGCGGGCCCGGGCGGCCTGCACCGCTACCCGCGCATCGACGTGCACACCCACATCGGCCCCGACGGCATCGATCGCGCGCTGGCGCTGATGGACCGCTGGGGTATCGCCGGGGTCATCAACCTGTCGGGCATGTATCCCGGCCCGCCCCGCCACATGCTGGAGACGCAGCTGCAGGCCGCCGAGCGCGCCCACGGCCGGATCGCGGTGTTCGCGAACGTCGACTTCGTGCGCGCGGTCCGCCAGCACGCCGGTGACTACGGCACCTTTCTGGCCCAGCAGCTGGAAGAGGCGAAGAAGCTCGGCGCCATCGGGCTGAAGGTCCCCAAGGGTCTGGGCCTGGGTTATCCCACCCCGGACCTGCGCCACCCGCTTCCGGTCGACGACCCCGGTCTGGACCCGCTGTTCGAGAAGGCGGGCGCTCTGGGCATGCCGGTGGCCATCCACACCGGCGACCCGCAAGCCTTCTGGAAGCCGCCCACCCCCGAGAACGAACGCTTCGACGAGCTGAAGGCGCACCCGGAGTGGTCGTTCTACGGCGAGCCGGTGCCGTCCTGGGAGCAGCTGTACCAGGCCTTCGAGCACCGCGTGGCGCGCCACCCGAAGACCAGCTTCATCGGCGTGCACTTCGGCAACGCGCCCGAGGACCCCGACCGGGTCGCGCGCATGCTGGACCGCTACCCGAACCTGTATCTGGACACGGCCGCCCGGGTGCCCGAGATCGGCCGCCACGACGCCGCCAAGATGCGGCGCTTCTTCGAGAAGTACCAGGACCGGATCCTGTTCGGGACCGACACCGGCATCGGCCCCAGCCAGGATCAGATGATGTACGGGTCCAACGGCGCCGAGCCGCCCACCGCCAAGGACGAGGAGCTGTTCTTCAGCGCCACCTACCGCTACTTCGAGACCGGCGACCGCCAGTTCCCGCACCCCACCCCCATCCAGGGCCGCTGGAAGATCGACGGCATCGGGCTTCCGGACGCGGTCCTGCGCAAGCTCTATTTCGAGAACGCCGCCCGCCTGCTGCACTGGAAACCCGCCCCTCCCACCTCCGCCCAGGCCACCCCCCACGCCACCCCTTGACTGCCGACGCCCGCCAACCATAATGCTCCGTCCATTCCGAAGTAGCTCAGTCGGCAGAGCAGGCGGCTGTTAACCGCCGGGTCGGGGGTTCGAATCCCTCCTTCGGAGCTCAGGTCCCGCTGCGCGGGACCCTTCGCTCCTGCGGAGGGCTACGGCCGACGCTCGCGCGCCAGAGCGCGCTAGCTTGCGGTGAATCCCTCCTTCGGAGCACCTAAGACAGCGCAGCGAACCCCGCGCAGCGGCTTGGTCCCGCGGGGGCGCGCTTCCAGATACGCCGGCATGCTCTGACCGCAGCGCGATCTATACTTCGCGGCGCACCTCGAGAGTGCATCCGGTCCGCGGAAAGGGCTGCGCCCGTCTCGGGTCTTCGTTCGACAATCCGAGGGAACGGACTGTCTTCCAGCCGGCACAGCGGACACCGGCGTCGAATGGAAGGTGGTCTCATGTCCTCAGCGAGCGATCTACGTTCCAAGCTCAATCTCGAGCAGCAACGCAAGCGCGCGAAGGAGCTGCGCCGGGCCCATCGCGACGGTAGCCGGGAAGCGGCCGAACGCATCCTTCGTCATCTGCCGCGCGTCCGCGGGCAGTCGGTGGCGCAGGTGCTTGCCTCACCGCTGACGCTCGCCGAGGCACAACTGGTGGTGGCTCGCGAGGCGGGGTTCGCGAGCTGGCCGCAGATGAAACGCGAGATCGAGAGCGTGGCTTTGGCAGAGGCCGACATCGGCGAGGCGCTCATCGATGCAGCGTTTGCCGGCGACGAGACCGGTGTCGAATCGCTTTCGGCGCGCGATCCGCAGGCCGCGAAGCGATCGCTGTCAGTGGCGGCCGCGCTGGCGGACAGCGAGTCCGCGCTGGCGTTGCTCGACGCCGATCCTTCGCTCGCCAGCAGCACAGTCGGGCGGAGAGGGTGGACGCCGCTCCTTTATCTCTGCTGCAGCAGCCACCGTGCGGGCACAGCTGCTGCGAGCGCGGCCCGCGTGGTCATCGCGCGTCGGCTCATCGCGTGCGGCGCCGACGTGAACGTCACCGCCATTGATCCCGCGCTCACGGTTTCGAACGTCGACGTCACATGGGAGCATCACTGGCACCCCCTGGAGGGGGCCGCGGGCCGGGCACGCAGCGTGGACCTGGTGCAACTGCTCCTCGATGCCGGATCCACCACCGAGTCGCGGAGCTTCCTCAATGCCGCCGTGGGGAGCGGCGATGCTCAGGTGTTGGAGCTTGCGCTGGGGCTCCCCTGGAAGGGGTGGCAGATCATGTGGGCGCTCAAGCTGAGCGTCGAGCTGGACGCGGAGCAGATGGCCCAACGGCTGATGGCGCGCGCTCCCACGCCGCTGACGGTGGAACGGCCTCTGCTGGAGGCGATCCGCCTTCATCGGGGTCTTTCGCTCGTTCAAGTCCTGCTCGGCGGCGCCGGTAACGCCGAGCTGTGGCGTCCGGTGCTCCAGGCCTGCTACCGCGCGGCCGTACGCTTCGGGCACGAGGGCGCGGCCGAGTTGCTCCGCCAGCGAGGCGCCAATCCGGCGCGCCTCCGTCCCGCCGATCTCGCGATCGCGGCTTGCATCCGGGGAGATGAGCGGGAGCTGCGACGCCTGCTGGAGGCCCGGACCTATGCCCGGAGCGCCCTCCAATACGAGGACCATCGGATGCTGAGCTGGGCGCTGCGGACGGGGCGGGACCGGGCCGTCCCGCTGCTCCTGCAGGCAGGACTCGATCCCAACTATCTCGACGAACAGGGCGACACGCCCGTTCACCTCGCGGTTCGAGCCGGATCCGTCGCCATGCTGGAACAGGTGCTCCGCGCGGGCGGCCGCGTGGAGGTGCGAAACCTGGACGGCGAGACACCGCTCGATGTCGCGCTCCGCGTATCGGAGCCGGAGGCCCGCGATCGAATTGTTCGCCACCTACTGGAGGCCGGCGCCAGCGCGGTGGCGGCACCGGATCGCGAAGACATGGGCGAGCTGTTCGAGCAGGCGGCCGATGCGGTGGTGTCGGGACACATCGATCGGTTGCGCGCGCTTCTCGACGAAGAGCCCGCCCTGATCCATGCGCGCTCGCCCCGAGCGCACCGGTCCACGCTGCTTCACTACTGCGCGGCCAATGGCGTCGAGCAGTTCCGGCAGGTGACGCCGCCGAACGCCCCGGCCGTCGCCCAGCTGCTCCTCGAACGAGGAGCCGAGGTTGATGCCGTCGGCCGAACGTATTCCACCATCGATACGCCGCTCTATCTCATGATGACCAGCGCGGGCCCGATCATGGCGGGTCTCGACGGAGAGCTCACGCGGGTCTTCGCGAGCGCCGGCGCCAGGATCGATTGGGGGGACGAGGACGGTCCGATGATCTGGGCGATTGACGCCGGGTTGCCCCGGAGCGCCGCCGCCCTCGCCGAGGCTGGCCTTCGCCTCGACAACTTGCTCTTCGCCGGCGCCGTCAACCGAGTCGATGTCCTCGAGGAACTGCTCGCGCGAGGGGCCGACGTCAACACGCGGTACTGGGCTGGCTATACCGCCCTCCACGCAGCCGCGGTC
This sequence comes from Myxococcota bacterium, assembly GCA_046734815.1. Classification (GTDB taxonomy): domain Bacteria; phylum Myxococcota_A; class Polyangia; order Fen-1088; family Fen-1088; genus CAVYGB01. The sequence continues at coordinate 7,024 of JBKPRZ010000836.1, read as the reverse complement.
ATGGGCCACGAGGAGGCGGTCGAGCTCCTGTTGAGCCGCGGAGCGAACCCGGCTCTGCGCGAGGAGAAATACGGAGACACCCCGGCCGACAAAGCGCGCTGGCGAGGCCATACCGCCGTCGTCGAGCTCCTCGAGAGGCCCGCCACGATCAAGTAGCTATTGGGCTGGAGGTTCGCGACACTCGACTCCTCGCCATCGCAAGCAGCTTCCGGTACGAGTAGCGCTTGAGCACTTCGGGCCTCCTCTCGCCTTCGATCGCCGCCACCAACTTCGCCGGCAGACGGCGAACGAGCGCGATGTAGTGGCACACTTTCTCTCTCGTGACGCCGAACACCTCCGCGACTTGGCGGTAGCTCCTCGCGCTGCCTTCCAGCGCGGTTTGGCATTTCCGAGCGTTGGCGATTGGGTTTGGAACGTCACGGGCCAGCGATTCCGCCCTTCGGATGGATCTCTTGCCTCAGACCGAGGAAGAAACCTGAGCAACTCGCTACCAGCGGCAAATTGCTTCAGTGCCTGTTTTCCTGGCCTGAGTTTGTAGACGAAGCGAATCTCGTCGGCGGTCGCCAAAGATCGGCCAACCAGATCTTCGTACCAGGCCTCGACTCTGCCGTCAGAGATCGGGCCTTTCCGCAGGTCCGACTTCCTCGGTTGCCGAAAGACCTCATTGTCGCGCTTGAGGTCTCTTCGTCCACTCCCGGCCCAGTGAACTATCTTCGCCAGGTTCGTCAGCCGTTTCTAATGGGGAGGGCTTACGGTGAATCCAATCGTGTGGGACGACGCTTTCAGATGGCTTCGGCGACGAGTAGCGAGAATGGGCCGGCCAGGGGCTCGTGGCTGGTGAAGCGCCAGCCTGTTTCGGCCATCCAGGCGCGTCCCTCGTCGACGCTGTAGACGTCGCCGTGCTTCTCGTGGGCGGCGAACTCGCCGGCCATCAGGGCTGCCATCAGCGGTTGGGTGTGGGTGCGGTCGGTCCAGAAATCGGCAATCAGTAGCCGGTTTCCGCGCTCGACGGCGGCGCGGGTGTTGGTGAGGAGCCTCCGGTTGTCCTCCGGCCCGAAGTAGTGGATGAGGTTGGCCATCAGACAGACGTCGTGGCCGGTGGGGAGCGGATCGCGGAGCGCGTTGCCCGCTCGCGCGGTGACTCGGTCCGCGAGGCCTGCCTTCGCAATCCTCTCCGCCGCGATGGGTGTCACGGTCGGCAGGTCGAGGACGGTGGCGTGCAGGTGCCGGTTTGCACCCGCGAGGCCGATCGACCAGCTGCCGTTGCCGCCGCCGATGTCGAGCAACCGGCGAGCGCCCGACAGGTCCAGGGTGCTGACCAGCGCTCGGAGCGGGCCTGCGGTGGCCGCCGCGATGCCGGCCTGGGCGAGCTCCTGGATCTCGCCGGAGACCTTGCTGAGATCCTGCGAAGGCCCGGTCGAGAGCACCGAGGCGAGATTCGCCCAGGTGAGGTAGCTGACCTTGTCCCAGAACCGCAACAGCGGGCGGAGATCGGCCGGTGTCCGTCCGCCGAGGAACGTGGCCGAGACCGGGCTGTTCCGGTACGCGTCACCGTCACGCTCGAGGAGCCCGAGGGCGACCATGGCATCGGCGCTGATTCGCGTCGCCCGCGGGGTCAGGCCGCAGCGCGAGGCCAGGGCATCGAGCGTCGCCGGCGAGTCGGCGAGCGCTTCGAACAGACCCAGCTCGGTCGCCGCGAACAGGTGCTTCGCCGCCATGAAGCCGGTGGCGATCTTGAAGATCGCCGCGGGATCGGGCGACGGGGGAGCTCCGGAATTCTCGTTCGGCGTGGTCATGGATTCCTCCAGGTGGTCATCGTGCTCTGGCACTATCCGGATCGAGTCGAGTGGCCACAATCCCAGGTTCCTGGGACGCCGTGCGCCTCCCAGAAAGCTGGGATGGCCAGCCAGTCGCGACGACGAGTAGACTCACCACGTGAGCCGCGATCGAGCCAGCCACGCCAGCGAGCAGCTCGCCGCCCTCGCCGGAAGGGGGGACAGCTGGGCCGGCTTCGCCGCTGCCGCGAGCGGCATCATCGGGCGGCATATCGCCTTCGACCGGTGCTGCTGGCACTCGGTCGATCCGGGTACCGTGCTGTTCACGGGCAGCGCGCATCAGAACGTCGGCTGCTCCGGCACCTGGCTGGCCGAGCACGAGTACGTGATCGAGGACGTCAACAAGTGGTGGTTCCTGGCCCGCAGCGGCCGACTGGCGGGCGCCACCAGCATCGCGACTTACGGGGACCTGAACCGGAGCGCGCGTCACCGTTCGCACGAGGCGATTGGCATCGGCGATGAGCTGCGCGGCTCGTTCGTGCTGGACGGGGTCTACTGGGGAGCGGTCGGATTCTTGCGTAACGAGGGCGAGCCGTTCTTCACCGTCGAGGAGGTGAGGCTTCTCGAGTCGCTGAGCCCGATCCTCGCCGAAGGCTTCCGGCGTGGCCTGCTCGCCCCACCTGCGCAGGAACCGCTTCGCCACGATGACGTTCCCGGGGTCGTCGTCTTCGATGCAGCCGGCGCCCCGGAATCGGTGTCGCCGGCCGCGGAATTCTGGATCGCGCAGCTGGCCGAGGAGCCGGCTCCCGCGACCCCGGCGCAATCCTTCATCGTCGAGCAGATCGCTGCCCGGGCGCGATCACTGCCGGAGGGGCACGACCCACTCGGGCTGGCGGCCCGGGCGCGCGTCCGGACGACCACCGGCCGGTGGCTCTTGATGTACGGAACCCGCCTCACCGGAGGTGGAGCAGGTCGCACCGCCGTGATCATCCAGCCGGCGCCCCACAGCGAGATCGTTCCAATCATCGCGCTGGTCTACGGGCTCACCGCGCGCGAGCGGGAGATCAGCCAGCTCTGCTTGCAGGGACTGGCGACCAAAGCGATCGCCGACGCCCTCCGGATCTCGGAGTACACCGTCCAGGATCACCTGAAGGCGATCTTCGGCAAGACCGGCGCGCGCAGTCGAGGCGAGCTGGTGGGTCGTATCTTCCTCGAGCACTACGTGCCGCGCTGGGAGCCGTCGTGCGGCGCTCTGGACGGATGGCACGGCTTCGACACGCCATCGCGGTGATGGGCCGCCCGATGGTCGAGGCGGCAGCGCGAGATCGACGACAGCTGGAAGGGCCCCGCTAGCCGCGGCCGGAGGCGGGGCGGCGGCTAGCGGGAGCGGCCGTGGTTTTCTTGGCGGGCTTCGATCGCGAGCTGTTGAGGGCGACGGCCTGGCGGATGAGGGTTTTGAAGGCGGACTCGTTCAGCTTTTCGCCTTCGTGGATGTCGATGGCGCGGCGCGTGTTGCCCTCGAGGCTGGAGTTGAAGAGGTGGGTGGGGTCCTTCAGAGATGCGCCACGGGCGAAGGTCAGCTTGACGACGGCTTTGTAGGATTCGCCGGTGCAGATGATGCCGTCGTGGGACCAGACCGGCGTGCCGGGTTTGCTGGGTTTGACCCACTTCCACTCCTCGACGATGTCCGGGTCTGCGGCCTTGATCAGCTTGCGCATCCGGCTGAGGGTCTCGCCCCGCCAGTCGCCGAGCTGGGCGATTCTTTCGGAGATGAGCTCCGATGGCGACTGGCCGGGGCCGGCGCTCGACTTCTTCATGCGGTCATCCTAGACGTTTCCCGACAGGGAAGGAGAGCCCATTTCCGTGGCCGGGCGGCGCTCGGCGCGCGGCCAGACAGTCACGGAGCTCGCCTGCAGGCGGCGCCAGAGCAGGTACGACAGCGCCCAGAGAACGCCGCTGCCCGCGGCCCAGCCCCACGCCTCCGCGCCATCGCCGACGGCCAGGTGGGCGATGAGGGCCGAGCCGAGGTCGAAGGCGAAGCCGGCGTAGGCCCATTCCTTCAGTCGCGGCGGTACCGGCGCGAGCAGCAGCGCGATGCCGAGGAGCTTGGCCCACGAGAGCTCCACCCGGAAATAGTCGGGGAAGCCGAGGTGCGCGAAGGCCTGCGCCACCTGGGGCAGGCGCAGCTGGGCGTAGGCGGTGAAGCCGATCTGCAGGCAGAACAGCGCGGTGACGATCCAGAAACCGACGACAGTTTTCTTCGAGTGGGTCATGTTCAGGTCCTTTCGCGGGTGAGCAAGGCGGGGCTCTCGATGCCAAACTGCTTGGCGTATTCGGTGTGCAATCGCTGCCAGCCGAATTGCATGGCCTGGGCGCCCACGATGCGTCCGATCGGCTGACCGCCGAGGAGCCGGTCCAGCACGTCGAAGCAGATGTGCCAGCCGGCAGCCCCCATCGAGATGAAGTTGCGGTCGATGTTGTGCCACAGGGTGAGCCGGGTGCCTCCGGCCGCCAGCGGCTCGAGCTCCCAGCGGATGTCCTGTCCGCCCCAGTTGAACTCGAGCAGCCGGGGCGCATCGGCCCGCTTGACCTGGGTCTCGGTCACCAGCGGCTTCGGCGCGCCCACGGTGGTGAGCCGGGCGGTGCCGACCGCGCCCAGGCTACGGTCGGAGTCGAACGGAGCCCACTCGCGCAGATGTTCGGGCTCGGTGAGCGCCTTCCAGACCTTGGCGGGGGCGTGGGAGAGGTGGCGCACGAGAATCAGCGTCCATCTGTCTCCATCTTTTCGAACCTCGGCGTCGGCAGCGGCGCCTGGAGCGTATTGCTCACGGCTGCTCATGTCCTTTTCTTTCCTTTCACGGAGGGGGCCTGATCCATCTTTTCCAGGTGCCGCTCCAGCGCATCGACGTGCTTCGACCAGAAGCGACGGAAGGGGGCCAGCCAGGCGTCGAGCTCCATGAGCGGCTCCGGTCTCAGTCGATACAGGCGCCGCTGCGCTTCGATCCGTGATTCCACGAACCCCGCCTCGCGCATCACCCGCAGGTGCTTGGAGACGGAGGGCTGCGACAGGCGAAGCGCACGTTCGATGTCGCCGACGGAGCGCTCGGAGGTGAGCAGCAGGCCCAGGATGGCCCGCCGATTCGGCTCGGCGACGATGGCGAACGACGATTCCACGACAGTTATATATCCATTAGTTTATATGACTTTCAAGGAATATATTGGCGGAAGACACGGACCCAGGCGCCCTGTGGAATCGCGTCGAGGTTGCGCTGGATGGGCCGCTTGTCCCCGGGCGTCAGAGTGCGTAGGTTCGGGCTGGTCACGGGACGTGACAGAGCACGGAGGGGAACCATGACTGACGGGAGCGCGCGAACAGGCAGGGGGCTCTCCATCGGCCTGTGGGTCGTGCAGGGTTTGCTGTTCCTGGTGTTCGCCGGCACGGGTGCCTGGAAGCTCCTCAGCCCCGTCCCCGCGCTGGCGGCGAAGTTTCCCTGGATGGGGCAGGTGCCCGAGTGGTTCATGCGCGCGACGGGCGTCGTCGATCTGCTGGGTGGTCTCGGGGTGCTGTTGCCCGCGCTCACCGGCATCAGGCCGGGTCTCACACCGCTGGCGGCACTGGGTTGCGCGGTCCTCCAGGTGTGTGCGATCGCGTTTCACGTCTCGCGTGGGGAGGCGGCCAACACCCCGTTCAACTTGTTGCTGCTCGCGCTGTCCGCGTTCGTCTTCTGGGGTCGGCGTTTGCGCGCCGCGGAGCGTTCGGCCACGCGGCCTGCCCCGGTCAGCCCAGCGGCGCGGTCGCGCTGAAGCGCCCACCTGCGAGCGACCTGGATCACGAGGCATCCGCGTGCCGGGCCCGCGGGATTGCGGGCGGCGTACGTTTCTGCCCAACGCGGAAGGGGGGGCGGGATAGTGGAGGGCGAGAGATGGAAAATCCGGTCGAGCTTCAGGGGCTCCTGTCACACGCGACCTGGTTGCGGCGGCTGGCGGACCACCTCGCGCGGGGGACGTCGGAGGCTGGCGGGGACCTCGTGCAGGAGACGTGGGTGGCGGCGCTGCGGTCGCCGCCGGCGCTGGATCGACCGGCGCGGCCGTGGCTGGCGGAGGTGCTCCGGAATTCGTTCCGCAAGCGGCTCCGGGCTCGCCAGCGGCTGCAGCGCCGGGAGGCGGATGTCTCCCGGGTGGAGGAGGATTCCCCCTCGCCCGAGCAGCTGCTCGAACGGGCGGAGGCGCAGCGGCTGCTCGGCGACCTGGTGCTCGGTCTGGACGAGCCCTATCGCACCACCGTGCTGCTGCGGTACTTCGAGGACCTGCCGCCGGTCGAGATCGCGCGGCTGACGGGGGCGCCGCCGGGCACGGTCCGCTGGCGGTTGAGCGAGGCGCTGCAGAGGCTGCGTGCGGCGCTGGCGGCGTCAGACCGCCGGGGGTCGGGGGCGGGTGTGCTGGGCGCGCTGGCTCCGCTGTTGCCGCGGCCGGCGCCGGCGTTGGGATCGACGATGAAAGGAGTCACCATGGCTGCGGTCGTGACCGGAAAGACGAAGATCGGTGTGGCTGCCGTCGCGGCGCTGGCGCTGGCTGTGGGTCTGGGGGTCCGGGCGCGGTTGAACGCGCGCGCGCCCGTCCCCGCTGCATCGGCGATCGCGCCGGTCGCTGGCACGCCGGCGGCCACGACCGCGGGACGGGGCGGCACCACCACCACCGCCGGGCACGCGCCGGGGCTTCCCAGGTTGCAGCCGGCGGGGGCGCCGGCGGCTCCCGCCATCATCTATGGCGACGACCATGACGTCACCTTCGAGGAGCTGGCCCCTCAGTTCCGGGCCGTGCTGTCCCAGATCGCGATGGGGCGTCGGATCGACAACCTCGACGAGCGACGCGACCTGGTGAGGGGTCGGATCCGCACCCGGGTGACCTTCCACGTGGATGGCGTCCGCCACGAGGTGATGATGGACGAACAGGGCAAGCTGGTCGCCTCCGAGGTGGCCTTCAAACCGAGCGAGCTACCCGCCGTGGTGCTCAACGGGATCAAGGCCGCGTATCCCGAGGCGGTGATCGTCAAGGCCGACCGGCAGTGGCGAGACGACAGGCCGATCTACTTCGACGTGGACATGACCGTGGACGGCCGCGCGCTCGAGCTCCACCTGTCCGAGGACGGGGAGGTCACGCAGACGAAATGGAAATGAACGCGCTGCCGTTCGACCCCGGCCGACGGTGGGTGCGCGCGCTCAGGCCACGGCGTTGTGGGTGGCGGTCTC
>JBKPRZ010000835.1:0-5757 GCA_046734815.1 Myxococcota bacterium | reverse complement strand
GCGCGGACCTGTTCCTCCAGCGGCATCAGCGTGAACGGCACCAGATGGAACTCGCGGGTCAGCCGCTGCAGCGACAGGGCACGCGCGTCGGGCGGCACCAGGGCGCTGACCAGCAACACCAGCAGGAACGCGAGCGCGGTGGCGGCGGTGTAACGCTGCTCGCGCCAGCGCAAGCGCACCAGCGGCGCGCGCACGGGCGGCGGCGGGGCGGCCCAGGCGATCCGGTACTCCATCTGCCCCAGGCCGAGCGCCAGGGAGACGTCGGGCGGCAGCAGGAAGCTGGCGCCGTGGTTGGCGCGCCAGGTGGCAAGCGGTATCTGCAGCGCCCCGGTGGCGACGCTGCCCCGCATGTCCGGCAGCAGTTTCACGCGCAGGCCGGCGGGCGTGTCCTCGAGCAGGGTGAACGACGCATCCGCCGCGTGGTCGCGGTGAGGGATGGCGTGGCGATCGCGGCGGCGCGCCCGCGGGCGGTGCCGCAGGGTCGCGTGATCGATGACCACCCCCCGAAAGCTCGACTCCACGGTCAAATCGGTGCGCGCGCCGCCAGCCAGCGTCGGTGTCGGATCCATGATGCCCTCCGCATTCGAAGGACAGCGCCCGCCCCGCCGAAGTTCCCGGTCGCGCAGCGGATCAGCGCCGCAGGAGCAGGACGCCGATCACGATGAAGCCGACGCCCAGCATCCGCCCGCCGGTCACCGCCACCGGGCGCATGCCCCATAGCCCGTAGTTATCGATGATCAGCGCCACGGTGCCCTGCCCCAGGACCATGAGCGCCAGCGCCACCGCGGCGCCCAGCCGCGGGAAGGCGAGCGTGATCGAGCCGATCACCGCGAAGCCGCACAGCCCTCCTACATAGTGATGCCAGGGCGCGCCCACCAGGGCCGACAGCGTCCGCGGCCCACCCGTGGCCAGCAGCAGCGCCGCGGTGGCGATCCAGACGACGGAGGTGTTCAGGAACAGCGCCGCGCCCAGGCTGGACCGTCCCATCAGCGCGCTGTTGGCCGCGGTCTGGAACGCCCCCGCCGCTCCCGCCGCGACCGCCAGAGCCCAGAGCAGCAGCTGTGTCATTTGCTTCTCTCCTTGCGGGGACGGGGAGGTTTCGAGGTTCGATGCGTGGACGTCGGTCCGGTTTCGCTCCAGAACTGCGCCAGCAGGGCGGCGGCGACGTCCAGGCGATAGGCGGCGGTCGATCGGAGGTCGTCGATCGGTGCGATCTCGGATCGGAGGACCGCGCGCGCGTCGTCGATCGAGGCGCCGCCGGCGAGAGCGGCCTCGGTCCGGGGCAGGCGTACCGTTGTCGGGGCGACGCTGCCCAGAGCGAGGCGCGGGGATTGGCCGCGCACGCCGGCGAAGACGACCTTCGAGATCGCGTTGGAGGCGCGCGTGCCCACCTTGCGGAACCAGGCCGGGCCGGGGGCGGGCGGCAGCTCGACGGCGAGCAGCAACTCGTCGGGCTGCCGTTGCGTGCGGCGGTAGCCGGTGAAAAATGTCGTGGCCGGGACCCTGCGCTCGCCGCGCGCGCCCACCAGCACCAGGGTGGCCTCGGCGGCGAGGAGGATCGGCACCGCGTCCGCCGCTGGCGAGGCGTTGGCGACGTTACCGCCCAGGGTGGCGCGGTTCTGGATCTGCACGCCGCCCACCTGCCGTGCGGCCTCGACGAGGATCGGCCAGGCTCGCCGCACCGGCGCCGACGCCGCGATCTCTGCGAACGTCACCCCCGCGCCAATGACCAGGCCGCCGTCGGCGGCGCGGCGGATCCCGCCGAGCTCCCGCAGTCCCCAGATGTCGACGAACACGCCCGCGGTCGGGGTGCCGGCGTTCAGCGCCACGTACAGGTCCGTCCCGCCCGCCAGCGGGGCCGCGCCCACCTCGTCGCGCAGGATCGCCAGCGCCTCGGCCAGGCTCGCGGGCTCGTGCAGTCGTAACGGCGACAGCGCCGTCCTCATCGCCCTGCACCCGACGGCGACAGCGCGGTCCTCATCGTTCTGCACCCGACGGCGATGGTCCTCATCGTTGCAAAGGGCCGGCGCGTTTCACCGCGTCCGCCGTGACTTCGGCGCCGGCGTCAGCGCGCGGCCGACCGCGCGGTAGATGGCGGTGTAACCGGTGCAGCGACACAGGTTGCCGGCCAGCGCCTCGCGGATGGCGGGAACGTCCGCGCCCGGTGGCAGCGGGAGCGCGGCCAGGATCATCCCCGGCGTGCAGATCCCACACTGGGCCGCGCCTTCCTGCACGAACGCGCGCTTGAGCGGGTGGTCCGACGGGACGCCCTCGATGGTGGTCACCTTGCGCCCGCGCGCCTGCCCGAACGCGACCAGGCAGCTGGCCACCGGCCGGCCGTCGAGCAACACCGTGCAGGCGCCACATTCGCCCTCCCCGCAGCCCTCCTTGGTGCCGGTCAACCCGCACTCCTCGCGCAAGACGTCCAGCAACCGCCGCATCGGCGCGGCCTCGACGTCGACGCGGCGGCCGTTCAGCGAGAAACGCATGTCCGGGTCGCCGTCTGGATCACCTCCGGCGTGGCGGGCAGATCGCGCAGGTCGAAGCCGGCGTGGCGGAGGGCGTTGATGGCAGCGCCGGCGGGGCCGTCGATGGGCAGCTCGCCCACGCCCTTGGCGCCGAAGGGGCCGTACCGGTAGGGGCGCTCGAGCAACACCACGTCCAGCTCGGGCGTGTCCAGGGTGGTGGGGACGATGTAGTTGGTCAGCTGTCCGTTGGCCATGCGCCCGTCGTTCATCACCACCCGTTCGCACAGAGCGTACCCCAGCCCCTGCGCGCTGCCGCCCTCGATCTGACCGCGGGCGAGCACCGGATGGATGGCGCGGCCGATCTCCTGCACCGCCGTCAGCCGCAGCGGCCGCACCTCGCGGGTCACCGGGTCCACCTCCAGCTCGACCACGTCACAGCCCCAGGCGTAGGCGGCGTAGGCCTCGCCCCGGTAGGTCTCCTCGTCCCAGCGGATGCCGGCCGGGTTCTCGTAGCGGCGCCGCACCACCAGCGGGCCATGCCGCCGCAGGTACGCCGCCGGCGACAGCCCGCGCAGCCGGCGCTTCATCTCGCGGGCGCAGCGCTGCAGGATCCGGCCCACCACCATGCAGGTGCGCGACGCGACCGTCGGTCCGCTGTCGGGCACCTGCCCGGTGTCCACCGGCGCCACCTCCACGCGGTCGTAGGGCAGCCCCATCGTGTCGGCGACGATCTGTGCGTGCATGGTGCGTGTGCCCTGACCGATCTCCGTGCTGGCCGCCAGGATGCGCACGCCGGTGGGGATCAGCTCCAGCGCCGCTTCCGACGCCAGCTTGGCCTCGCCGCCTCCGGTGAAGCCGGCCCCGTGGAAGAACAGCGACAGCCCGATGCCGCGCCCGCTGCCGGCCCAGGCGCGCCGCTTGCGCGCAAAATCCGTGCGGCGGACCGCTTCGCGCAGGACCGCCAGCGCGCTGGTGTCGCGGCCCAGCCGCTGGCCGGTGGCGGTGCGATCGCCGGCGCGCAGGGCGTTGCGCGCGCGCAGCCGCACCGGATCGATGCCCAGCTGCTCGGCGATGCGGTCCATGTGGGCCTCGACGGCGAACTGGGTCTGGGGCGCGCCGAAGCCGCGGAAGGCACCGTTGGGCGGCGTGTTGGTCATGACCGCGCGCCCGTGCACCAGCACGTTGTCGCAGCGGTAGGGCCCGGTCGCGTGCAGCACCCCGCGCGACAGCACCACCGGGCTCAGGGTCACGTAGGCCCCGCCGTCCAGCAGCACCTCGATGTGCATCGCCTGCAGCCGGCCGTCGCGGTGAAGGCCGGTGCGGTGGCGGACGATGGCCGGGTGGCGCTTGGTCGTCGCCACCATGTCCTCGGCGCGGTCGTACACCAGCTTGACCGGGCGGCGCGCCTTCCAGGCCAGCAGCGCCGCGTGCCCGGCGATCATCGACGGGTACTCCTCCTTGCCGCCGAAGCCGCCGCCGGTCTCGGTCTGCACCACCCGCACCTTGTCGCCCGGCAGCCCCATCAGCACCATCAACGCGCGGTGAACGTAATAGGGACACTGGAGCGAGCCGTACACCGTGATGCCACCCGCCTCGGGCACCGCGATCACGCCGTTGGTCTCGATGTACACGTGCTCCTGGTGGCCGGTGCGGTATTCGCCCTCCACGACGTGGTGGGCGGCGGCCAGCGCCGCCTCGGCGTCGCCCTTGCGGATGGTGATCTCCTTGAACAGCCGCGGCGACCGCTGCGGGTCGTACACCGGCGGGGCGGGGTCGATCTGCACCTCGGCGGCGATCGACAGCAGCGCCTCGCGGTCCGGGTGGGCGAGCAGCAGCACCGGTTCCTCGGCGTGCGCGACGCGATCGACGGCCAGGCAGGGCTGGTCGTCCTCGATCATCGAGACCGCGTTCTTGCCGGGCACGTCGCGGTGGTCGACCACCACCAGCCCGGGCGGCAGTTGCGGCGGCAGGCGCACGCCCAGCAGCCGCCCGCAGGGCCGGGGCGACCGCACCGTGCGCCCGAAGAGCATGTCCGGGAACACCAGGTCGTCGACGTAGCGGGCGGTCCCGTCCACCTTGGCCGCCCCCTCCTTCCGCAACACGTTTCGTCCGACGCTTTTCCGGGCCACGCGAGCCACCATCTTACCGCGCCGGCTCGCTTCGCCGACACGCCGCCGTCCCGACGATCCTCACGGCCGGCTGTGGGGATGCGCGGTAAGATCAGATGTCGTGAGCGGCGAGCGGAAGGTGTGGGAGGGGGCATGGGAGGCCGGGGTGGGTCTGGTCGCGTTCGCCGCCTACACCTTCACCGCTGCGCCCACCCCGTACCTGCTCGACTCTGCCGAATTCGCGACCGCCGGCTTCGGGCTGGGCGTCGCGCACCCGCCCGGCGAGGCGCTCGCCCTGCTGTGGGCCAAGCCGTTCACGTTGATCCCGCTGGGCAGCGTCGCGTTCCGGGTGGGCCTGTCCCAGGCGGTGGCCGGAGCGCTGGCGGCGGTGTTGCTGTTCCGGTTCGCCCGCGCCCTGGTCGGGCGCCTGGACCTGCGCGCGACGATCCCCGCGCCGGTGCAGGCCCTGCTGGCCGCGACCGCCGCGCTCGGCTTCGCGCTGGCACCCGGCGTGGTGCTGTCTTCCAACCGCCCCGAGGTGTACGCCCTTGCCGCCGCCCTCGCGCTCGCCTCGCTCGCCGCCGCCTGCACGTCCACCGGACCCCTGCACCCGGCCGCCGATCGTCCGTCCATCCCGGTCGACGTCCACGCCATGGCGCCCGACCAGGCCAGCGGCCGGGCCTCCCCCCTCGCCGATCCCCGGGGCGCGCTGCTGGGGGCGTTGCTGCTGGGGCTGGGGGTGACCAACCACCCGATGGTGGCGGGACTGGTGGGGCTGGGCGCGGTGGCGGCGGCGTTGCCGCTGCTGCGCGCGCGAGAGCTGCCGCGCGCGCGGCTGGTGGCGCTGGCGGTCGCCGCGTTCGTCGTCGGGCTGAGCGCGCTGGCCTATCTGCCCGCGCGGGCCGCCGCGCACGCCGCCGGTGGCTCGCCCGACAGCATCGCCTGGGGCGACGCGCGCAGCTGGAGCGGCTTGTGGTGGGTGGTGTCGGGGCACACCTTCCTGGCCAAGAGCCCCATCGTGCACGGCGGGGCCACGCCGTCGGCGCTGCCGTTCGTGATCATCGAGGAGGTCGGGCTGCCGCTGCTGGTCCTGGCGCTGGCCGGTCTGCTGTACGGTCTACGCGCCACCGCCGCCCGCCCGCTGACGCTGCCGCTGGCGGTGGCGGCCGGCGGCTCGGCGC
>JBKPRZ010000834.1:0-10946 GCA_046734815.1 Myxococcota bacterium | reverse complement strand
AGCCAGGGCAGGGCCAGCGCCAGCACCAGCAGGGCGTAGCTGCCGGCCAGCCAGCGGCGTGGCCGGGCCAGCCAGGCGCCGCCCCAGCGCACCAGCGCGGCGCTGGCCAGGCCGCCCAGCGCCAGCAGCAGGGCGGTCTCGAGGTAGATCGCCAGCAGCGCGGTCACCGGCGCGCCTCCTTCTCCTTGCGGTCCAGCAAGGTCTTCAGCTCGGCCAGCTCGCGCTTGCTCAGCCCGGCGGTGTCGACCAGGCGGCGCACCAGGGCCAGCGGCTCGCCGCCGAACACCCGGCCCACCACCTGCTCGAGCGCGTAGGCCTCGTACATGTCCCTGGGCACCAGCGGCTGGTAGCGATGGCCGCGACCGAGCTTCTCGCTGCCCACCACCTCCTTCTGTTCCAGGATGCGCAGGATGGTCGAGACCGAGGTGTAGGCCAGCGGGCGCTCGGGGGGCAGGTTGGCCAGCACCTCGCTGACCGTGCCGCCTCCCAGGCGCCACAGGATGTTCATCAGCTCCAGCTCGACCTCGGTCAGCAGCTTGTCGGGCCGCCGGGGCTTGCGCGCGGTCATGGACTCAGAGTAACTAATCTCTTAGTTGTTTGCAACCCGGGGTCCCCAGTCAGGTCTGCCTGACTGGGGTGGAGCTAAGAAGTTCGTTGCTCGCCGGCGAACCGGGGGCTGGACGCCGGGTCAGGGTGGCGGCGGAGCGGGAATCGCGGCGGGTGCCGGGAGACTGGCTTCCACCCCGTTGCCCGACCAGGGAGCGCTACGCAGCAGGCCGTTGTCGGCGGCGAAGCGGATCAGGTCGGCGGCGCTGGTGCAGTGGAGCTTGCGGTTGATGCGCGTGCGGTGCGTGTCGACGGTCTTGATCGAGATGCACAGCTCGCTGGCGATGTTGCGGTTGCGCCAGCCCTTGATGATGAGGTCCAGCACCTCCCGCTCGCGCGGCGACAGCACGCCCAGCACGTCGAGGGCGGTCTGGGCGGCGCGACTGCGCGGGCTCTCGGACAGATCGGCGGCGCAGCCGCGCAGATCGGGCGTGATGTAGCTGTGCCCGCGGGCCAGGGTGCGCATCGCGAACAGCAGGGTATCGGGCGGATCGGTCTTCAGCGCGAAGCCGTGTGCGCCGGCGGCGAAGCCGTCCAGGGCGTCCCGTTCGCGTGGCCAGGGGGCCAGGAGCAGGATGCGCGCGTCGGGCGCGCGCGACTTGACCTCGCGGGCGGCGGTCAGACCGCTCATCCCGCGCAGGGCCACGTCGATGACCACCAGATCCGGTTTCTCGCTGTCGATGAGCGCGAAGCCGGTACGAGCGTCGGGCGCGTCCGCCACCAGCTGCATGTCCTCGCTCGCAGAAAGCAAGCTGCGAAAGCCAAGTCTGAAGACCGGTTCACCTGCCACCAGAACCACTCTCATTGCACCCTCCAGGGAATCAGCGCCCCTGCTGCGGAGGTCGGGGCGTCGGGGTCGTGAAGAACTCGCCCACGACTATTACCCCAACGGGTCGGGATCACCACGGGGCGGCGTGCGGTAATCGTTGGTTTTCGTATTTCACCGCAACCGCGCTGAGGACGCCTGTGATCAGGGGCGATCTGCAGGGCCGCCGCTTCGTGAGGTACAAGACGAGCGGCGCGCTCAGTGCTCGGCGCGCTGTCGGGTGGGGCCGTGCGGCTCGGCCAGGTTGCGGGCGGTGTTGATCAACCCGACGTGCGAGAAGGCCTGGGGGAAGTTGCCCAGCTGGCGGCGCAGGCGCGGGTCGTAACACTCGGCCAGCAGGCCCACGTCGTTGCGCACGTCCAGCACGCGCTCGAACATGCAGACGGCGTCCTCGCGCCGGCCCAGCAGGGCCAGGCAGTCGGCCAGCCAGAACGTGCACAGCAGGAACGCGGCCTCGCCGCTGGGCAGGCCGTCCACCTCGGTCAGGCTGGGGTAGCGGGCCACGAACCCGTCCACCAGCAGCTCGCGCTCGATGGCCTCGATGGTGCCGCGCACGCGCGGATCCTGCACGGGCAGGAACCCCACCGCCGGCATCATCAGCAGACTCGCGTCCAGCAGCTCGGCCCCGTAGAACTGCACGAACGAGCCGCGGGCGGGGTTGTAGCCGTTCTTGCACACGTCGGCGTGGATCTGGTCGCGCACCCGCCGCCAGTGCTCGACCGGGCCGGGCTGTCCGAAGATCTCGACGCCCTTGACCGCCCGGTCGAGGGCCACCCAGGCCATGACCTTGGAATGGGTGAAATGGCGGCGCGGGCCCCGCACCTCCCAGATCCCCTCGTCCGGTTGCTGCCAGATGGTCACCAGGTAGTCCACCACGGCGCGTTCGAGGTTCCAGGCCAGCGGGGCGGGAGGCAGGTCCCGCCAGCTCTTGTGGAGCGCGTCCAGAAGCTCGCCGTACACGTCCAGCTGCAGCTGGGTGGAGGCCTGGTTGCCGATGCGCACCGGGTGTGATCCCTCGTAGCCGGGCAGCCAGGGCAGCTCGAGCTCGGGCAGGCGGCGCTCGCCGGCGATGCCGTACATGATCTGCAGCTGCGAGGGCGAGCCGGCGGCGGCGCGCAGCAGCCACTCGCGGAAGTCGCGGGCCTCGTCGTGATAGCCGGCGCCCTGCAGGGCCATCAACGTGAAGGTGGCGTCGCGGAGCCAGCAATAGCGGTAGTCCCAGTTGCGCACGCCGCCCACCCGTTCGGGCAGCGAGGTGGTGGGGGCGGCGACGATGCCGCCGGTGGGCTGGTAGGTCAGCGCCTTCAACGTGATCAGCGAGCGGGCCACCGCGTCCCGCCACGCGCCGTCGTGGCGGCCGCGGCTGGCCCACTCTTGCCACCAGGCCTCGGTGTCGGCCAGCGCGGCCACCGGATCGATCGTCACCGGGATGGGCAGGTGCGAGGGGGCCCAGGTCAGGTCGAAGACCGCGCGCTCGCCCTCGGCCAGGGAGAAGCGGGCCACCGTGCTCAGCCCCTCGCCGTGCACCGGGACCGGCGTGCGCAGGCGCAGGCTGTCGGGTCCGGCCACCGCCAGGGTGGCGCCGTCCTCGCGCCGCACCCAGGGCACCGACGAGCCGTAGTCGAAGCGGATCCGCAGCTCCATCTCGACCGGCACGGGCCCACGGCGGGCCTCGACGATGCGGCACAGATCCACCGCCTCGCTGCGCGGGGGCATGAAGTCGATCACCGCCAGGCGGCCGCCGCCGTCGAGGCAGAACTCGGTCTCGAGCACCAGGGTGTCGCCGCGGTAGCGGCGGCGCACCTCCTGGACGGGGGCGGCGGGGGCGATCCGCCAGAAGCCGTGGTCGGCGGTGCCTAGCAGGGCGGCGAAGCAGGCCGCCGAATCGAAGCGGGGCAGGCACAGCCAGTCGATCGAGCCGTCGCGCGCGACCAGCGCGGCGGTATGGCAGTCGCCGATCAGGGCGTAGTCCTCGATGGGTCTGGACACGGCGGCGGGAAAAATATAGTCAGCGCGCGCCCGACGGGTCAGCGGGGGACCAGACGATCCAGGTGCTCGTCGATGTGCGGCTTTGGCAGGGCACCCACCAGACGATCGAGGGGGGTGGGGCCGCGGAACACCATCATGGTCGGGATCGAGCGCACGTCGAAGCGGGCGGCGGTGACGGGGTTCTCGTCGACGTTCAGCTTGACCACCTTGAGGCGGCCGGCGCGCTCGCGCGCCACCTGCGCGAGCACCGGAGCGATCACCCGGCAGGGTCCACACCACGGCGCCCAGAAGTCGACCAGCACCGGCAGGGGTGATTCCTCCACTTCCTGTTTCCAGCTGGCGTCGGCGACGGTGATCGGCTCGGCCGGGAACAGCGGGGCGTGGCAGCGGCCGCAGGTGGGACCCTGGTCCAGCCGCGCGCGCAGCACGCGGTTGGGCGTGCGGCAATGCGGGCAGCGCAGCTGCAGGGCTTCGTCAGTCACCTGACAACCATGCGACCGCCGCGGTGCGGGTGCCAGGCGATTCTGGCGGCAGTGGTCAGTTGGGGTATGGATTTCCGGTCGAGCGGTGCAGGGCTGGCCCGCAGCCGCGCGCGGATGGGTTGCTCGCGCGGGAAGGGGACTCACCATCTTGATCGGGGCGGCCACCCGTGGTGCTGCGTGGGGGCGCGGCCGGGCGGCCCCTCGAACCCGCTCGTGGAGGTACCGATGCAGTCGGGAAAGGTGATCATGCGCGCGCTGTACCGGGCGGCCACCAACCGCGCCAACCTGTGCCTGTCGGGGGTGGCGGCGTTGACGGCGCTGTTGATGCAATCGGGGGCGCTGGGATTGATGGCCATCGGCGGGTATCTGCTGGCGGTCACGGTGGACATGGGGCGTCCGGTGCGCTGGCGCCAGGCCGTGCAGGACCTGCGGTGCGAGCCGCCCGAGCTGCCCTCCATCGCCTGCGTGCAGGACGGGCACGCGCGCGAGCTGCTGTCGCGGATCGAGAAGGCGCGCACCGAGCGCTCGCTGGTGATACGCAACCTGCCGCGCACCGCCCAGCTGGGGGCCGAGACCACGCTGGAACGGGTCTGCGCGATGGAGGAGAGCGCGGGCCGGCTGCTGCAGGTGCTCGAACGGGTCAGCCAGTATCTGGGCACCGACCCGCTGGGGCCGGCGCGTGACGAGCTGGCCCGGGTCGAGCGCGCGGCCGAGACGGCGGCGCCGCGGGTGCGGGTGGAATACGAGCACGCGCGCCGGGCGATGGCCGAACGGTTGACCGCGCTGGAGTACGCGGAGGGCTGCCGGACCTTGCTGCTGGCCAAGCTGGAAGCGCTGGTCGGCGGGCTGGAGGCGGTGTCGCCGGGGCTGATGGCGCTGGAGCTGCGCCAGTCGACGGCGGCGGTGCTGGAGGAGGACCCTCCCCTGTGCGAGCTGCTCGACGAGCTGCACACGCTGGAGGAAGCCGCCGTCAGTGCCGCCCGCCCGCTGCAGGCGTGACCGCGCGCGCTTGCCTGAGGGGCGGGGGCGGGCGTAGGAAACGCCCAGCATGTCGATCGACCGCTTTGTCAGCTATCAGCTGCGCACGTCCGAGGTGGAGGCGGCGCGCGCGTTCTACGCCGACCTGCTGGGCAACGAGATCTGGGGGCCCGACGTGGAGGTGGCGCCGCTGCCGCCGGCGGCGGTGGCGCGCGGGGCGCGTCCGCACTGGCTGGGACAGATCGGCGTCCAGGACTTCGAGGGGACCCTGGGGCGGATGGTGGCGCTGGGCGCCCAGCAGCTGGGCGTCACCGAGCGCCTGGCCGACGGCGGCCGGCGCGCGGCTGTGCGCGATCCGTTCGGGGCGGTGCTGGCGCTGAAGTCCGGCCCGGCCCCGCAGTCGCGCGGGCTGGTGCTGTGGCACGCGCTGAACGTGACCGACCACCGGCAGGCGATGGCCGCCTACGCGGCGCTGTTCGGGTGGACCGCGCTGCAGGAGGTGCCGATCGAGGGGGTGGGCACCAACCAGCTGTTCGGGTGGGACGGCTCGGGCCAGGCGGTGGGCAGCGTGGCCGACAGCGCCCGCCGCGCCGAGGTGCACAAGCACTGGCTGTTCATGTTCCGGGTGCCCGACGCGGCGGCGGCGGTGGCGCGCGTGCGTGCGCAGGGGGGCGCGGCCAAAGATCCGGTGCGCACGCCGCGCGGTGATCTCGTGGCCGCGTGCGACGATCTGCAGGGCGCCGCCTTCGGTGTGTACCAGCGCGGCTGACGGGTTCAGCGCGTACGCGCGGCGAGAGCGCGGGCCTGGGTGGGGGTGGCGCCGAACAGCTCCTTGAGGTCGCGGATGAGGTGGGCCTGGTCGAAGTAGCCGAGGTCGGCGGCCAGGGCGGCCCAGCTGTCGCCGCGGTCCAGGTTGCGGATGGCCCACTGGAAGCGGACCACGCGCGAGAAGCGTTTGGGCGGCAGGCCCACGCTGCGCTGGAACAGGCGGCTGAGGGTGCGCGGGTCGACCCGCGTCTCGCTGGCCAGCGCCGCCATGCTGAGGGCGCCCTGGTGCTGGAACAGCAGGGCCAGCGCGCGCGAGAGGCGGCGGTCGATGCGGCGGTTGAGCAGCCGGTCGACAAGGAAGGCGTCGAGGGCGGCGATGCGGGCGGCCAGGTCACGGGCGCGGTCGATGGCGGCGGTCAGGCGCCGTACCTGCGCAGGCGGGACGAACACCTCCAGCGGGGTCCAGTCGTCGTTCACCCGGGCCAGGTCGATCCCCAGCAGGGTGGCCGAGCCCGGCTGCAGACGCGCGCCCAGCAGGTGCACGTGGCCGTGCAGCCGGCGCGTGCGCGGCTTCTTCTGCGGGCCGGTCACGTAGACGCGCGGCCGGCGCAGGTCGACGGTGAGGTCGACCGAGGCGTCGGGCAACGTGCGCAGCAGGTGGCTGGCTCCGCGCAGCTCCACCGCCCAGTACGCCGACACGTGGTCGGCGATGGCGGGGTTGGGCGCGTGGGTGGACCACTGCGGCTGCCCCCGCAGGAAGGTGGCGCTGCGCGGTTCGAAGCGCCCGTTGCCGGGAGGATCAAAACCCAAGATCGATGAGCGAGAAGCGGTTCTCATCGGGGTCGCGGAAGGATACCAGTCGTTTGCCTTCTCCCAGCTCAACAATCTTGTGGATCTGGGTGACGCCGGCCTGGCGCAGATCCTCCACGAAGCGGTCGAGGCCGCGGACGCGGAAGGTGGGTGAAACACCTGTCGCGGTAGGGCTGGCCGGCGCGCCCCGCAACACCGCGAAGTGGATGTCCGCGAGCTGCGCCTCCAGGTGGTTGCGCATGGGACCGTGCTCGTGGTGCTCGAAGGGGATCCCCAGATGCTGGCGGTAAAATCCGGCCAGCCGCTCCGGCTCGCGCGACGCGAACACCACCGCTGACAATGCCTGTACGTCCATGTCGATTCTCCTTTTCTTCCCCCGCGGGGACAGGAAGAAGATGCCCGGCCGCGCGCGCCGGGAATTGGACAAATCGGACAGTCGTTGGGGGGCGGTCAGACGCGCAGGCCGGCGATCCGCTCGAGCATCGGCAGGTCGACGTGCTCGCGGAAGGCGGTGGCCAGGCGGTCGTATTCGGATTGCTTGTCCGGGCGGCCGGGGGTGGCCGCCGGCTCGGGCAGGCCGCGGGCCCGGCGCAGGGCCAGCAACATGGCGGCGCGCAGGCGATCGTTCTCGAACAGGCCGTGGATCATGGTGCCCACCACCCGCCCCTCGGCCGACACCGCGCCGTCGGGGATCTCGAGCGCGCGGGCGTTGCGCTCGACGATGTCGAAGGGGTAGCGCCGGCCACCGGCGGCCGGCTCGACCAGGCCCATGTGGATCTCGTAGCCCCGCAGCTCGGTGGTGGGGGCCAGCCCCTCGGACAGGAAGCAGGCGGTGGCGGGGTGGGCCTTCACCTGGGCGGTCACCTTGTCGCGGCGGAAGCGGGTGCGGATGGGCAGCAGGCCCAGGCCGCTCACGGTGGGCTCGGGCGATTCGACGGCGTCGGGGTCCTCGATCGAGACGCCCAGCATCTGGCAGCCGCCGCAGATGCCCAGCACCGGCTGGCCCCGGCGGGCGCGGGCGGTGATGGCCTCGGCCATGCCCGAGCGGCGCAGCCAGGCCAGGTCGGCGGCGGTGCTCTTCGAGCCGGGCACGATCACCAGGTCGGCGCCAGCCAGGCTGTCGGCGGTCTCGACGAAGCGCAGGGCCACGCCGGGCTCCTGGTCCAGCGGATCGAAGTCGTCGAAGTTGGCGATGCGGGGCAGGCGGACCACGGCGACGTCCAGCTCGCCGGCGGCGGCCACCCGGCGCAGGCGGCGGTGGTCCAGCGACAGCGAGTCCTCGTCGGCGATGCGCAGGGCGGGCAGGTACGGCAACACGCCCAGCACCGGGACGCCGGTGCGGCGGGTGAGGAACTCGAGGCCGGGATCCAGCAGGGCGCGGTCGCCGCGGAACTTGTTGATCAGGAACCCGGCGATGCGCAGGCGGTCTTCCGGTTCCAGCAGCTCCAGGGTGCCCACCAGGGCGGCGAAGACGCCGCCGCGGTCGATGTCCCCGACCAGCAGCACGCGCGCGTCGGCGGCGCGGGCCACGTGCATGTTGACGATGTCCTGGGCGCGCAGGTTGATCTCGGCGGGGCTGCCCGCTCCCTCGATCACCAGCAGATCGCAGCTGCGGCGCAGGCGCTGCAGGCAGGCGGCGATCACGCCGCGCAGCTCGGGCTTCTTGCGGTGGTATTCCACGGCGCCCATGCTGCCGATGGGCCGGCCCATCACCACCACCTGCGAGCGGGCCTCGCCCTCGGGCTTGAGCAGGATGGGGTTCATGTCGACGTGCGGGGGCACGCCGGCGGCCTCGGCCTGCACCGCCTGGGCGCGGCCGATCTCGGCGCCTTCGGGGGTGACGTACGAGTTCAAGGCCATGTTCTGCGACTTGAAGGGCAAGACGCGCAGCCCCTGCTTGTGGAACAGGCGGCACAGGGCGGTGACCACCAGGCTCTTGCCCACCGACGAGGCGGTCCCCTGGACCATGATCGCCGGGGCCAGGTTCACGCCAGCACCGCCCGCAACGCCGAATGCAGCTTGTCCCGATCGGCGGCGGGGCGAGCGGCGATCCGGATGTGGCGGGGCAGTCCGAACGAGGCGCCGTTGCGAACCAGGATCCGGCGGCTCAGCAGCCGGCCGCGCATCCGGGCCCCGTCCTCGACCGACACCAGCAGAAAGCCGGTGCAGCTGGGGACCGGTTGCAGGCCCAGGGTGCGCAGCTCGTCGGCCAGGGCGCGGCGGTCGGCCAGCAGGCGGGTGCGGCTGTCGGCGAGGAAGGCCTCCTCGGCCAGGGCGGCCAGGCCGGCGGCCTGGGCGATGGCGCTGGTGGTCCAGGGCGGGCGGGCGGCCTCGATCCGGCGGGCGAAGGCGGGCGCGGCCAGCAGGTAGCCCAGGCGCACGCCCGGGATGGCGTGGTCCTTGGTGAGCGAGCGGATCCGCACCACGTTGGGGGGCACGGGGACGTGCGCCTCGGCGTGGTGCTCGCTGAGCGTGAGGAAGGCCTGATCCAGAAGGACGGTCACGCGCGGCAGCCGGGCGGCCAGGGCCACCACTTCGGCCACGGGCAGGTGGGCGCCGCTGGGGGTGGCGGGCGAGCAGAGGTACAGCACGCGCGCGCCGGTGCGCTGGACCTGCCGCTCGATGTCGGGCGCGTCCAGGGCGAAGTCGGTGGCCGGCGAGGCGCGCCAGTCGCGCACGTCGGCGCCGGCGGCCTGGGCGGCGCTGCGGAACTCGGCGAAGGTCGGCTCGACCACCAGCACGGCGTCGCGCGGGCGCAGCAGGGCGCGGGCCAGGGTCCACAGCAGGTCGGCGGCGCCGTTGCCCACCACCACCGCGTCGGCGGGCACGTCGTGCTGGCGGGCGATCTGCTGGCGCAGCTCGAAGGCGGTGGGATCGGGGTAGCGATCCAGCCGGGCCTGGCGGGCGGCGGCCACCACCGCCGGCGCGGGACCGTAGGGGTTCACGCTCACCGAGAAGTCGATCACCTCGTCGGCGTGCAGGCCCAGGCGCGCCAGCTCGTCGGCCACCAGGCCGCCGTGCTCGCGGGGCGCGGTCACGGCGCCCTCCGGGCGGCGGCGCAGCTTTGCACCAGCTGCTCGGGCAGCAGCGGGTTCGAGGCCCAGTGCGCGTGCACGTAGCTGCCCAGCACGCTGCCGGCGCGGTAGCCCTCGGGCGTGACCTCGCCGCCGCGGCGCCGGCGCACGGTGTACACGCGGTCGGCGCCGTCGGTGTTCTCGAGGCGCGAGTAGCGGAACTGGTGGCCGCGGAAGCGCAGGCCGGCCGGGCCCAGGATGCTGGGCTGCTGGGTCTCGACCTCGACGTAGCCCAGCGCTTCGAGACGGTCGGAGAGGACGGCGTGGCCGGGGAGCAGGCCGACCATGGGGTGGGAGGGTCCCTGGAGGGTCACGATTGTCTGCGCAAGGTACATGAGACCCCCACACTCTGCATAGATGGGATGGCGTTGCTGCGCGAACGTCACCAGGTCGGCCTTGAGCGAATGATTTGCAGCAAGCGCGGCGGCGTGCAGCTCGGGATAGCCACCGCCCAGATACACGCCGTCCACATCGGGGAGGTTCCGGTCGGCCAGCGGCGAGAACGGCACCAGCTGCGCGCCGAGATCGCTCAGCCGGCGCAGGTTCTCGTCGTAATAGAAGTGGAAGGCGGCGTCGCGGGCGATGCCGATGCGGCAGCGCACCGGCGCGGGCGCGCGCACCGGTTGCGGCGTGCGGGGCAGGGGCGGCGCCGCGCGCGCGAGCGCGAGGATCGCGTCCAGCTCCCACCACTCCTGCACCAGCTGTGCCCAGCGATCGAAGTCCTGATCCGGGACGGCGTCGCGGTCGGCGGTGCGCAGGCCCAGGTGGCGGCTGGGGAAGGCGTGCGCTTCGGATACCGGGAATGCGCCGAGGATGGGCGGATCACGCAGCGCTTGCCGCAGCAGCGATAGATGCCCGCGGCTGCCCACCCGGTTTGCGATCAGCCCCGCCAGCCGCAAGCCGGGATCGAAGGCGGCAAAGCCCGCGGCGACCGCGGCGATGGTGCGGGCCATGCCGGCGGCGTCGACCACCAGCAGCACCGGCGCGTCCAGCCACTTGGCCATCTCGGCGGTCGAGCCCGCCTCCTCGGTGGCCGAGGCGCCGTCGTAAAGCCCCATCACCCCCTCGATGACCGCCACGTCCGCCCCGTCGCTGCCCGCCGCGAAGGTGTCGAGTGCGGCCGTGCGCCCCATCAGCCACCCATCGAGGTTATGGCTGGTCCGCTCGCACGCGCGCTGGTGGTAGGTGGGGTCGAGGTAGTCGGGCCCGCACTTGAACGGCGCGACGGTGAGTCCCCGCGCCCGCAGCGCCCGGCACAGCCCCACCGCCGCCGTGGTCTTGCCCACCCCACTGCCCGTGCCCGCGACGACCACCCGAGGAACGTTGATCTGCATCAGTCGATCTTCTTCCGAGACGAGCCACACGAACCGAACACGTGGTTACTTTCTGCGTTCGGAGCCAGGCTCCGCCTGG
>JBKPRZ010000833.1:0-4637 GCA_046734815.1 Myxococcota bacterium | reverse complement strand
ATCCCGGGGACGCTCTCGCTCGAGCACCTCCAGGAGAACCTCGCCGCCGAGAAGCTCGAGCTGAGTGAGGACGAGCTCGCCGCGCTTACGAGCGGCTGAGAACTCGAATGGGCATCCCGATCTCCGCGAACGCGTAAGTCCAGCGGGCCACTGCGAACGGCTGGCGGACGCAGCCGTGTGACGCCGGGTAGGCCGGAACGGTTCCGTACTGGTGGAATGCGATCCCGCCCACGAACGGGATCGCCCACGGCAGCCACTCGCGGAACGGCGTCGACCACCAGCGGGGGATCTTGGCGTAGACCCGGTAGCGGCCCGGCGGAGTCGGCGTCGACGGCTTGCCGCTGGAAACGGCGATCGTCCTGACGACCATGTCGTCCCGGACCAGCAGCGTCACCTGGCGGTCGAGCAGGACCTCGGCGCGCTTGCCCGGCCCACCGTGGGTGATCGGCTCGGGGTGCTCGGTGGTTCCGAGGGCCTGCTTCGTCGCCGCGTCCAGCAGGCCGGTGCGCGTCATGCGCTCGAACTTCTGAAAGGCGAGCAGGCCTTCCGACGTGGTCGGGCCGAGGATTCCGTCGTCGTCGCCGGGAAGCAGGTAGTCGAGCGCGATCAGCTGCTGCTGGGCCTTCTTCACCTCGGGATCGGGCGGCCGGATCCTCGGGGGCGGTGGCACGGGGACCGGGACGTTCGGCGTCCGGAGGTAGCGCAGCGTGATCGGGTGGGCCAGGCGGACGCCGGCGATCGTCCGCTTCACGCGCTCGCCGGCGATCAGCAGCTGCACCCGGTCGATCCGCGGGAACGCGGACAGCGTCGCGACGAGCTGGGAGAGGCTCGCGAGCACCCGGTCGTCGTCGCGCCCGGCCATGAAGCGCCGGTTCAGGTCGATGGTCGCGAGGCCCTTCTGCACCTCGAGGCGGCGCACGCGGGTGCTGCGCGGCACGTACGTCCTGAACGACTTCGCGATCTCTCCCTGCCTCAGGCCGGCGATCAGCTGGGTCACGGCGTCCGCCGGCGTTCGCCCGGGGCGCATCAATGCCGCGAGCTGCTCACCGCGCAAGAACGTGACTTGAACCGTCGAGGCGCCAGTCGGGGACGACGCCCGAGGCTGGGCGGTACACACGAGCACCAGGGCGAGCGCGCCGACGGCGCACCCGAGAAGGGGTCTGATCAACCGAACGTGAAGCAGTAGGTCTCCGCGCCGGGCGCTTCGAAGGTGATCTCGAACGTCCGATCGGCGAACGAGCCCGGCCCGCGGATCAGCTGATGCAGCCGCTGCTGGGTGAGCGCTCCGCGGCCCTCCTCGTCCACGTCCAGGCCGTGCGCGTCGCCGGGCGGCTCGCCGTCGACCAGCACGCGGAACGGCACCGACGCGCCTCGCGCCGGCGGGCCCATCACGAGATTCACGTCACGCGCGTGGAACCGGAACGCGAGCCTCCCGCCGGGCTCGTCCGCCGTGCTGTGCCCGGGCCCGATCGTCCAGCTGCCGCCGAGGGCCCACTCGTTGCGGTTCAACGGCTCGGGCACGACGAACTCGTGTGGCCGGCCGTATGCCGCGTCGCCGGCGAAATTCTGCGCCTGCTCGTAGCCGAGGTACGTCTCCGGCGATTGCAGGTGCTCCCAGTCCGCCTGCGCCTCGAAGCCCTCGTCGGCGACCGAGACCAGCCCGCCGTCGGCTCCCAGCAGCCCCTGGGTCACCCGCTCGCACTCCTCGTAGCCGCCCTCGCCGAAGTGGTGGTGCTGGATCCGACCCTCGGCGTCGGCGATGTAGACGGCCGGCCAGTAGTGGTTGTCGAAGGCCTGCCAGACGCCGTAGTCGCTGTCGAGCGCGATCGGGTACTCGACCCGCATCTCCCGCGCGGCCTCGCGCACGTTGTCGACGTCGCGCTCGAACGGGAATTCCGGCGTGTGCACGCCGACCACGACCAGGCCCTGGGACGCGTAGCGCTCCCACCAGGCCCGGACGTAGCCGAGCGTGCGCAGCCAGTTGATGCACGTGTAGGTCCAGAAGTCGACGAGCACGACCTTCCCGCGCAGGCCTTTCGGGGTCAGCGGCTCGGAGTTCAGCCAGCCGGTGGCGCCGTCGAAGCCCGGCAGCGCCTCTCGTCGTGTGCCCAGCAGGCTCATCGTCTATCCCGTCATCACCGCGGCACGCTCCTGCGCCTCCGAGGGCTCGACGCGCATTGTCAGGAGGCCGCTGAAGAAGGTGATCAGCACGGCAAAGATGATCGGCGTGATGAACTGCAGGTAGGCCCCGTCGGGCGCCCAGAAGCCGCTGCTCGCCCAGGTCGTCGCGCCCGCGACGACGAGCACCCAGCCCGGGAAGATCATCCAGTAGGTCCTGGTCGAGATGATCTCCGCTCGCCAGAGCCCGAAGGTGCCCGCCATCAGTACCATCGCCGCCGGGAACGACGTGAGCACCGCCAGCGACCAGGAGAAGTCGTTCAAGGCCGACGTCAGCGCCAGCCCGCCGGTGCCGATGATCGAGTACGCGACCGCCGAGCAGATCGTGATGTTGACGAGCACGATCGCGCCGAAGGCCGCGGTCGCCGCGGTCGCAGCGCCCGCCCAGCCGCCCATGCCGGCGTCTCGCAGAGCGCTGGCGAGCGCGGCGCCGAACCACATCAGGTTGAGCACGCCGAAGCCGAAGAAGACCGACGCGATCAGGATCCGCGTGCGGTCGCCGTGGTAGAAGGAGACGAGCTCCGCCGGCGACGCGCGGACTCCCGGCTGTTCGCCGAAGATGATGTAGCCGATCGCGAAGAACGCGATCGACTGGATTCCCGCGCTGCGCCAGACCTTTGCCCAGAACGCCGGGTCGTAGATGTTCATGCCTGCTCCTCCTGTCCGGTTGCGGCCACGGCCTCGAGGATCACGTCCGCCACGGCCTGGGGCTGGGAAACCATCACTACGTGGGAGGCGTCGACCTCGGTGATCTTGGCGCGGGCCCGCTCGGCCATCGAGCGCGTGAGGTCGGTGCCTGCTGCCTTGTCGCCGGTCGCCACGACCGCCCAGGAGGGCAGCGTCTTCCAGGCCGCGGCCGCAGACGCGTCCGAGAACCCGGCTGCGCCGACCGGTCGCTGCGTCGCCGCCATCACCGCTGCCTGCTCAGCGGGCAAATCGGCCGCGAACGCCTCCTGGAACTTCGCAGGGTCGACCGAGAACTCGACGGTGCCGTTGTAGGCATGCTGCACGAGGGCGGGGCCGAGGATGGCGTCCTTCGAAGTGGGCGTCGCCTCGCCGAGCGTCTCCCCCTCGTCGGGTGCGAACGCCGCGACGAAGACGAGTCCGACGACGTTCTCCGCCTGCGCGGCCGCGTTCGAAATGACCGCCCCGCCGTAGGAGTGGCCGACCAGCACCACCGGCCCCGAGATCTCCTCGAGCACCTTCGCCAGGTAGGCGGAATCGCTGGAGACGCCACGCAACGGGTTTGCTGGCGCCGTCACAGCGACGCCCTTCGCCTCCAGACGCTCGATCACGCCGCTCCAGCTCGAGCCGTCGGCGAACGCCCCGTGCACCAGCACGACTGTGGGCGACTCAGGCATGTGAGACCTCCTTCTCCTTCGTGGCGGCTTCGCGGTACGGGGCGAGGAACTCGCCCAGAGCCGCGAGCACCTGCTCGGGCGCCTGCTCGGCGACCCAGTGACCGGAGCCAGCGAGGACTATGCCGGTCACGTCATCCGCGACGAGCTTCATCGCGTTCGCGGCGTTCTCGCGACCGCTTTCCTCGCCACCCATTGCGAGCACAGGCATCGTCAGCCGCCGGTTCTTGCGCTCCTCGTTCTGCGCAGCGGTCTCCGGGATCGCGCGATACCACTCGAAGCTGCCGCGCAGAGCCTCTGGATCGGCGGCAAGAGTGTCGACGTAGTACTCGACCGTCTCTTCCGGGAGCTTCGTCGAGCCCGCGGAGGCGTCGAACTCCGCGCCGAAGAAGATGTCCTCCCGTCCCCTGACGAGCGCCTCGTTCACGCTGCCCGGCAGCTGGTTGAACATCAGATGCCACAGCCGCGCGTTGAGTGGCGGCGGGACAAAGAGCGGCAGTGGCGCGAGGCCCGGCAGGAACGCCTCGGAGACCGCAACGCGCTCGACGCGTTCCGGGTAGTCCGCGGCAAGCGCGTGCGCGATCGGCATGCCCGTGTCCGTTCCATAGACGGCGAACCGCTCGTGGCCGAGCATGTCCATCAGCGCGGCCATGTCGCCGGCGAGCGTGCCGATGTCGTATCCGTCGCGAGGCTTGTCGGAGAGGCCGATGCCTCGCTGGTCGACCGCGATCACCTCGAAGTCCTCGGCGAGCGCCGGCATTACCATGCGCCACGCGTACCAGAGCTGCGGCCAGCCGTGGATCAGCAGCAGCGGCGGGCCCGCGCCGCCGATAACGGCGTGCAGGCGCACATCACCTGCATCGACGTAGCGGCTCGTGAAGGTCTCGGAGAAGCCGTCTGGAAGGTTCGGCGCGCCGGAGGCGGAGCCGGGACCTGTCGGGGTGGATGAGGAGCTCAAAGGGGTCTCCTTTCGCTAGTCCCTGTTGCCGAAGATCGAGAGCAGCAGGAGGAACACGTTCAGGACGTCGAGGAAGATCGCCGCCGCGATCTGCGGCGCGGCCCGCAGGTCCTGCGTCCGGCGGAGCCGCTGGAAGTCGAACG
>JBKPRZ010000832.1:0-17888 GCA_046734815.1 Myxococcota bacterium | reverse complement strand
CGCCCACCCCCGACGCCGCGCCCGCCGATGCGGGGCCGCCGGGGCCATCGCAGACGATCTGGGTGCGGCCCGCGGGCACCGGCCGCGAGCTGGCCATCGCCCCCGACGGGGACATCGTGATGGCGGGCGGGTACTACTTCGATACCGACTTCGGCGACGGGACGGTGATGAAGACCGTGGAGCAGTCGGTGGACCTGGTGATCGCCCGCTACAGCCCCGAGGGCGAATACCGCTGGGCCCGACCGGTGGGCAGCAAGGACTGGGACGAGGCCGACCACGTGGTGGTCGACGCCAGCAACAACGTGTTCGTGGTCGCGGTCAGCACCTTCCCGCTGGACTTCGGCGGCGGCGCCCTCACCGGGATGGGCGGGGGCAGCATCTACTTCGTCAGCTACAGCCCCGCCGGCCAGCACCGCTTCTCGAAGGTGCTGCCGGTGCGAATGGGCGAATGGGGGCTGGGGCTGGCACTGGACGGCGGCGGTCTGCCGGTGGTGTCGGGCGCCTTCGAGGGGAACGTCACCCTGGGCGGCAACATCTTGATGCCCAGCTCGGATGGCAAATCCACCGCTTTCCTGGCCGCCTTCAACGCCGAGGGCGTGCAGCGATCGGTCAAGGTGCTGAACAAGACCGGCACCGTCATCGTGGCTGACATGGCCCGCGCCCCGAACGGCGACTTCGTGCTCGCGGGCCGGTTCTCCGGCGCACCCGACCTCGGCGGCGGCGCCCTGACCGCGGCCGGCGCCAACGACGTCTTCGTGGCTCGCTTCTCCGCCGCGGGTGCGCACATCTGGTCCCACCGCTTCGGCGGCGCGGGCGAGGACCGCGCCCTGGCCGTGCGGGTCGGCGCCGACAGCAGCGTGGTGCTCACCGGCCACTTCGCGGGCACGGCCGGCTTCGCCTCCACCAACCTCACCGCCCAGGGCCCCGAAGACGGCTTCGTGGCCAAGCTGGACGGCAAAGGCGCTCTGGCCTGGGTGCGCCCGTTCGGCGGCGCCGATACCACCGACGGTGTCCACGACCGCGGCTACTCGGTGGCCATCGACGGCAGCGGCGCCGTCTTCGTGACCGGCTCGTTCGCCGGCAAGATCGCTGGCCCGGGCGGCAAGCTGGTGGACAACGAAGGGGCCACCGGCGAAGACGGCTTCGTCATGAAGCTCTCGCCCGCGGGCGAGCCGGTCTGGCTGCGCACCTTCGGCAGCTTCTATTCCGGTGACAGCGTCCAGGGCGTGGCCATCGCCAAGGACGGCGGGGTGGTGGTGAGCGGCTTTTGCCAGGGGCGCACAGACTTCGGCCTCGGTCCGTTCCAGTGCCGCAACGGCTTCCTGTGGAAGATCGCGCCCTGAGCGCCGCTCGCCACGCCGACGACACCATGCAGTCCTGGGCTCAGGGTTCGTCGGTGCGGAGCTCGGCCAGGCTCGACAGCGGGATCTCTTCGCCCAGCACATACGTGTCGCTGACCAGCGGGACGATCTCCGGCCGGCACGAGCCGCCGAACGACTCGAAGATCGGACCGTGGTACGGCGCGCCCACGCGGAACACCTTCGCCAGTCGACCGCCGACCTGATCGTCCAGCAGCGATGCCGCGTTCCAGCCGCCGCAGCCGGGAAGCGGGGCCTGTATCAAGGGCGACGTGCACTGTGGGTCGGCGAACTTGCGGCGGTTGGTGAAAACGAGCGCCGGCGCGCATACCAGCTGGCCGTCGATCGTCCTTCTCGGTTCACAGAATTCGCCGAGGGCCTCGTCCCAGGCGTGCCGGCCGAGCTGGCTGTCGGCGGCGGTGGTGACGACCCGAGGGCGCACCCGCTCGGGCCCGTCGACGACCTGCAACCTCCCGGCGGGCAACTCGCCGGGAGGGACCTCGTTGATCGTCTGCCAGACCACACCTGCCGGAGCCGGGGTACAGGTTTCAAAGGGATAGCGTTTCAGGTACGCGGGCGTGGCGACCGGCCGGTCGAGACGGTACACGTGTACCTGCGACGAACACGCATCCGCCCCGACGATCGACGTGCCGATGCTGGGGCCGGTATCGGCGCCCTCGGACCAGCCGCTCATTGGTCGCTGGCAGTCGGCATCGGAGAAAACTCCTTCGGCCCCGACCCTGGTTGCCCCGGGCAAACATCTCGGCGAGCCGTCCGCGGCCGTCACCAGCGTGCGCGCGTCGGTGTATGGGACCGTGCACGGACGGTCGAGCTTCACATCGAACCACGCCCACGACCCCACCGGTCGCCCCTCCGCCTGAAAGAACAGCGCAGCGACGCCGTCGCGGACCGGTCCCCGCTCCAGGGTCCCGCGGGCCATCTGGTCGGTGACCCGTTCCAGCGGGTACACGGTCAGCGGCGGGATCGGGTCGCCCTCACAGGGGCTCGCGGAGCTGAACCGGTGGTAGCGCGTGGTGATGACCTGTCCGCTGGCGACTGCGCGGTAGGTTTCTTCCCAATATTGCCCCTTCGGTCCGCGCACGGGGATGCCGACGTAGGGCTCCGCCTGCGCGCGCGCGAAAGTGACGAACGGCTGCTGGCAGTCGGGGTCCAGGAACTCGAGGTCGAACTCGCGCAGGGGCTGGCAGCGCAGGGTCCCGTCAGGCGCTTCCGCCATCCGGCAGATCAGATCCAGCTGGAGGTCGTGGATGTCCGCCTCCATCAGTTTGCGGTCGCCGTGAAAGTAGTAACGCGGGCGCAAGCGCCTCCCCTGCGCAGGACCGGCCGAGCCGAGCCGATCGCCCGCCGGCGCGCCGGATGTACAGCCACACGCCAGCGCCAGCAGCATCGCGAACCCGCGGACAGCGGGCTGCAAATCCATCACCGGCATCTTACATCCCGGCTTTCGTCTTGCGGCCAGCGGAGAGCCAAGAGCGGGCTCCCTACGTATTTCTACATATTGCCAAGCGGCCAACCGTCAGCGCGATTGCGCTGCAGGTGCGGCTTTGCGGACGAGGGTCACCGTGCGCTGCTGCGCGCCGGACTGCAGAGTCACGGTGACCTCGCCGCCGGACTTGCCCTCGAGGAGGTAGCTGCGGCCGCCCTCATAGTCGGCTAGCGAAGGAGATCGGCGTAGGCGCGGGGCTCGATGTTGGAGCCGCACACCACGACGCCCACGCGCTTGCCGCGGACGTGCTCGCGCAGGGGGCCGTGGACGCCGGCCAGCGCGGCGGCCGCCGCCGGCTCCACGGCCAGCTTCATGCTGAGGAAGAGCTCCCGCAGGGCCGACAGGATGGCGGCGTCGTCCACCGTGACGACGCCGCGGGAGAACCGGCGGCAGAGCGCGAGCGTCCGCTCGCAGGCGTGGGGCGCGGCCAGGCTGTCTGCGATCGTCACCCCCTGGAGCCGCTGTGGTTCGCCAGCTGCCAGGCTGCGCGCCATCGTGTCGGCGCCGAATGGCTCGACGCCGTAGACGGCGCAGGTCGGCTGGAGGAGGTGCATGGCCGCCGCGACTCCGCCACAGAGCCCGCCCCCACCAACGGCGAGCACCATCACGTCCAGGGGCCCCGTCTGCTCGACGAACTCGGCCGCCAGATCTGCGGCGCCGAGAGGTATCCAGGGGCCGTCGAACGAGGGGATGGCGACCCGGCCGTCGCGCTCTCGCAGGCGCTGCATCTCGGCGAAGGCGGCATGGATGTCGTCGGCCAGGATCACCTCCGCACCGTGGCGGCGGCAGATTTCCAGGCGCGCGGGGGAGGCCGCCCGCGGGACGACGACCTTGGCCGAAACGCCGGCCGCCCGCGCCGCGAACGCCACACACGCGGCGTGGTTGCCGGCGCTGGCGGTGACGACGCCGCGGGCGCGCTCGTGGCGGTCGAGGCCATCGATGTGGAGGGTCACGCCGCGGGTCTTGAAGCAGCTCGCGTGTTGCAGGACCTC
The DNA here is from genome assembly GCA_046734815.1 of Myxococcota bacterium. Taxonomy (GTDB): domain Bacteria; phylum Myxococcota_A; class Polyangia; order Fen-1088; family Fen-1088; genus CAVYGB01. The sequence goes on along the minus strand of JBKPRZ010000832.1, from coordinate 14,031 downwards.
GAGCTTGAGGAGGATCTCGGTCCCCTCGCCGAGGCGCTCGGCGACCTCGTCCTCCGGCCAGGCCACGACAGGAGTACGGCGTACCTTTCCGGCGAGCGCCGCGCGCGCCGCACGAAGCCCGGTGGCGGTGCGACCGCCGGGGGCGCCTCGATGAACGAGCCCTTCTTCGAGGACCTGGCGATCGACCGAACCGGGGGTGGTCGCGAACAACAGGCGCGGTCTTCTCGCCTCCGCCGGCGCAACATTCGCGCGGACGTTCATCGAGCTAGATCCGCGGGCAGCCCCTGCTATGCATCGGCCCCGCATGAAAAACTGCGGACGGCGAAACGGCGCCTGGGCAACGGTCGCCCTGTGCACGATTCTCTCGATCTTCGGTCTGGCCTGCATCTCCGGTGACGGCGGAGACAGCGGCGGTCCGGCTGCCAATCCCACCCCCGCTTCCCCCCCGACGGTGCCCGACGCAGCCGCCGCACCGGATGCGGGGAGCGCGGCAGCTTGCGGGCGCACGCGCGGCGCCTGTGTCAACGACGGCGACTGCGGTAAGAGCCGCGCGCAGATGCAGGCCAAGGTGGCCGAATGTGGGCGCCGCTGTCTGGGGGCGGCCAGCTGCACGGCCAGCTGTATGCAGGACGGGCTCGACCTCAGCGCGGGCTGCGCGCAGTGCTGGGGCGCCGTCGTTCAGTGCGGGCGAGACAGCTGTCTCGTCGCGTGCGCGTCGGGGTCGGACACGTCCGCGTGCCTCGCCTGCACAGCATCGGCGGGCTGCGACGAGACCTTTGCCACTTGCTCGGGACTTTAGAGGAAGGCAGGACATGAAACGCTGCTCGATCTCGCCGGTGGTCGCAGTCTCGACCATCGTCTCCGTCGGCCTGATGGCCGGTTGTGGTTCCGAGGTCACCGAGGGCGCCAAGGGCGCCGGTAGCCACGAGGGAGGGCACAACGGTGCCACCGGCCATCGGCCCGCCGTCCGGGACGGCTATCAGCGGTTCGAAGCCAAGCCCGAGCTGGTCGCGCCCGGCGAGAGCATCATGAGCGTCCAGTGGGTGACCCCCGCCTCCGACCGCGACGTCGACGTGCTGGACATCGTCGGCTGGCAATCGGCCCCCGGCCACCACGCGGTGCTGTTCGCCACCGTGGACGTGCAGCCGGTGGGGACGGTGCGCGAATGGAAGAACGAAGATCAGCTGAGCGCGCGGTTCATCGGGGGCAGCGGCGGCGAGGCGGCCGCTCAGATCAAGCTGCCCGAGGGGGTGGTGACCCGGATTCCAAAAGGGTTCGCGTTGCTCCTGCAGGTCCACTACATGAACACCTCCAGCAAGGAGGTGCTGGGCGAATCCGTCGTGGACGTGAAGCTGGCCGACGCCTCGCCGGCGCATCGGGTGGCCAGCTTCTTCACCAACACCAGCTTGCGCTACGAGCTGGCGCCACAGAGCAAGACCAGCGTGGACATCACCTGCAAGCTCAAGCAGGACATCCCTCTGCTGATGTTCGCCAACCACCAGCACCAGCTGGGGACCAGCGTCTTCACCGAGCAGATCCAGCCAGACGGGACCCGGATCGACGTCAAGCGCGACGACCACTGGAACTACGAGTGGGCCTTCAACCCCAACTTCAGCTACCGTCCACTGGACCAGCCTCTGGTCCTCGAGGCTGGCAACACCCTGCGCACCCACTGCGAGTGGATGAACACGGGCACGTCCCCCGTGAAGTTCCCCGACGAGATGTGCGTCTTTCTGGGATTTTTCCTGGGCGAGCGGGACATCAATTGCGACCAATAGTCGGCTCCCCCCGCAACCGGGTCCTTCGCGGAGGGGGTCTGGTGCCGGCGGCGATGCTGTTGCTGGGGGCGGTCGGGCAGCTCGCCTGCTCGCAGCCAGCCCCGGAGCCGACGGTCACAGTCTGCGGCCTGCCCGATGCAACGAATCCCAAGGCGAAGACGAGCCCCTCTTTCCGGCGGGACATCCAGCCCACCTTCGCCATCTCCTGCGCGCTCAGCACGGCCTGCCACGGCACCGACCGGGGGGCCGCTCCCCAGCACCGCCCCCTGCTCGGCCCCAAGGCCACTGTGGCGGCAGACGACGCCATGTTGAGCACCGTGCTGGCGGACCTCCTGCAGCCTTCGGAGCAGGCCCCGGGCCTGGCCCGGGTCAAGCCCGGCCGCCCGCACGAGAGCTTCCTCGTCCACAAGCTCGAAGGCACGCAGGGCTGCGGCGCCGCCTGCCCGAGCGGCTGCGGCGGCCGGATGCCCCTGGTCGGCGACCCCCTCCCTCCCGAACAGATCGCTCAGATCCGCGACTGGATCCTCCAGGGCGCCGAGAACAACTGACCCCCGGTCGCGGCGGAAGCGCGACCGTTGCCAGCCGCCCGCCGCATGCCCAGATAGCTCTCATGAGGATCGCCCGTGCGGCAGGGCTCGCGACGGGGGTGGGGCTGTACATCCTTGCGCGGCGCCTTTGGCGTCGCAGGTTGCGATACGGCCCTTGGGGCTCGGTCGCGTTCGGCTTTTCGCAAGGCGTGGACTCGGTCGACCTCGCACTCCTCCAGACGACGGGGACGCAGATGGTCGGGGGCAATCGCCTCACCCTGCGGGACAACGGCGAAGTGTTTCCTGCAATCGAGGAGGCCATCCGGGGCGCGCGCAACAGCATCCATGTCGACGTGTACATCTGGAAGCCCGGCCTGCCCGGAGACCGGATCGCGGATCTGGTCTGCCACCGCGCGCGCGAGGGCGTCGCGGTGCGAATCCTCGTAGATCCCATGGGGAGCAGAGGCTTCCACGAAGGACTCCGCGGCCGATTGCTGGAGGCCGGCTGCGAGGTCCACTACTTCCGGGCGAACCGCCAGCGCCCGCTCTCCTTCACCGGGCGCAATCATCGCAAGCTTGTCGTCATCGATGGTCGGGTGGGGTTCGCCGGAGGCTTTTGCATCGCGCCGGAGTGGATGGGCGACGGGCTCTCGCCGAACGAGTGGCGGGACTCGAACACGGAAGTCGAAGGTCCAGTCGTCCGGCAGATGCAGGTGGCGTTCGCCAACCACTGGCTCGAGACGGGCGGCCGGGGCCTGCCCGCGGGCGAGTTCGAGCGCGCCCAGCCGGCAGGTGACAGTCGCGCCGCCTACGTGACGAGCACCGACGTGAAGGGGCTGTCCCACGCGCGATGGGTCACGCACGTCGCGCTCGCCGCCGCTCGGCGGCGCGTGTGGATCGCGAACGCCTACTTCGTGCCGCCGCCGGAGGTGTTGGGCGCACTGTCCGCCCGCTCGCAGTCGGGCGTCGACGCGCGTCTGCTTCTGCCGGGACCGCACCAGGACCATCCTGCCGTCACGTTCTACCAGCGCCGCCTGTACCCGCGCCTCGACCGCGCCGGCGTGAATGTCTACGAGTACCAGCCGTCGATGATCCACGCGAAGACGATGCTGGTCGATGACAGGCTCGTCGTGATCGGATCCATCAACCTCGACTTCCTGTCCATGAACTGGCTCGAGGAGGGCTCGCTCGTCGTGGACGACGCTCCGTTCGCGGCGGAGTTCGAGAGGCGCTGGCGGATCGACCTGACGCGCGCGCGCCAGGTGACCGGCCACCGGCCCGAGGCCGCTGCAGGCCCACCTCGACCGCGCGGCTGAGTCACGCCTTGGCCGAGCTGCGGGTCAAGGGTCAACCGTCCGTCGAGGCTGTCCAGCTCGCGGGCGCGCTCGATCAGGAGGTCACGCAGCCGGGTACCGACGCTTCGGGCTCCCAGATGTAGTACTCGAGGCGGACGTGGTGCCGCGCGGCCGCCACCGCGGCCAGGATGGCCTCGTAGGTCGAGGCGCCATCGAAGTAGATGTCCACGCCATCGGCGTGAGCGGCTGGGGGAACATGGACTTCGACGCCAGCTTCCCCAACCCGCGCGGCGAGGCCTACGGCTTGTCGCAGATGCCGATGCGGGGCACGCCCGCCACACGCCCGAACACGCAGGCGTAACCCTCGGAAACGCGGCAGTCGCCATCGCTCTTGCACCCGAGGAAACACCACTTCTGTTCGGGACCGGGCCCAGGGTCGAAACTGGGCGCCGGTCCGCCGACGCAGACCTCGGGTCCGATCGCCGAACAGTCGGAATCGGCGTAGTCGCAGCGGCGGGTACAGTAGCCGCCCGGTCGCGACCGGTCGCAGCGGTATCCGGGAAGGTAGGTCGCACAGTCGGCGTCCACGCTGCAGGGACTGCCGTCCAGGACACCGCAACGCGGGCAGGCCGCGGCCGCCCGACCGTAGTCACTGCAGCTCTGGCGGGCGGCCGCCTCGATGCAGCTGGTGTGCGCTTCGAGATCCGCGCAGCTGGGTGAGGGGCCCAGACCGGGTATCAACAGACCGCCGTAAGGGCAAGGGCTGCACACGGGCGCAACGGGCTCGCCGCAGCTCTTCATCTTGTTGCAAAGGGTGACGCAGGCGTTGTGCTCGGCGGGCTCGCTGTCCTTGCTGCTGCAGGTCGCCGTCGCCAACAGCACGGCGATCGCTGCCAGCGTCCGGCGCACCCAGCCGACCTCGCGAAGTTCAGCGCGCCACATCACTCGATCACCATCGGGACGCCCATGTCGCCGCCCTCCCAACGTTTGGCGCCCCGTCGGTTGCCAAGCGTTGACGATCAACCTTCGACGTCCAGCTTGGCGATGAGGTCCAGCGCGTCCGAACGATGGCCCCTGCGTCCGGCATCGATCTGACGTCATGAGCAAGAGCTCCGGAACGTTCGCGCTCGATCGAGCCCACCGCCCGTGAGACGATGCGGGGCCCCTTGCGCCCCGGAACCCCGTCGACCACGACTCTGCTTTCGGTGGCGACCCTGGCGGTCACGCTGCTGGGCGTGGGGCTGCTGGCTGGGTCGTGGCGGCACCTGTCGGCCACATGGGATGAATCGAACCACCTCGGCAGTGGGCTCGAATGGTGGCAACACGGTGAATACACCTGGTGGACCGAGAACCCGCCCTTGCCGCGCGCGGCGATCGCGGCGTTCCCCTACCTGCACGGCATGCGACTGCCCGACCGTGCCGCCTGGGATCCGCGCACCCAGCCCTGGCTACGCGCCTGGACCCAGGGCACCTCGCTCTTGCACGCCGGCGATGGTTACGAGACCAACCTCCGTCGGATGCGCATGGGTGTGCTGCCGTTCTTCGTGCTGAGCGTCCTGGCCGTCTGGTTGCTTGCCGGCGCACGCCGGCGACCGCTCGAGGGCTTCATCGCCGCCGCGCTGGTGGCGACCCTGCCCTCCATGATCGGCAACGGCGCGGTGGCTGCCACCGACGTGCCCTTCGTGGCGATGTTTCTGCTGGCGGCGCTGGCGCTGGTGCGCTGGCTCGAGACACCGGACCGTGGTCGCGCGGCGCTGGCAGGGGCGGCCGCCGCCGGGGCGGTACTGGCGAAGTTCTCCGCGCTGGCGTACCTGCCCTTGTTCCTCGGCGCCTGTCTGATCGCGCGGGGACTGTGTGGCCGGGGCGTGCGTCCGCGACAGGCGGGACCCGGTTCCGCTTTTCTGACCCCGCTGCAGCTCGTCGGCCAGCTGGGACTGGCCGCCGGTGCAGGCGCGCTGGTGGTGTGGGCCGGCTATCGGTTCGACGTCGGCCGCATCGACGCCCTGCCAGTCGAGGCGGTCGGCTGGTTCCGCTACATCCCCCCGCCCTCCCAGCAGAGCGCCCTCTTTCGCTGGGTGGCCGCATTGCCGCTTCCCGCGCCCGCATTTTTCCACGGCTTGATCTTCTTCAAGGAGCACAACGCCATCGGCCACGGTTCGGCCTACCTGTTCGGCGAGATCAGCCGCCTCGGTTTTCGCAGCTTCTTCCCGGTGGCTCTGGCGGTAAAAACGCCGCTGCCGTTTCTTTCGCTGGTGGCAGTCGCGGCGGTGCTGCTCGTGCGGCGCGCCCGCCGCCGCGACGGCTCGGCCTGGATCGAGATAGCCGCGGGCATGGCTGCGTGCGCGATCCTGGCGGTTTCGATCGCCGGCAAGGTCAACATCGGCAGTCGGCATGTCCTGGTCGTGCTGCCGTTGCTGGCGGTCGCGGTAGCCCGGGCTCTCGGGTCGGCGTTCCTGTCGGCCCAGGGTCGGGCGCGAACCCTGGTCGGCGCCGCCATCTTCGGGGCGCTCATCTCTCTGGCGACCATCGCCGTACGCGCCCACCCCAACAACCTGTCCTACTTCAATCCGCTCGCCCGCGATCCGGCGGCCATCCTGCTGTCATCGGATCGTGATTGGGGTCAGGGGCTGCTCCAGTTGAGGCGCGAGGCGCAGGCGCGCGGCATCCCCTCGCTCAAGTTGGCGTTCTTCGGAGTCGACAACCCGTGCCGCATCGGCCTGCCGCCCATCGAGCCGCTGGTGCCTGGTCGTCCCAGCAGCGGCTGGATCGCGATCAGCGAGAACTACTATCGCGAGCGGGGCACTTCGCGATTGATCCCCGATCCCTGCGAGCCGGAATCGCAATACCCGTCTGGCGCGATCCCTCCCCACCCCTTCGCCTGGCTGCGAGCTCATCAGCCCGTGGCCATCGTGGCAGACTCGATTCGCCTCTATTACATCTCTCCCGCGGAAGGCCCGCGCTGATCCAGGGGCGCGGGCGGGTGTCGAGGATCGGGTTGTCGAGCAGCTCGTGGAGGTGTCTGGGGCAGTAGGTTCTGGCCCACCTGGGCCAGCTCCCAGGCCGGGAGATCTTGTTCTCGACCCGTGCGTTCAAGCCGCGGTGTCTAACGGCCGTTGATCTGTGGGAGCTGTCATGACCAGAGGGGGCATTGTCGTTCTCGTCCTGTTGGCCGCGGCCCCCGCGCAGGCGGTCGACGCGCCCATCACGGCGGTTACCGTGTTCAGCGACCGCGCCCGGGTCACGCGCAGCGCGGTCGTGACCCTCACGGGGCGGCAGCAGGTGGCGCTGCCGCTGCTGGGGGAGCGGGTCGAATCGGACAGCATCCGCCTTCACAGCCGCAACGCCGACGTGCTGACGGTGGACCTCAGGTGGGTCGTCGGCGACGAGGCGTTCCCTCGGGACGAGGCGCGCGAGATCCTGGCGGCGCTGGACAGGCTCGATACCGAGATCGCCCGCACGCGCCGCGATCATGGCGTTCACGCCGGCTTCGATCTGCTGCCGCTGCTGGCCCCGGTCATCCCGTCGCTGAACGCGCCCCGGCCCGCCCCCAAGCTGGGCGCCGGTGGCTGGCGTCCTGTGATCGCCTTCGCGCGCAGCTGGTCCGAAAAGCAGCAGGCCCGGCTGCGCCAGCTGGAGGAGCGGCTGCGCGAGCTGGGCGAAAAGCGCAACGAGCTGGCGACGCGCGCCCAGCGGCTGGGCGCCGAGCGCCGGCGGGGCGGCTGGCAGGTGACGGGCACGGTGACGGGCAGCGGGCGGGCCACCCTGGAGCTGACCTACATGGTGGCGGGCGCGCGCTGGTACCCGAGCTACGACGTGCTCCTGGACCCGTCCACGCAGAAGGTGCAGGTCGGCTTCGCCGGGCTGGTAAGCCAGGAGACGGGCGAGGACTGGAACGAGGCGCTGCTGACGCTGTCGACGGCGATTCCCGCGACCACCGCTGCGTTTCCCAAGCTGTTCACCTGGAAGGTGGGCGAGCGCGAGCGCTTCATCCCCAAGCCGCGCGCGCCAGCCGACCCGGTGCCCCCGCCGCCGCCGTCGGTGCCGCTGGCGCGCGAGGTGGGCGACGACGTGGGCCAGCTGCGCCATCAGCTGCTCGCCCGGGCGGCGGAGGCGCCCACGACGGGCGGGGAGGAGCAGCGGGCGCGCGACAGGCGTGAGCGGCAGAAGCAGATCATCCTGCGCCGGCAGGCGCGCCGAGACGCCGAGGCCGGCGCCGAGCCGGAGGACAGCGTGGAAGGCGGGGTCGAAGGCGGCGTGGTCGGGGGCGCGCTGGGCGGCGTGGTGGGCAGCGTGGCGCCAGCAATGCCGGTGGCGCGTCCGATGCCTGCGAGCGCGCCCAGCGCGGCGGCCGAGGAACCACCCCCGGCGAGCCTGAAGGAGTCAGCCGACGTGGAGGAGGTTGCGATCGACTCGGTTCCCGTGGGGATGACCAGCCCGCCCAGCGCGGGCAGGATGAGGAGCGCCGGAGCAGGCAAGAGCGTGGGCGACATGCCGGCGAGCCCCATGCTGGCCATCGGCATCGCCCCGCCGCCAGGCTACGCCCCGCCGCCCGTATCGGCGGATCTCCCCGCGGCGCTGGCCGGCGGTTACGACCTGACCTACAAGGCAGCCGGTCTCGAGACCGTGGCCAGCGGCAAGGGCGCGCGCCGGGTGGCGCTGTTCAGTCGCTCGTTCCCGGTGAAGGTCGAACGCCGGGTGTTCCCCGACCTGCAGCCGGAGGCGGCGTACCTCGTCGCCGAGCTGGCCAACCCGACCGGCCAGCCGCTGCCCGGAGGCGAGGCCAAGCTGTTCGTCGGTGCCGATCCCGCTGGTGTCGCCCGGCTGGCCACGGTGGCGCCCGGCGAGTCGTTCACCCTGCCGCTGGGCCTCGATCGCGGCATCAAGCCGGTGCGGAACGTGAAGGTGGTGACCACGCAGACCGGGCTCATCTCGAAGGACGAGATCAACGAATATACCGTCACCATCGAGCTCACCAACCCGACGCCCACGCCGATGCGGCTGCGGTTGGTGGATCAGCTGCCGGTCACCGACGACAAGGACGTCGAGATCAAGCTCGTCCGCACCAACCCCGGGCCGACTGAGCACGACAAGGTGACGGGCAAGCTCGAGTGGCAGCTGACCGTACCGGCCACCAGCAAGACGATGGTCTCGTTCGTCTACACCCTCAAACGCCCCCGGGGCTATCAGCTGCGCCAGTAGGAGATCCGCAATGAAAGGCAAGCGCCAGATCCTGCTGATGCTGCTGCTGATGGCGGCGATCCCCCGGCGCGGCGCGGCCGCAGGCGTGTCGGCGGTGGTGGTCTACCCGGACCGCGCGCTGGTGACCCGCAGCGAGGCGGCCCGCTGCGGGCCGCGCACGCCGGCGGTGTTCGCGCTCATCCCGCCCTCGGCCGATCCGGCTTCGTTCCGGGCCGCCGCCCGCGGCGGCACCGTGCAGGGCCTGCGCTTCGAGGCGCGGACGCGCAGCCAGGGCTACGGCGCCGAGTGGAAGGCGCTGGAGCAGCAGGTTCGCCAGCTGGAGCGCGAGGAGCGCGAGCTGCGCGACGCCGGCGAGCGCAACGCCGCCGCCACCGAGCTGGCCGGCAGGTACGGCACCGTGGCCTTCACCTTGATGGGGCGCGAGATGGGCGGCCCCAACCCCGACCTGAAGGCCTGGAACGGCGCGGTCGAGGCCGCGCTGGCCGTGCAGCTCGACGCCTCGGCCGAGACCGCCAAGCTGGAGTCGCGGCAGCGGGCGCTGGCCCCCAGGCTGGCCGAGCTGAAGCGCCGGCAGAGCGCGCTCGCGGCCGCCGGCCAGCGGAGCGAATACGTGGCCGAGGTGTTCGTCGCCTGCGCGGGCGAGGTGGAGGGCGAGTCCAGAGTCGAGCTGAGCTACCTGGTGGGCGGCGCCGGCTGGAGCCCGGCCTACGAGGCGCGCCTGGGCGACGGCGGTACCATCGAGCTTCGCAGCTTCGCCACCATCGTCCAGACCACCGGCGAGGACTGGCAGGGCGCGCGCATCACGCTGTCGACGGCGGTGCCGCGCCAGAACGCCACGCCGCCCGAGATCGCGCCGCTGAAGGTGTGGGCCGACGAGCGCCCGCCGCCGCGCAAGGTGCTGGTCAGCCGCTCCGAGCTGCACCAGCGCGCGTCCGCACCGGGCAGCGCCGGCGACAGCGGAGGCGCCCGCCTGGCGGTCGCCGACCAGGGTATCTCGGTGCAGATGGCCGTGCGCGAGCCCGCCGACGTGCCCGGCGACGGCCGGCCCGCGCGCCTGCTGATTGCACAGACCCCACTGAGGGGCGAGCTGTCGTACCGCTCGGCGCCCAAGTTCATGCCGTTCGTGTTCCGCGTGGCGGACGCGACCAACAGCGCCCCCTTCCCGCTGCTCAGCGGCCCGCTCGATGCCTTTCGCAAGGGGGAGTTCCTGGGCCGCTACGGCCTGGCCCGCACGGCGGTGGGCGATCGCCTGACCCTCAGCTTCGGCGTCGAGGAGTCGGTGAAGGTCAAGCGCACCACCATAGAGGAGGTGCACCGCGAGGAGGGCCTGCTCGGGGGCATGCGCCACCACCGCTACGAATACGTCATCGACGTGGGCAACTACCTCGCCACCGCCGAGGACGTGCAGATCACCGAGCAGGTCCCCGTCTCCGAGCTCGACGACGTCAAGGTGGTCATCGATCCCAGGACCACGGGTGGCTTCCGCCTGGACAAGGACGATGGCCTGCTGACCTGGCGGCTCAAGCTCGCGCCCGGCCAGAAACGCCAGCTGCGCCTCGCCTTCCGCATCGAGGTACCGGCCAGCTACCTGCAGTAGCCCGGGCGTCATGAGTGACAGAACGTGCACCCCAGGGTGCGCGGGCCCTGTGATGGTGGCATCGCAGTCTGTCTCCGGACCGGCGTGTCGTGCGGGGGCCGGACGGTTTCGGCTCGGAAGCTCGGCAGCCGTCCCTCATCGCCTATCGGTGAAGCGCCGCAAACGATGGTGATCGTGTAACCGCCGCCCCGGCGACCTGCTCGGTCGAGCCATGCCAGCGTAAAATGGGGCCGTCTCGCTGGGGACATCATGTTGGCTCGGTCGTTCGAGACGGTCGGTTGCTTCGCGCTGGCGGAGATCTGTGTGCTGGCCTGTTCAGTCGAGCCCAACTACCTCGACCCGACCGGCCCGCGCTACTCCGCCGATCACGCCGATAGCGAGCCCACGACGAACGGCACGTTGCGGGTCGTTTCTTACAACCTCGAAAACGGCCGCGAGATCGAGACGGCCATCGTCGCCCTGCAGGCCGGGCCGCTCGCCGACGCTGACCTGATCCTCATGCAGGAGATGGATCCCTCGGGTGTGGACCGCATCGCCGCCGCCCTCCGACTGCGCTACGTCTATTACCCCGCCTCCTTCAAGAGCGGGCGGGACTGGGGTAACGCCGTGCTGTCGCGCTGGCCCCTGCTCGCCGACCACAAGGTGCTGTTGCCCCACGCCGATCCCTACAGCGATACCCGGCGGATCGCGGTCGCCGCCGAGGTGGATGTTGCCGGCCGCAGCCTGATGGTCTACAGCACGCATATCGCGACCGCGACTCTGGGCCTGGGTGCTCGACTCGACCAGGTGGAAACCATCCTCCAGGACGCCGGCACCGGCGCCGCGGTGGTCGGCGGCGACTTCAACACCGAGAGTGGCAGCCCGGACCAGCTGCTCCAGCTGTGCGCTGAATACGGGTTCGCCTGGGCCAGCCAGGGCGCACACAACACCGAATCGCACTGGGGCTTCGACCAATTCACCCTGGACTACGTCTTCGCTCGCCAGCTGAGCGCCGCTGACAGCGGCACCTTCCGCGGCCGGGCCGGCAGTGACCACCGACCGATCTGGGTCGACCTCAGCGGCCAGTGAGCACGCGTTGGCTGTTCGTGCTGGTGGTGGCTGGCGGTTGCGCCAGCTACTCGAGCCGGATGGGCGGCACGCCGCTGGCTCCCGGCGCAGGCGAGGCTGGCCTGGCCCTGGACGTGTTGGTGGTGGAGCGCGGTCGCGACTACATGCCCTGGCCGCTGCCGGAGTTCAGCTTTCGCCGCGGCCTGCGCCCCGGGATCGACATCGGCGGCAAGGTCCACCTGCTGGGCGCTGAATATTCGGTCCGATTCGCGCTGCTGGACCGGGCTCGGGTGTCGCTGGCCACCGCGGCCGGCCTGGCGTTAGGCTACGAACCGGTCACCAACAACAGCACCGACCTCATCTATGCCCGCGCCATGCCACGGCTCATCGTCGAGCTGAAGCCGCCCAGCCCCGCCAGCCGGTGGCCGACCTGGATCGCCAGCGCCACTCCGTCGCTCACCTTCACCGGTCCGCTCACCATGTTCGCCGGCATCACCGAGGCCTCTCGCTTCATTGTCCGCCCGGGTGTGGCCGCGGCGGCGCGCTGGCCATTGCACCGGGGACGGGCTTTCTGGCTGGAGATCGGTGCTCAACCCGCCTACGTCATCGGCGGCAGCTGGCTACGCACGGCCTTCCAGGGCGGGGGCGCTGTCACCTGGTGATTGATCGCTCGGGGCTGCGGCGGCCCGTCGGGGAAGTGTGCCGGCTGGGGCGACGGGTGGCCCGCGCACCCAGCCGGCATCGTTGACTGTTCGTGGACTGTCACATCCGGCGTGCCTGGTCGACGTTCTGCAAGATGGAGTCGACGTCGGTTTGAAGAAGTCCCGACTCCCGCAGCGCGCGTGCCAGGAGCGGACGCACCCGCTTGGCGTAACGGGCCCCGGGCATCATGCCTGTCTGGGACACGATCTGCCTCTCCATGCGTTGTCGCAGCAGCGCCAGCCTGAAGGGATCTTGCAGATCCACCGCCGGCACCCGAGCGACCTTTACCCGTATCTCGGATGCCCGGTTCTCACCGAACCCCACATCGGTCAGCGTCCTTCCATAAGCAAGCAAGGTCGGTTTCGTGTGCGATCGGTCCTCCAGGCTCGATACGCCACATCCCGCCGACGCCAGCAGACTCACCATCACCAGCCCCTTCACCAACATTCGCTGAAGTGCCATTTGACTCTGTTCCTTTCAATGAAGGTAACGCCACCTTGGTGGAACCTTCCCGGATTGCCAGGAACGAGTCAGGAACGCGTTCGGAGTCGCCGCTCTAACGCAAGCCTTCAGCTGCGAATATTCGTCGGTCTGCAGCCGCGCACGCGGCGGCGGAAGGCGTCGGTCAGCTGATATCGAAGTTCGGCCCCTTCGCCGCGGTCGAGTCCTGGTGACCGTCGTAGTCGATGAAGTCCTTGTCGGCTTGCGAGATCTTGTAGTCCTTGGAGGCGTCCACCAGGTCGGCGAAGGGGGAGTTGGGCTTGTCGCTGTCCGAGGAGGACTGCGTGCTGGCCGTCTGGATCGGGTCGGCCTCGGACCCGACGATCGGGAGCGAGCCGTCGTCGTCCACCGGCGTTTCCTCCCGCTTGTCGACGGCCTCGCGGACCTTGTCCAGGGCTTTGTCTCCCTCGCGACGAGAAGTGTCGTTCCAGTCGGGGTCACCCTGCTTGGCCCTGAAATCTGCGTCCCGATACCGCATGCCCGCCTCGAACATCACCTCGGTGGGGGTGAACAGCTGGTCTGTTTTCTTGTTGAGCTGGATGGTAGCGGGGCCCCTCTCATAGTCTGGCTGCGTACCATCCATCATGCGGCTGGCGTGCTCGTGCTCGTGGCGCAAGGTGGTGGCCACCTCGCTGTCAGGGCGGCCATCCAGGCCGGCAGGGCCGATGTGGATATCGACGCCATCTTCCTGAACCATGCTCGGGTTGCCGGGAGCGGGATGGCTGCTGGTGCTCGTGGTCTGCCCGCGCAGCACTGGCGACAGGTTGGGATCGTAGGTGGGGTGCACGCTGCTCGAGGAGCCGCGCACTTCGGGAGGCAGACTCTGGTCGATCCGATCTATCCGCTCTTGCGGCGTCTCCCTCTGGGCGGGCGCCAGGCCCCCGGGCGGGTCGCCGCCCGAGAAGTCGTCGGGGTCGTGGAGACCGGGTCCTGCGCTGCCGTTCACGGAAATCGCCATGGGCACCTCGTGGGGAGAAGTTGGTGGCGACCGTGTCGTCGAACGGCCGCCCTCTCCACCCATATGAACCGCCAGGCTCGACGGTCGCCTATAGGTCTTTTTACCTGGTGCGATCCGGCGCATCACACCAGGACCAGCACGCCGTAATTCAGCAGGCGGGCCAGCAGCGGGGCGGCGGCGGTCAGAGCGGCGGGGCCGAGCGGCAAGGTCGGACAGCCACCGCCCAGCTGCAGGGCAGCGGCGAGGTCGGCCAGCGGGGTCGGCCCCCCCTCGGCCAGCCGCTCGAGCACGTCGGAGAGGTTGGGCGGCAGCTCGCCGGCCAGGTCGGCGGCGATCAGCGCGGCCCGGCCGGGATCGCCCAGACGGACCAGTTGCGACCCATCCAGGACCGGCGCGCCCTGCTCGCGCAGGACCAGCGCCAGATCCA
>JBKPRZ010000831.1:0-6061 GCA_046734815.1 Myxococcota bacterium | reverse complement strand
AGTCGACGAAGTCGTCCACGAAGCACCAGGCGCGGATCTGGTTGCCGTCGCCGTGGACGCGGATGTCCTCGTTCCGCAGGGCGTTCTTGATGAACGCGTGGATGGCGCCCTCGCCGGTCTGGCCAGGGCCGTAGACGTTGAACGGCCGCACCGTCACCACCGGCAGGCCGTACTGCTGGTGGTAGGCCTTGGCCAGGTGCTCGCCGGCCAGCTTGCTGACCGCGTAGGTCCAGCGCCCCTCGCCCGCCGATCCCGCCACCGTGGGGGCCTCCTCGGTCGACCGGAAGGCCATGGTGCCGAACACCTCCGAGGTCGAGAAGTCCACGAAACGGTCCGAGATCCCGTTGGCCCGCGCCGCCTCCAGCGCGTTGGCGGTCCCGATCATGTTCACCTGCATCGTCTTGACCGGGTTCTTGATGACCGTATCGATACCGGCGATGCCCGCCGCGTGGATGACGGTGTCCGCCCCCTTCATCGCCGCCGTCAGCTGCGGCAGGTCCAGGACGTCCCCGCGCACGACGCTGATGTTGCGGTGGCCGGCGAAGCGGCTGCTGCTCAGGGTGTCGCGATGGAAGTTGTCGTAGACGACGATCCGGTGCTGCTCCACCAGCCGCCCGATGATTGTGTTGGCGATGAACCCGGCCCCGCCGGTGATGAAGTAGGTCTTGCCCGCGCTCATGGACGGGCCGACTCTATCAGCAGGGCGTGCGCCTCCTCAGCGAGAAACGCGCTGGCGGCCGACCGCACATCCCTCCCGGTCGTCGCACATCCTTCCTCGGGAAGCCCGGGCGCGCGTCCCGCGATCGCCCCGCCGCACGTCCCCCCCGCGCGCCCGGGCGTCCCCCCGGTCCCCGGTCGCCGGTCTCTGTCCCCGGTCGCTGGTCGCTGGTCTCCTGCCCGGTCGCTGTTCCCGTCGCCCTCCCCGTCGAAGGGCCCGTCTCCGGGCACGCGACGCGTCTGAACCGCCTCCCGGGGCACGTACCTCCCCCAAAAAAAAGCGCGCGACCGATCTCCACATCCGGGCTCACTCCCTTGCGGGCGATGCGCTCGCATGACCGGCCGGTCCAGCCCAGGAGCTCTCGATGCCGCAGGCTTTGCACAGAGGCAACACCCACCGCCCGCAACGTCCACCGGCGGCCGACCGCGCGCGCTGGTGGACCCGCACCTTGACCATCGCCGCCGTGTCGCTGACGGCTTCCCCGGTCCTGGCGAACAACCACCCCATCGAGGGCTATGCCAACGTGCTGAGCGCGAGGCCTGGCGACGCCATCACCTTCTACGTGCACATGCCGGCGCCGAAAACTCAATACAGCGTGGTGATCCAGCGCTATGGCCAGGACATGATCGACGTGAACAAGAACAATAATCCGGTCCCCCAGACCATGGCCGGTCCTTTTACCTGTAACAACGGCATCAACCAGAACTACGACAGCAATTCCTACGTGAATGGCGCTTCCTGGGCCAATTCGTTCCAGATCACGGTGCCCACGGGAACGACGTTCACCGCGCCCTGCACCGGGCAGTCGGTCACGACCCCGGTCTGGAAGTCGGGCATCTACTCGGTGAAGTTGACGGACCTGGCGCCGACGGCGGACTACTTTCACGTGGTGTTCATCGTCAGGGACAGCGACGCCAACCGGAAATCGATTGCGCTGATCGCGTCGACGAACACGTGGCAGGCCTACAACTTCTGGCCATCCGAGCTCAACGCCAGCACGTCGTTTTATCCGTCCTGCGGCAAGCCACAAAGCAGGCTGCTGTCCTTTCTTCGCCCCAACCCCTATGCGCGCCCAGAAAACGTGGACGTCGACAACGATTGCCCCGGCTCCCCCTACAGCATCAACACCCTTCAGTGGATGCGCACCGAACATCTTGCCGCCGGCGAGATACGGATCGCACGGTGGCTCGAACGCAATAGCCGGCCTTATTCGATGCTGACCGATTGGGATGTGGACCAGATCCCCGACGTGCTCGATCCGACCGTGTTCTCGACGGTCATCATCAGCACCCACAACGAATACTGGTCGCAGAACATGTACGAGGCCGTGCAGAAATACCTCAACAAGGGCGGCAACGTGATCAACCTGTCCGGAAACACGATGTACCGGAAGGTCACCCTGACGGCGGCCAAGAAGATCCAGCTGGACCGAGACTGGAACCCGGACGAGCGGTCCCTGGCACTGTCAATCGAGGAAGCCACCACTGGCGCGAATACCTGCACGCGCTTCGACACGCAACGGCCGGACCCAAATCGCTGGCACTGGATCCTCGCAAACCCCGCCAGCCCTTCCACGCCGCCCCCCACCTCTTTTGGTGCAAGCGGTGAGATTCCCTGGCCCTCCCCGACCTTCTGCGCCGCCCAGCAGCGCGGAGCGGCGGGCTGGGAGCAGGACCGCCTCCCGTTCAGCATGCTCGTGAACAGGGAAGTCAGCCTCCTGGCGTCGGGCACCGACGGCAAACACGCCGACATGTTCTATATTCGCCGCGCTTCCGCGGGCCAGATCTTCACCGCCGGCTCGATCACCTTCGGGCAGAGCCTGATCTCTGAATCGCGCAGCTCGCCCGTCGGCCACCTGTCGATCATCCTCTCCAACCTGCTGGGTAGCGGCACCACACCCGGCCGGTTCAGCGCCCGCTACTTCGGCGATTTCGACAGCCTGAGCGCCGGCAACACCAAGTTCGGGCAGCCCGACGTCATCGTGCGGAACCCATCGGACGGCAATCTGGGGATGTTCCGCGGAAACGACGGCCAGGGTTTCATCGGCGATCGCGTGCAGGTCGATAGCCAGTGGGGCGGGTTCAACCTGATAATCTCACCGGGCGACTTCGATTCCGACGGCCACCCCGACCTGCTGGCGCGAAAGTCGGATGGGTCACTGTGGCTGTACCCGGGTACTGGCGCGGGAACGTTGATCCAGGGTGCGGGTCACCAGATCGACTCGGGCTGGAACATGTTCGATGCGCTGGTCACGCCTGGCGACTTCAACGGCGACGGCGCTCCCGACGTGATCGCGCGTCGGCCCGACGGGGCCGTGTTCCTTTACAAGGGCAACGGCCAGGGTGGCTTCGTCCAGGACGGAGGCACCAACATCGCCAACCAATGGCAGGTCTTCAGCGAGATCTTTTCACCCGGCGACTTCGACAGCGCGACGCCGCCGATCCCTGTGCCCAACGCCTCCAGCGGTATCCCCGACGTCATCGCCCGCAAACCCGACGGGACCTTGTGGCTGTTCCGGGGCAACGGCCTCGGTGCGTTCGCCGACCACGGGACCCAGTTCAATTCCGGCTGGCAGATCTACGACAAGCTGATGGCGGCCGGCGACATGGACCGCGATGGCCGGCCGGACATCCTGGCCCGGCGGCCCGACGGGGTGGTCTTTCGCTACCGCGGAACGGGTACCGGCAACCTCGTGCAGGGCTCGGCCCTGCAGGTCGCTACCGGCTGGCAGGTTTACGACCAGATCATGGGCATCTGGTAAACGGCACCCCTGGCTCCTCGACGCGACAGCTTTCCGTTTCTCGGACTCCGCTCCGTGCGTATGCGCACCAACCAGCGCGCGGGGCGGGGTCCAACTTTTGTCGACCGCGTTCAGTCCGGCAAGACGATCCCGCTGGCGATCGCGATCTCCAGCAACCGGCGCTCGCCGCGCGCGGGTTTCGATGGGTGGCAGCTGCCCCGCACGAAGGTGCCGAACCAGATCGTGCTCGCCGACGACACCCGGGCGAACCCGTCGGCGTCACGGAACGCCGCCAGCGACGGCCCGGGCGTGAAGGCATCCTTTCCGTTGGAGAGTGCGCAGGTGATGCCACTGGCGTGGCGACCGCACAGGTCGTCCTTGCCGTCGCCGTTCAGGTCGGCGAAGCGCAGGGTCAGGGCGTGCAGCGGCGAGTCCCAGCCCTGGTCGTCCCGGACCGCGTCGGTCCAGCGGGTCGCTTCCACCACGCCGGCAAAGCCTTTCGACAGCACACACCAGAGGCCGTCGGGAGCCTTGCCGCAGATGTCCAGCCGGCCGTCTCCGTTGATGTCCGCGGACTGGATCGAGCCGTGATTGGAAATGCCCTGGCTGAAGCCGAAGTCGTCTCCGAACTGGGCCACCCGCATCTCGTTGAAGAAGCGGGGCATGTTCGGCGGCTGCTCTCGCATGCCACCCCGGCCGAGGAGGCAGACCAGCTGGAAGAAGCCTCGCCCGCAGAGATCGGCCAGGCCGTCTCCACTGACGTCCGCGATCTGGACGGTGGGCCATATCGTCGGCTCGTCTCCTCCGAACGGGTCCGAGAAGCCGTCCGTCCAGGGTTGCAAGAACCCGAAGCCCAGACCTGAAGACAGGGCGCAGTGGACACCGGATGGCCCGCGCACACAGAAGTCATCCCGGCGGTCGCCGTCCAGGTCGGCGTATTGCACGGTGCCCCAGACCGTCGGGGGTACAGTGGCGCCCGCCAGGTCGCGCAAGGGAGCGCCCCAGGCCGCTCCCGGCGCGAAGGCCTTTCCGGTCGACAGCGCGCACCAGTGCGCGGTCGCGCTCTGCCCGCAGATGTCGGCGCGCCCGTCGCCGTTCAGATCGGGAAAACGGATGGTGGCCCAGCTGGAGGGCGATTGCTGCCAGCCCGTCGGGTCCGGGCCGTCCGCGAACTCCGAGGTCCACGACGTCGCCGGAGCGAAACCGCCCGTCGCCTGGCCCAGCGCACAGACGATCCCCTTGCGGCTTCGCCCGCACACATCCGTGGTGCCGTCTCCGTCGACATCGGGAAATTGAATGGTCGCGTAGAGCGACGGCGAGGCGTTCCAGCCCTCGCCGTCGCTGAAGGCGGGGGCGACCAGCCTGGGCGCCGTCCAGGGCCCAGCGGGATCGGAAAAGGCGCACACGATCCCATCGGGCGACCGCCCGCAGAGCGCGGCCTGCGATGCGATGCAGGCGCTGGCGTCGGGCGAACCGTCCGGTGCCGCGTCCGGCACTCCGTCCGGCGCCGCATCCGGCCCGTCATTGCCGGCTTCGCCGGGGTCCGGCGCCCCGTCGACGGTTCCGCGCACGGTTGCGGGAGCATCGTCCGATCCGGCAGCGTCTGCTGGCGCATCCGCGACGGTCGCGTCCGGCTCCGGCGGCCGTGATGGATCCGTCACCGACGCGTCCGCGGTCTCGCCGGGTGGTACGGCGCAACGGCCTGCCACGCATACCAACGGCGCCCGGCACGGTTGTGTCGCTCCGCAGGACACGCCCGGACCGAAGGTACCGACGTCGTCACACCCCGGGGCGCCCAGCAGGCCGGCGAAGGCACCGCAGGCCAGCACTGCGAGTCCCAGGTTCCGAGGACGGGCGGCCGGCACGGGCGGGACTATGACAGGCGTCTCTTCCGACGACAACGCCGCCGGTCTGCTGGTCAGTGCGCGGAAAATGGGCTCACCACGCGGTCGGAGGGCGACCGCGGCGCGATCGCGCCGGACGCGAAGTCCGGCTTGATCAAACCATCGCGCGCGTTCGGAGGGTGGTCGACCGGCTGCCCGGGCGCTGCCTCCCGGTCCGCGGCCTGCCGGGGCCGCTCCGTCGAACTTTGTTTCGTGGCGGCTGGCCGGACGGGAGTCGCCGCGGCTGGCCTGACCGTGTTCGCGGATCTCCGAGCGGGCGGAACGGAGGCAGCTTCGGTGGAGGGCACGGCCACGGCAGCCTCGGTGGCATGCACGCTCACGGCCGGCTTTGCCCGGTCGGGCGCCACCGATCGGGTCATGCCGGCCGGGGGCGGAAGCGTGCGCGCGGGTGGGCGTCGCGGCCATACCGCGGCCGCCACCGCGGCGGTCAGGAGAACCACGCTCGCACCGGCCACCAGCCACCGAACCGGCGCGCGGATCGAGGCGCCAGGGACCACGGCCGGCGGCGACGCCACCGCCTCGAGTGCCGCGATCAGGTCGCTCATCTTCTGGTAGCGGTCCGGCGGGTTTCGCGCCAGGCAGCGAACGAGGATGGGGTCCCACCGCCCCGGTAGCTCCGGCACCAGCGACAGGATTGTCGGAGCGTCGGCGTGCACGCGGCTCAAAGCCTTCTGCAGTCTGTCCTCGCCACCATAGGGT
>JBKPRZ010000830.1:0-3775 GCA_046734815.1 Myxococcota bacterium | reverse complement strand
GGTCCCGGCGCTGCCGCCCCGTCCGCCGGTGCCGCTGGGCGTGCCGCCGCTGCCGCCCGTGCCCGTGTTGCTGCCGGAGCTGTTGCAGGCGACGGCGCCGAGAGCGAGGGCGATGGTTGCGAAGCTGACGTGAACGCGCATGTGGCCTCCCACCCGGGTGTCACGCCGCCAGGGCGGGTAGGTTCCCGGTCGCGCGCCCCGACGCGCGTCAGAGGCCCGCGGTGGCCACCGGCTGGGGCCGGGTGCCGGGCGGCGGGCCGGGGTACTGAACGCCCGGGCGGGGGACGTAGTCCTCGATGGGGTCCTGCAGCCGGCCCTTGATCTGGCCGGCGCGGACCTCCACCGGCAGCGGCGGGTCCAGCTGGTACGAGAAGCCGCGCGAGGCGATCCGGATCTCGAACACCCGGCTGTTGCTCAGCAGGAACTGCTTCGGCGCGAGCGGCTCGGGGTCCTCGCCCTCGATCCGCGTGGGCCGGTGCCGCAGCAGGAACGAGAACAGGCGGATGGCCAGGTGGTTGGGCAGCCGGTGGCAGCCGTGCGAGTAGCCGGCGGCGCTGTACATGGACAGGTACTCGGACGACCCGTGCGCGCGGATGCCCTGGTCGCGGTCGGACCGGCCGTCCTTGCCGGGGATGACCAGGTAGCCCGCCACCAGGCCGTAGGCCGACAGGTGCCCGGGGCCGAGCTCGGCGTAGTTGACCACCGGCTGGCGGCGGCCGTTGACGGTCTTCCACTTGACCAGGCCGCGCAGCGGGGTGCCGTTGGGGGCCAGCCAGGCCGGGCCCGCCACCACCTGGCGGATGGCCCGCGGCCCCACCGGCGAGTTCTTGTATCGATAATATTCGTAGCCGTCGGGCGCCTGCTCCAGGCGCCACCCGCCGATGGTGGTGCGCCAGCGGACCAGCGGCACCTCGCGCTTGCCGATGGTGGTCACCAGCATCATCGCGGGGAGCCTGCGCCGCGGCTGCGGCACCGGTCGGCCGCTCTCGTCGAAGGGCGGGTCGTAATACACGTCGCCGCGGTCGATCACCAGCTTCAGGTCCAGCGGCCGCTGGTAGTGGGCCGGCGGGGGCGGCAGCTTCGCCGCCACCACCAGGGGCAGGAAGCTGCGCTGGCCGGCCAGGAAGGCGGCCGAGCCGGCGGGCGTGTCGACGCCCAGCGTGCGCGCCACCGCCGCCGTGTAGTCGTCGGCCAGGTTCAGCGCCGGCCCCAGCTCGCGCGCGCCGGTCCCGTCCTCGATGATCCCGGCGGCGGCCACCACGCGCTCGCGCAGGGCGCGCAGGAAGGAGCGGTGGTCGTTGTCGGCGAGGTCGCGCGACAGGGCGGCCAGGGTCTGGCCGCGCAGGCGCGCGCCCTCGTAGATCATGTGCTTCATCTGGAAGCGGCGCAGGGCCTCGCGCAGCGGCCGGTCGAAGCGGGCCGACACCTGCCCGGCTGGCAGCAGGCCCTCGCAGCTCAGCCGGCGGGCCAGGGCGGCGGCGACGGCGGGGCTGGACTCGGGCCCGCGCAGCCGCGCGCGCAGGTCATCGTCGACGCAGCTGCGACCGGCGTCCTGGCGGTACCGCTGGGCCAGCACCGAGAACGACGGGAAGATGCCGAACAGCTCGAGGTAGTTCTTCTGTTCCGGCGGCAGCGGCTGGCCGTCGGCGTCCAGGCGGTCGTTGGCCAGGCCGATGTACGTGCGCCGGTAGCTGTTGGGCAGCGGCCGCCCGTCGCGGCCCGGGTGCTCGACGAACAGGATCGGCGTGAAGTCGTCGGACAGATCGATCAGCGTGTAACCGGCGCGCTCGGCAGCGGCCGCGTCCATCCAGCGCGGCTGTCCGTTGTCGACCCCCAGCGCGGGGGCGTCCGGGTGGCGACGCAGCTCCGGATTGCTCGACAGGACCGTCTCCGGCACGAGGCGCGGCCCCTGCCGCTGCATCTGGCAGCCGACCCCGGCAAGCACCACCACGACCACAGACAGTCCGCGCATGACTCCCCCCGGCACGGTGGTGCAACGGCGGGGCCACCGGCGCAGGGCCTGCGGCGCCGGGGGCTCGGGGGGTCAGCGAAACCCTTCGGTGACGCCGGCGCCGGGGAACGAAACGTCAGTTGCTGGTGCGGCGACGGTCGTTGCCGTGCGTGTACACGTTGATCGCACGCAGCAGGCGGTCGAGATCCAGGGGCTTGGGGAAGATCGCCTTGGCCCCGGCCGGTTCCTGCGTCTCGGGCCCGCGCGCCGCCGTGATGATCAGCGTGGGTATGGTCGCCAGCTCGGGGTCGTCGTGTAGCGCCCCCAGCAGCTCGAAGCCGGTCATGGTGGGCATCAGCAGGTCGGTGATGATCAGATCGGGGCGGCACTCCCGGATCACCTCCAGCGCCTCGATCCCATCACGGGCGCCCCGAACGGCATACCCCTCCGCTTCGAGAGTTTCGGACAGAGCGGTCAACACTTCGGGATCATCATCTACCACCAGGATCAAGGCGGCCTCCTCGCGCTCGGTTAGGGGCGGGCACGGTCATTAACGTGGGGTCGGAAAAGCCGGGGGCAACCTCTACCCCTACGAAGTTGCGTCATATCACGTCAGGTCAGGAACGGTGTGTCAATCATGGCCGGACCGGCTGGACGCTCACCTCGGTCTTCACGGAGTTGGCAATGAAGCAGTCGTGGTGGGCGCCCTCGTGCAGGCGGTTCTCCTGCTCGGCGCTGGGCGACACGCGGAAGGTGACCTTCGGACGGAGGGTCACCTTGCTGATCCAGGTGACGCCCTGCTCGGTCTTCGTCATCACGCCGACCGCCTCGTCCTCGTAGTTGACGACCTCGAGGCCGGCGCGCGAGGCGAGGTACAGGAACGAGAGCATGTGGCAGCTGGACAGGGCGGCCACGAACGATTCTTCCGGATCCACGGCGGCCTCGTTGCAATACGGCTTGGGCACGATGTGGGGTGAGGCCGAGGCGGTCACGGTCAGGCCGCCGTCGAACGTCCAGGTGTGCTCGCGCGAGTAGCGTCCCTTCTTGAAGTCAGGGCCGGTGAGCGTCCACTTGATGACAGCCTTGTGCTCGGACATGACGACCAGCTTGCCACGAGACGGGGCTGGATCGACAGGGGCGCCTGGACCGGCCGAAACCGCAGGGCGCGACCCGGATCGGCTCAGGGAACCGGTTGGCACGCCGATGGATCGTACGCGCTGTTTTCGCTGGAACCTGACATGGCTCGCGGTGGGGTCGCTTCCTACATAGTGGCGGGGCTGCTGATCGGGGGACTGGTGTGCGGGCCCCGCGGGCGGGCGAGGGCCTCCGAGGGCTCGAAGGGGTCGAACGACTCGTCCAAGTCGTCGACCGACAGCTCGAACAGCTCGAACGGTTCCTCGAAGAACAGCAAGGATTCCACCGAAGGGTCGCCGAAGGACAGCACCGACGGTTCGACCGAGGGCACCAGCGACAGCTCGGGCAAGCACGGGGGCGCGGTGATCGTGACCGCGGCGCTGGTGGTGGTGGCGGTGGGCGCGTCGGTGATCGGGGTGGTGCGCGAGCTGGCGGCGGCCGAGGAGGAGCCCAAGCTGCAGATGCTGGCCCGGTTTCTCCTGCGCAACCACGCGCTGGTCACGCGCGACGTGGTGATGGCCGAGGGGCCGGTGCTGCGTGCCTGGACGCGGGCGCTGGGGCTGAGCGCGGCCGAGCGCGGGCGGCTGGGGCGGGCGCTGGCGGGCTCGCCCGAGCAGGCGCAGTTGCTGGCGGCGCTGAACGGACCGATCGACCCGGGGCGGGCGCGCCGGTTCGCGGCGGGGTTCGCCC
>JBKPRZ010000829.1:0-5575 GCA_046734815.1 Myxococcota bacterium | reverse complement strand
CCCAGCGGCCGCAGCCCCGGCCCGGAGGTGGGCGTCCGATCGGCGCCGGGCGAGGTGGGCGGATTGGTGCCCAGGCCCCCCAGCCGCACGCCCGAGCCGGGCCCCGGCCCCAGGATGCCGCCCGGATTGAGCCCGCTGCCCGGTCCCGAGCCGGGCGCGGGCGCGTACAGCGATGCGCCCGCGGGCGTGCCCAGCGGCCGGAAGCCCTGGCCGGGCGGTGGCGTCAGCTGCCCCGAGGGCGAAAAGCCAGCCGACGAGCGCCGGATCGAGGTCAGCGCGCCCATCGACTGCAGCTGGTTGACCAGCGCCTCGGCTGCCAGCCGGTCCAGCGCCTGGCCCACGCTGAGGTTCTTCTCGGCGAGGCCCTGGGCGATGGTGGTTATCGGCAGGCCGTTCCGCCCCGCCAGCGCCGCCGCCAGGCGCGCCTCGGAGACGGGGTTGGCGTCGGCAGGCCCCAGCACGAGCACGTCATACAGCTCCCCCGACATCCCAACTCGATACATCGGCAGCCTGCGCCACGGCGTTGAGCGGGGCCCACGGAGCCGGCGGCGGATGCCGAAAACTTGACCGGATGCCCTTTACACCCACCATGGAACCATGCCGTCCGCCGCTCTGTCCCGCCCGCGCCCCGCGCGCGCCCCGGGGTTCCCGAACCCTCCGGCCGGCTTGCTGCGTCGCTCGACCGCGGCTCCAGACGCGCAGCGTCTGCCCCCCATCCGCCGCCTCCGGCCCGGCCTGCGAGCCGTGCCGCCCGAGAGCCGGATCATCCTCCGCCACGGCGTGGTGGCGCTGAGGTAAAGCCCCTGCGCCAGCCCTAGGGAACCAGGGCGGGTGGACCGGGCTGGGCTGCCTGGGGCGGCGAGGTCGCGTTGGCGGGGAAGGGCCCGAAGCTGGCGTCGATGCGCTTGAGGAAGATGTACAGCGAGGGCGGGGGCAGGCCGGGGATTGTGGCGGTGACCGACTCGTAGCCGTTGCTCCGCCAGAACGGATCGTTCGGATCGAAGTTGCAGGTGCCGTTCAGGCAGTAGTAGTGCGTGATGAGGGTGGGCTTGCGCGCGAACAGGTACTGGTACGAGACCCACTTCTGGTGCCCCGGGCGCGTGGAGATGGTCATGGTCGGGTCGTGCGCGATGGTGGTGTCCACCAGCCCGAAACAGTCGAAGGCGCGGATGCCGGAGTAGTAGGGGATCACGCCGGCGCCGCCGACGCTGGCGGTGTGCTCGGGGCGCACGTACTGGGCCATCCAGATCCCGACCGGCACCCGCTCTTGCACGTAGTGCTTGAGGTAGCCGGGGCTGTCGATGCCCTGGTCGCTGCCGCCGGCGGCCGCCTGGCGTGACACCTTCAGGCTGCCGGCCGCGAAGGCCAGGCAGGCGGCCGCGCCCGCGCCCACCAGCGGCGCGCGCGGGACGAACGGGCGCAGCCGCTGGATCAAGATGCGCGCCGCCTCCTGCACGCACACCGCGCCCAGCGGCAGCAGCGGCAAGATGAACCGGTAAAGACCCATGAAGTCGCCGCCCACCTTGGCGGTGTAGACGGCGAACACCAGCGCCGAGACCGTGAAAAGCTCGAACAGATCGCGCCGCCGCCAGTCCAGCGCCGATGGCCAGCCCAGACCCATGATCAGCGCCGGGAAGGCGATCCCGTAGTCCTCGGCGAAGCGGCGCAGGTAATAAAGCCCCATGTGCCAGCTGCCCGGGCCACCCGCCGATTTGACGTAGAAGGTGTTGGGGAAGGGCCAGCCGTAATACGCCCAGCGCCAGGCGAAGTAAGGGCCGAACACGGCCACGAAGGCGGTCAGCCAGTAGATCTCGTTGCGGGTGGGCGCCTTGCGACGCTCGCGCCGCAGGTTGCGGACCAGGCGGAACAGCACGCAGACCAGGAACAGCAACACCCCTTCGGGGCGGGTCATCCCCGCCAGCGCGAAACAGATGCCGCTGACGAACCCGCGCCCGGTGGTCATCTCGTTCAGCAGCCGCTCGAAGGCCAGCAGGATGAGGAAGGTGAAGAGCTGCGTCTCCAGCCCGCCGGTGCACCAGCAGGCGAAGGCCCCCAGGCTGGCCAGCCCCACCGGCGCGACGGCATGCCACGGCGAGGGCCGCGCGCCGTCCAGCCGCAGCGACAGCCGCACCGCCAGGCCCAGGGTGCCGACCCCGAACGCCACCCCCAGAAAACGGGAGAACAGGATGGGGCTGATGCCCAGCTTGATCCCGCCGGCCAGCAGCACCGTCCACAGGAAGTTCGTGAAGCCCTCCACCCGTTCGCCCAGGTTGAAGACCAGCTGGCCGTGCAGCGCCAGGTTGCGCGCGTAGCGGAACGAGATGTACGCGTCGTCGTTGACGAAGTCGAACAGCAGCGCGTGCGGCAGCAGCACCGCGGTGGCGGCGATGACCGGCCAGTACCGGCGGAGGCTCTCTTTCAGCATGCCGCGATCCGGGTAGGTATAGTCGGTCCGAGCCGCCGCGTAAACGCCGGACACGACACCGGCTTGCACCCGCTGGCCCCCGCGCGGCGCGGGTGGTCGCAGCGGCCACAACCTCCCCCAGCCTGCGCCTGGCTTCTCAAGAAACGCAGGTATCCATCGATACCAATGGGGAGACAGATAGAGTCTTGGCGATTACAAAAAATTATTAGCAAAACGAACGAGACACAACGAGTCGACGACACCCAATGAGTGCCTCTGCCCCGCGCTCACGAAAGCCCACCGGACTGACGCTCCTGCCGGAGCTGAAGGAGAGGCGTCGCGACCGGCGGCTGCTGCTGCCCGCGGTGGCCGTGGTGTCCCGCCAGGGCAAGCACCTGGGGCTGTTCGACGTCGCCGACCTGTCGCGCGGAGGCGCCTCGCTGATCGGCGAGGGCGTGCTGGCCCCCGGCGAGGTGGTGGACCTGAGCATCCAGCTGCCCGCCCAGCCGCTGCTGCGCCTGCGCGGAGCGGTGTTGCGGCGCCAGGCCACGGGCCCGCGCGGCCGCCGCTGCGCCGTCCGTTTCGACGGGATGACCGAGGCCGACACCGCCGCGCTGGCCGCGGTGCTGGCCCTCACGGCGCCCAACCCGGGTGAGGCGGTGGTGCTGGTGGTCTGGAACCGTTCCAATGGCAGCGGCACCCTGGCCCGTGAGCTGGCCGCGGCGGGGTCCCCGCCGCTGTTCGCAAGCTCGCCGCTGGAGGCCGCCGCCTGGCTGCGCGTCGGCGGCACCCGCCTGGCGGCCGTGATGGTGGATTACCTGGTGGCCGGCTCGGGCGGCTGGGACTTCCTGCAATACCTGCGCGAGTACCACGCCGGCCTCAAGCGCGTGCTGCTGGTCGACGGCGTGGGCAACTTCCGCCTGAACCTGCTGCTCAGCTCGGGCCTGGCCGACGCCGCCATCGAGAAGCCCTGGACCGCCTCGGCCCTGGCCCGCAAGCTGGGCCGCGAGCCCGAACGCGCCCGCCTGCGCCGCCGCTAGCCCGCGTGATAGTGTGGCCCCAGCGGGTCCGCGGTCGGGGCCACGTTCCGGGGAAGGCCGACGATGGAACAGAGCGAGCAGAAGGGCAGCGGCGACTACGTTCTGTACGCGCGGATCTGGCCGCGGGTAAAGGCCCTGCTGATCGACGGGTTCATCCTGTCGGGGCTGTTCGTCGCGGCGGCGATGGTGGGGGCGAACGTCGCTGGCGCGGGCGCGGCAGCCTTCCTGGTCTTCGTCGCCATCTGGGCGCTGTACGATCCGCTGATGGTGTCGTTCACCGGCGGGACCGTCGGGCACCACCTGCAGAACCTGAGGGTCGTGTCCGACCGCACCGGCGGGCAGCCGTCGCTGCCGAGCGCCTTCGCGCGGAACATCGTCAAGACCATCCTGGGCACGCTCTCGCTGCTGGCGATGGCCGGTTCCTCCCGCAAGAAGGCGCTGCACGACCTGCTGGCGGGCACCACCGTCCAGGCGCGCGACGCGGATGTGGCCCGCCTCAGGGACTTCGTGAAGGTCCGCCGCCCCTCGACCTGACCGGCCGTCAGCGGCGGCGGGCGCGTCCGATCAGCACCAGCGCCAGGCAGCCGAGCGCGGCGGACAGCGACAGGGCCAGGCCCAGGTCGACGAACGGGTCGCTGTAGCTCAACGTCACGCGGTGATGGCCCGGCGGGACCAGGATCCCGGACAGCGCGATCTCGGTGCGCACCAGCGGGGCGGGGTTGCCGTCGACGGTGGCGGACCAGTAGGGATCCCAGGTCTGGTTGATGGCGACGAACGACGGGGTGGGGCCGCGGGCATCGACGTCCAGGTGGACCAGCATGGGGCGGCGATCCACCAGATGCACGTCGGCGGGCGAGGGTGGGGCGGGGATGGCGGGCAGGTCGGCGGGCTCGACGCAGGCGCTGTCGGCGGCGGCGCGGCCCAGGCGGCGCACGCAGGTGACCCAGCCGGCGGGCCCGGGGGCCGGCTCCACGCGCGAAGCCGCGAAGGCGAAGGGGCGGGTCTGGCGCGAGGTGACCAGCTCGACCGGCAGCTGGCCCGCCGCCGGCGCGACCACGTGACCGTTTTCCCAGCGGGCGCCGGGCACGAACCGGACCATGGCGGTGACGCCGCGGCGCTGGAGCAGCGGCCCCAGCAGCGAGCGGTCCTGGGCGACGGCCTGCCAGAACGTCTCCATCGCCCGGTAGGTCCAGGCCAGGTGGGTGAGGTCGAAGTCGTTCTCCAGGGTGGTGTGCAGGCCCCACTCGGCGGGGCCGGGCGGGTCGCGCAGCATCTCGCTGCGATCGAAGCGTCGATCGAGGGCGGCCTGATCGAACAGCAGGTGCGCCTCGGGGTCCTTCAGCAGCGGTTCCAGGTAGGTGGGGGCGGTGGCGATGCGGGAGATGGGGCGGGTGGGGACCAGCTCGCGGCCGGCCCAGACCAGGTCGGCGGCCAGCACCCCGCACAGCAGCAGGGCCGCCCGGCCGCGCCCGCCCGCGCGCCAGCGGCGGAAGATCAGCGCCGCGGCCGCGCAGACCAGGGCGAAGCGCAGCAGGTCCGGGGCGAACACCCGCAGCGGTCGGATGCCGGCGCTGGCGCCGATGATGAACAGCAGCGCGCTCAGAAGACCGCCCGCCGCGGCGGCGACGGCGAACGGGCGGGCCAGCCGGCGTCCCTCGCGGGCGGGGCCGTACAGCAGCTGGTCCAGGCCGTGGGCGGCGGCCACCACCACCGGGAACACCACCAGCAGCGACAGCTTCTCGGGGAAGCGCAGGCCGCGGGCCAGCGGCATCTGCCGCAGCAGCGACCACAGGGCGAAGTTCTCGCCCAGGGCGAACAGGAACCCGCCGCCAGCGAGGATCAACCAGGGGGCCAGCCGGCGGCGCCGCACGCGGAAGGCGGCGATGGCCAGCGCGGTCGCCAGCAGGCCGGGGTACAGCGAGTGCAGATAGGTCAGCCCGCGCCCGGGGTAAAAGCCCTGGCCCCAGAAGCGGCCCTTGTCCCGGGGATCGTCGTGGCCCAGGGTGTAGGGCACGATCAGGTCGAGCGCGCGCACGGGCGGCAGCGACCAGCCGCCCGCCTCCTCGGCGTGCACGCCGGCCGCGCGCACGGTGCGCGAGGCGTGGTGCGCACCGGGCACCAGCGCCGCGCC
>JBKPRZ010000828.1:0-13192 GCA_046734815.1 Myxococcota bacterium | reverse complement strand
GGCTGGCTGCTGCTGGCCGCGGCAGCGGTGGGCGGCCTGGCAGCGGTGCTGGCGGCGCGCTGGGCGCTGGGGGGCGTGCGCGGCCCGCTGGCCGCCCTGCGCGACGGTGTGCGCAGCTTCCAGGACGGGGACTTCAGCATGCGCTTGCGCGCCGACGACCCCGGCGAGCTGGGCGAGCTGCTGCGGCTGTACAACCAGATCGCCGACGCCCTGGGCAGCGAGCGTCGCGAGATCTACCAGCGCGAGCTGCTGCTCGACAGCCTCCTGCAGAGCGCCCCGCTGGCCGCGCTGCTGACCGCAGGGGGCGACCGGGTGGTGTACGCCAACCGGCTGGCCCGCGACCTGCTGGGTCTGGGCCGACGGCTGGAGGGCCGGCGCCTGGCCGAGGTGCTGGCCGACGGTCCGCGCGAGCTGCAGGACGCGCTGTCGGCGTCGGCCGACGTCCTGTTCACGGTGCGGGCCGAGACGGGTGACGAGACCTACCGCGCCGCCCGCCGCACCTTCCAGATCAGCGCCCAGACCCACACCCTGTACACCCTGGAGCGGCTGACCCCCGAGCTGCGCCGGCACGAGGTGGAGGCCTGGAAACACGCCATCCGCGTGATCAACCACGAGCTGAACAACTCGCTGGCGCCGATCCGGTCGCTTGTGCATTCGGCCGGACAGGTCATGACCCGCCCCGAGCACGCCCACCGGCTGGGCGAGATCTTCGACACCATCTCCGAGCGGGTCACCCACCTGGCCAGCTTCCTGGAGGGATACGCCGCTTTTGCCCGCACGCCGCGTCCGCGCCCGCAGCCGATGGCCTGGGGCGAGTTCCTCGAGGGGGTGCGGCGGTTGGTCCCGTTCCGCATCGAGGGGGCCCTGCCCGAGCGGCCGGGGTGGTTCGACCCGACCCTCTTGCAGCAGGTGCTGATCAACCTGGTCAAGAACGCCCGCGAGGCGGAAAGTGCCGAGGCCGACGTCGCCGTGTCGGTCCAGCTGGCAGCCGACGGGGGCGCGTTCCTGCGGGTGGCCGACCGCGGTCGCGGCATGGACGAGGAGGTGCTGCGCCGGGCACTGGTGCCGTTCTACAGCTCGAAGCCCGGCGGCAGCGGGCTGGGGCTGGCGCTGTCGAACGAGATCGTCGAGGCGCACGGCGGCCGCGTGCAGCTGGAGAACCGCCCCGCCGGCGGTCTGGTGGTCACCTGCCGTCTGCCCGCGCCGCCCTGATCCCGCCGCGGGCGTGACGTCGCTTCGGGCGACAGCGCACGCCCCCGGGCGACGCGACCCCTCCGCGCCTCTGGCATCCTCCTGGGCTTTTCCCCCGGTACGGCGGGTGCACTGGAGGCGGGTCATGCGACCCGTCGCCGTGATGGCCGGCCTCCTGCTGATCCCCTCCGCCGCGGCCGCTGCGCCCCCGCCCCGGCACGGCAAGACCGAGACGGTGGTGCCGACCGTGCCGCAGACGGCGCTCACCCGCCCGGACCGCCCCGCCCCAGCGCGCCCCGCGCCCACCCGGCCCGCCTTGACCCTCGATCAGTTCATCGGTGAGCGTCAGGAGAAGATCCACCAGCTGAACCAGGTGGTGCTCGACAAGTACCTGCGCCTGCTGCGCGTGACCGCGCCCGACGACACGGCCCGCCCCGACCTGCACTTTCGCATCGCCGAGGTGTACGCCGAGCAGCAGCGCCACTTCCGCTTCCTGGCCCGGGCCCTCGACCAGCGCATCTTCGAGGCCCGCGGCGCCGAGCGCGTCCGGCTGGAACAGGAGCAGAAGGCGCACGAGGCGCAGGAGGCCACCTGGAAGCGCCAGGCGGTGGAGTCTTACCTGGCGGTGGTCCGCTACGGCAGCTACCAGCGCATGGACGAGGCGCTGTACCGCCTGGCCACCCTGCTGGCCGGCGACAACCGCCACGACCATGCGCGCGAGTTCTACCTGCGGCTGATCCGCGAGTACCCGGCCTCACGCTACATCCCCGACGCCTACCTGGCCTTCGCGCAGTTCTACTTCGACCAGGGCGAGGTGAGCGCCGCCCGCAAGTTCTACGAGAAGGTGATCCAGTTCCCGAAGACCACGATCTACGGCTATGCGCTGTACAAGCGGGCCTGGTGCGACATCAACCTGGGTGACCACAAGGGCGCGCTGAGCACGTTCGTGCAGGTGATCCAGCTGGCCCGCACCGGCCAGGCGGGCGGCGACCGGCTGGCCAACCGCGCACTGGAGCGCGCGGCCCAGGGCGACGCGGTCAAGGCTTACGCCCGCAGCGGCGCGCCCTCGGATCGGGCCTGGGAGTTCTGCGCGCGGGTGGGCGGCGAGCAGGCGCCGCGCATGCTGGAGGCGCTGGCGGAGCTGTACTGGGAGCAGGGCATGTTCGTCGACTCGACCAAGGTCTATCACCGCATGATGGCCCTGCACCCGGACTCGCCCCGGCTGTGCGAGTGGCAGACCAAGGTGGTGCGCAACACCCAGTCCTCGGGCGACAAGCGCGAGCAGGTGCAGGAGATCCGGCGGCTGGGGGTGGCCTACGATCGCCTGACCGGCATCCGCGAGGCCCGGGGCGACCGGCTGGCCGAGTGCCGGGTGGCGCTGCACGACACCGGCCGC
Organism: Myxococcota bacterium; assembly: GCA_046734815.1. GTDB lineage: Bacteria > Myxococcota_A > Polyangia > Fen-1088 > Fen-1088 > CAVYGB01. Next base: position 10,605 of record JBKPRZ010000828.1, on the reverse strand, counting down.
GAGCTGGCCCAGGTCTGGCACCACGAGGCGCAGAAGACAAAGAACCCGGACACCTACCTGCTGGTGCGCGAGCTGTACCAGGACCACCTGCAGCGCTTCGGCGGCGAGAAGGAGGCCAGCGAGCTGCGCTACTTCTACGGCGAGGTGCTGTGGAGCGTGCGCGCCTGGAAGGAGGCGGCCGAGCAATACCGGCAGGTGGTGCAGGCCGAGCCCGGCGGAAAGTGGGCGCGCGAGGCGGCCTGGGCGGCGGTGCTGGCCTGGAAGAACCTGCTCGACATCGACGACGCCGCCCGCCCGCCGGCCCGCGACCAGACCGGTGAAGCGGCGCTGCGGCCGCGGGAGATCTCGCCCACCGAGACCAGCCTGGTGGCGGCCATCGACACGTTCCTGAAGATCGCGCCCGACGCCCCCGAGGCGGTCAAGGTCCGTTACAACAAGGCCCGCGTCTACTACGAGAACAACCACTTCGAGCCGGCGGCGCGCGGCTTCGCCGAGCTGGTGGAACGGCACCCCGACGACCCGCTGGCCATCATCGCGGCCAACCTGCTGCTCGATTCGCTGAACGCGCTGGACCGCCCCGCCGAGGTGCTGCGCTGGATCGACCGGTTCATGGCCACGCCGGCGCTGGTGCGGGACGCCGCTTTCAGCCGGCAGCTGGTCTCGATCCGCAGCGACGGTCTGGTGCGCGAGGGCAAGCAGCACGAGCGGGCGCGCAACTGGCGGGCCTGCGGTCAGGCCATGTTGCAGGCGGCCGAGTCGCTGCCCGACCACCCCCGGCACGCCGAGCGCCTGCACGACGCCGCCTATTGCTTCTCGAAGGCGCGCCTGGTCGGCCAGGCGGTGGCGGTGCGCAACCAGCTGATCGAGATGCACCCCGACGACCCGCTGGCCCAGCGGGCGCAGCACGATCTGGCCGGCAGCTACCAGCAGATCGCGGTCTACGACCACGCCGCCAAGCATCTGGAGCGGTTCGCCTCCCGGTTCCCCGGGGAGGCGGACTCGCCCCAGGCGCTGGGCAACGCCTACACCTTCCGGGCGGCGATGGGCGACTACGACCGCGCCCTGGCCGACCTGAAAGAGTTCGTGCGCCTGTACGGGGCCCGCCGCCCGCGCGAGGCCGCCGACGCCTTCTTCCAGATGGGCGAGATCTACGAGAAGCAGAATCGCCCCGACCTGCAGGTCGCCCACCTGCAGGCTTACCTTGCGACCTGGGCCGCCCGCGGCAGCGTGGACAAGGAGATCATCGCCCATTTCAAGCTGGGCGAGCACCTGTGGAAGCGGTCCTGCCCGCGCGAGGGGGAGCAGGGCGCCTGCCTGATCGTCATGCGCGCCAGCACCACCGCCCGCCAGCGCGCCTTCGACGAGATCAACCGGCAATCGCGCGCGGGCAAGCGCAAGGTGAAGGAGAAGGCCAGCAACCAGTGCGGGCCGCTGTCCCGCTCGCACATCACGGTGGTGCCGCGTGCCCCCGCGGACGCGCGGGCGGCCCAGCAACACTTCGCCGCCGTGCTGAAGCTATACGCCGGCGGCGCGGTGCTGGCCCGCATCCCGGCGGGGCCGGACCAGCAGACCCGCGGGGTGCTGGCCACCTCCGCCGCGGCGGGGGCCACCTTTTACCAGGGCGAGCGCAGCTACGAGGCGCTGCTGGCGCTGAAGTTTCCCGAGGGCCTGGACCTCCAGCCGCCCAGCCCGCTGCTGTCCGCGCGCCGGGCCGCCGCCGCCCGCAAGAAATACCAGGCCGAGGCCCGCGTGCTGAAGCGCTACCTCGACGAGAAGAGCCGGCTGGCCGATTCGCTGGCCGGCCCCAGCGCGCAGCGGAAGGGGACCTACGACCGGGTGCTGGACTTCCGGGTGGCCGACTGGACCATCGCCGCGCTGGCCCGCATCGGTCAGGTGTGGGCCAACTACGCCAACCAGCTGTCCACCGCCCCGATCCCGCGGTGGTTGAAGGAGGGCGACCAGTGGGGCCGCAGCCCGCGCGACCTTTATTGCGACCACCTGGACGATGCGGCCGAACCGCTGGAGCGCAAGGCGCTGCAGGGCTACCAGCTCTGTCTGCAGGGGGCCCAGGAGCGGTCGCGCTTCGACGGCTGGTCCGCGCTGTGCGAGTCCGAGCTGAGCCAGCTGCGGCCCAACGAGTACCCGCTGGCTGACGAGATCCGTCCCCAGCCGGGCTACGCGCCGGTGATGATGTTCCCGGCCGGCGTGATCACCGAGCTTGTTCGCGAGGCCTCCCCGGTTGCGGCCGAGGAGAGGTGAGGCGATGTCACTCCACCGAGTGGATGCGCGCTTCCAGCCCCAGCCAGGACAGCGACAGCACGTAGGCCCGCACGGCCGGCCGCTGGAAGGGCGGGATGCGCAGCCCGCTCAGCACCCGGGCCAGGCAGGCGCGGCGGGTGGGATCGACAACGCCGGTGACCTCGGCCCGCGCGGTCACGCCCGAGGCGGTGATCAGCAGGCTGGCGCCCAGATCCACCGGCAGGTTGATCCGTCCGTCGGCGCCGACCAGGCAGGCCTGCAGCTCGCGCGACAGCCGGCGCACCTGGCGCTCGACCACGAACGGGTGGGGGCTGTCGTCGGTCCAGGGCAGCGGGGAGGCAGCCGCAGCCCCGCCGCTGGGAGGCCCATCGCTGCCGACTCCATCACGCACATGCGCCAGCTGCTGGGCCAGAGCGCGCAGCTGGTTGTTGCGCTGGCGCAGGGTCCGGCGCAGGGTCCGCGCCTCTTCGCCCGCCCCGCCGGCCGCGCTCAGCTCGCCCACCAGGCTGGCGATCTGGGCCCGCAGCGCCTCCGCCTCGCGGGCCGTCTCCACTGCCTCCTCGGACAGCGCCTGCTCGCGCACGCGCAGCAGGGCAGCCTCCCGGGTCTTGTGAGCCGCGGACTCGCGGGCCGCCTCCAGCCGCTGGCGGGCGAGCACCGTCTCGACGTGCGCGCGCCAGGCACCCTGGGCGGTGGCGCCGATCAGCACGCTGGCCGCCACAGCGACGGTGGTGAACCGGCGGCGCACCAGACGCCGCCGCCGCGCGCCCACCAGCGCAGCGATCAGCGCGGCCACGCTGGGGAACCGATCGCCCGGGCGTACCGCCAGGGCCCGGCTGATCACCGCCCACAGCCCCCGCGGCAGGTCGTCGAGCGGCAGCGGCACCGGGTCGGTGGCGCCGGTGGGCGCGGGCGCGGGCGTCGCGCCACTGACCGCCTCCAGCAGCGCCACCGCGAAGCTGTACTGGTCCGAGCGGGCGTCGGGCAGTTCGCCGCGCGCCTGCTCGGGCGCGACGTAACGGGGCGTGCCGGCGGCGGCCACCGGTCCGCTGGCGGTCGCGGGCATGGCCAGACCGAAGTCGGCCACCCGCACGCGGCCGTCACGGCCCACCAGGACGTTGTCGGGTTTGAAGTCGCGGTGGATGATTCCGGCGGCGTGGGCCGCTTCCAGGCCGTGAGCCGCCGACAGGAAGACGTCGAGGATCTGGTCGGTGGTGCGGCGGCGCGCGCGCAGCCACACCCGCAACGTGACGCCGTCCACGCGTTCCAGCGCCAGGAAATGCGTGCCGGCGTGGGGCACCACCTGGTACAGGGTGACGATGTTGGGGTGGTCCAGCCGGGCCAGCGCGCGCGCCTCGGGCAGCCAGGTCTCGTCACCCGGCGGGCTATCGCCCTCGCCGCACCGGCGCGGGCGCAGCTGCTTGAGCGCGACCGGGCGCTGCAGCTGCTCGTCGTAGGCGTCGTACACGACACCCATGCCGCCGGTGCCCAGCACGCCGCGGATCAGGAAGCGGCCCACCTTCTCGCCGGGCTGGGGCGGTCGCCCCGGCTCACCCGCGCCGGCGTACCCCACCTCGGTCGCGCGGCCGAGGAAGCTGGGGTCGCGCGCCGCCTCGGACACCAGCCGCCGGCAGCGGCCGCAGCCGGTCAGGTGGCGCTCGACCACGGCCCGATCGCCGGCGGGCAAGGCGCCAGCCACGAGCGCAGCGGTGCGGACGGTGTCCAGGCAGTGCATGCGTTTGCGGGCACCTCCGTGGGGTTCATCTTGCCCGCTTTGCCGGCGGGTGAAGCTTTCTGGCACATTTTATCCCAACGCTGATGCCCCCCTCGGAGGATTTTCGCGCAGCGCTACCGCCCCCCCTCCGGGCGGAGGCCGATGCGCACGCCGATTGGGCCGGGCTGTGCGCCCGCCTCCTGGCGAGCGCCCGGGCCGCCAACCCCGGCGTCGCGCTGGACGAAGGTCGGTACTTCGCCCACCTGGCCGCCCGGCTCCCCCCCGACCGCCCGCTGGACGCCGCGCTGGCCGCGGTGCGGACCGACGATCTCTACCTGGCGGCGGCGTGCGCGCAGGGGCTGCCCGTGGCCCTGGCCGCCTTCGACCGCGCCTGCCTGGTGCCGCTGGCCGGATCGCTGGCCCGGCTGGCGCCGCCGGGCGCCGACGCCGACGACCTGGCCCAGCTGGTGCGGACCCGGCTGCTGGCGCCCGATGCCCGCGGGCACCGGCGGGTGGCCGACTACGCCGGCGTCGGCAGCCTGCGGCGCTGGGTGCGCACGGCGGCGGTGCGGCTGGCGCTGAACGCCGGCCGGGGGGTGCACGAGGTGGCCACCGACGATCGCGAGCTGGCCGCCCGGCTGCAGGACGACCGGGACGGTGAGCTCTCTTTCCTCAAGGCACGCTACCGCCCGGCCTTTGCCGAGGCGCTGCGCGAGAGCCTCGCGGCGCTGCAGGCCTCCGACCAGAACCTGCTGCGCCAGCGCTACATCGACGGGCTCAGCCTCGAGGAGCTGGGCGCCCTGGCCGGGGTGCACCGGGCAACCGCCCTGCGCCGTCTCGAGCGGGCCCGTCAGGCGCTGCTCACCGACCTGCGGGCCCGCATCCTGGCCCGGTTGCGCCTGGAGCCGCGCGAGCTGGAGAGCCTGCTGCGCCTGGTCGCCAGCCGGATCGAGCTGAGCCTGGGTCCCGGTCGATAGACGCGCAACAAACCGGGCGGGCCCGTGTCTCCGGGGTGGAGGGACCATGCCCCAGCTCCTGCCCCTTCCTCCGCCACCCGGCCCCCGCCCCGATCCGCCCGTCGTCCTGGACGCCGGGATGCAGCGGGTGTACCGCGAGGCGGAGGACCTGGCCGCCGGCCGGCTGCCGGTGCTGATCGTCGGCGAGACCGGGGTGGGCAAGGAACACCTGGCCGAGGTGATCCACCAGGCCTCGCCCCGCGCCGCCCACCCGTTCGTGCGGATCAACTGCGCCGCCCTGACCGAGAGCCTGTTCGAGAGCGAGCTGTTCGGGCACGAGCGCGGCGCCTTCACCGGCGGCGAGCGGGAGAAGCCCGGTCTGCTGGAGGTGGCCGGGCGCGGCACCGTGTTCCTCGACGAAGTGGCCGAGCTGCCGCTGCCGCTGCAGGCGAAGCTGCTCCGTGCGCTGGAGGCCGGCGCCGCCCACCGGGTCGGTGGGCTGTCCCCGCGACCGGTGCTGGCCCGCTTCGTCTCCGCCACCAACCGCGACCTGGAGGACGCCATCGCGCAGGGCGAGCTGCGGGCGGATCTCTATTACCGGCTGGCCGGCTCGGTCCTGCGCGTGCCGCCGCTCCGCGAGCGGCGGGGCGAGATCGTGCCGCTGGCCGAGCGCTTCGCCGCCGGCACCGCGCGCGAGCTGGGCCGCGCCGGCGTGCAGATCTCCGAGGAGGCGCGCGCCCGGCTGCTGGAGCACCCCTGGCGGGGCAACGTCCGCGAGCTCCGCAACGCCATCGAGCGGGCGGTGCTGCTGGCCCGCGACGGCGTGATCGGCCCGGCCCACCTGCCCTCTTCCTTCGGGTTCGGCCCCATCCCGCCGACCCGCGAGCCAGCACCCGGCCCCTCACCCGGCGATCGCCGCGCGCGCGTGATGGAGGCGCTGGCCACCTGCGGCGGCAACCAGAAGCAGGCCGCCGAGCGCCTGGGGATCAACCGGCGCACGCTGGCCCGCTGGCTGGACCAGCTGGCCATCCCGCGCCCCCGGTCGCCGCTACCCTAGTCGCGCGCGTAAAGGGTGACCACGCAGGCGCCGCCCAGCCCCAGGTTGTGCTGGAGACCGATGCGAGCCCCCTCGACCTGACGGCTGCCACTCAGGCCGCGCAGCTGCTGGTTCAGCTCGAAGCACTGGGCCAGGCCGGTGGCGCCCAGCGGGTGGCCCTTCGACAGCAGGCCGCCCGACGGGTTGACCACCCAGCGCCCGCCGTAGGTGACGGCGTCGTCGTCGATCAGCTTGCCCGCCTCGCCATCGCCACACAGACCCAGCGCCTCGTAGGTGATCAGCTCGTTGGCGGTGAAGCAATCGTGCAGCTCGATGACGTCGACGTCGTCCGGTCCGACCGCCGCCTCCCGGTACACCTCCTCGGCCGCCGCCCGGGTCATGTCCTGGCCCACCATCTTCATCATGGATCGTTCCTGGAACGAGCTCGGCAGATCGGTCTTCAGCGACATCGCCTTGATGACCACCGGTCGGTCGATCCCCTGCCGCCGGGCGAACTCCGCCGAGCAGACCACCGCCGCGGCGGCGCCGTCGGTGGTGGGGCAACACTGGAACTTGGTCAGCGGCTCGAAGATCATCGGCGAGGCCAGCACCTCCTCGACCGAGGTGGCCTTGCGAAACTGCGCCCGTTCGTTGTCCACCCCGTGGCGGCGGTTCTTGACCGCGATCTTGGCCAGCTGGGCGGCGGTGGTGCCGTACCGCTGCATGTACTCGCGCCCGGCCCCGCCGAACATCTGGGCGGCGAACGGTGCCTCGCTCCGCCCCTGCACCTGCGCCATCACCGAGAAGTGCGGCTCCAGCGGGTTGGCCCGATCGGCGTATTTGGTGGTGAGCGAGCCCTTCTCCATCTTCTCGAAGCCCAGCGCCAGCACGCACTCGGAGATCCCGGCCCCCACCGCCTGGTAGGCCAGCATCAGCGCGGTCGATCCGGTCGAGCAGTTGTTGTTGACGTTGAACACCGGGATGCCCGTGGTGCCCAGCTGGTAGACCGCGCGCTGGCCGCAGGTCGACTCGCCGTACACGTAGCCGACGAAGGCCTGCTGGATCTGTTCGTAGCGGACGCCCGCGTCGGCCAGCGCGGCCGTCGCCGCCTCCCGCGTCAGCTCGGGGTAATCCATGGTCCCGGGCTTGTGAAACCGGGTCATACCGACACCCGCCACATACACCGGCCGGCCGAGCTTCATGCCTCAAGGGTAGCAGGGGTCGGAAAAGGTTGCGCCGCCGACGCGCACCCCCCGGCACTCCCGTCTCGGGGGGGCCGGTCCCATCTTCGCCCCGAGGAGTCGGGATGCCCAGTTACACGAGCTCGTTGTGGACCGATGGGGTGGATCCCTCGCCGCGGCATCGGTCGCTGCGCGGGGAGATCCAGGTGGACGTGGCGGTGATCGGGAGCGGGATCACGGGCATCACCGCGGCCTGTCTGCTGAAACGCGCTGGCAAGACCGTGGCTGTCCTGGAGGCCCGGCAGCTGGGTGCGGGCGAAACCGGACGGACGACCGCCCACATCACCTCGGCCATCGACCAGCGCTACCGCAGCATCGTGTCCAAGTTCGGCAGCGACGGCGCCGCGGCGGTCCACCGCTCGCAGGAAGCGGCCATCGCTCGCATCGCCAGCTTCGTCCAGGAGCTGCAGATCGACTGCCAGTTCGAGCGCGTGACCGGCTACCTGTACGCCGAGAAGCCCGAGCAGGTCGAGGCGATCGAGGCCGAAGCGGCCACCTGCAAGCAGCTGCGCATCCCCTCGGCCCTGACCGACACGCTCCCCCTGCCCTTCCCGGTGCAGCGGGCGCTCGGCTTTCCCGACCAGGCCCAGTTCCATCCTCTCCGTTATCTGCAGGCGCTGGCGACGTCCTTCGAAGGCGACGGCTGCCGCATCTTCGAAGAGACCCCGGCCCTGGACGTCCACGACGGCACCCCCTGCAAGGTCTCCACTCCCGACGGAGCGGTGCTGGCCGAGCACGTGCTGGTGGCGGCCCATGTGCCGATCACCAACCGCGTGTTCCTGCACACCAAGATCGCCGCCTATCGCACCTACGTGCTGGCCTTGCGCCTGCCGGGACCGGGGCCGCGGGGGCTGTTCTGGGATTGCGACGATCCCTACCACTACGTGCGCAGCCAGCGCCTGCCCGACGGGCGTGAGGTGCTGATCGTCGGCGGCGAGGACCACAAGGTCGGGCAGCGCGCGGACACCAACGAGCCGTTCGAGCGCCTGGAGTCCTTCGTGCGCCAGCGCTTCGGCAACCTGCCCGTCGAGCATCGCTGGTCGGGGCAGATCATCGAACCGGTCGATGGCCTTCCGTACATCGGCAAGAACTCGCTGTCCAGCCGGGTCTATGTGGCCACCGGCTACGCCGGCCAGGGCATGACCGGCGGCACCCTGGCGGCGATGATCCTGAGCGACCAGGTGCAGGGGCTGGCCAACCCGTACGCCCAGCTGTACGACGCCACCCGCATCAAGCCGCTGGCGGCGGTCAAGGAGTTCGTGCGCGAGAACGTCGACTACCCGACGCACCTGGTGGCCGACCGGCTGCGCCGGCACCACCATCCGGCCGCGAGCCTGCCGCCCGGCGAGGGCGCGCTGTTGACCATCCGGGGCGAGCGGCTGGCGGTCTACCGCAACCAGGCCGGCGAGCTGTACGCGCTGTCGCCCGTGTGCACCCACCTCGGCTGCCTGGTCAACTGGAACACCGCCGAGAAGAGCTGGGACTGCCCCTGCCACGGCAGCCGGTTCGACCCCGCCGGACACGTGCTCAACGGCCCGGCGGTCACGCCGCTGCAGGCGCGCGACCTCCCGCTGACGCCGGTGGCAGCCTCCAAGGAGGAGCGCGAGGAGGAGGAGCTGGCGGAATCCGGCGTCTCGCCCATGCCGGAGCCGGCCTGACGGACCGCCGTGCGGCGCGCGCGGCTGCGGTAAGTTCGGGGTATGTCCCGGGATGTCGAGCTGATCGTCGTTCCTTATGACACCGGCCTGCGCCTCGAGCGGATGGGACGCGGCCCGCAGCGGATGCTCGACGCGGGGCTGGTCCAGCGCCTGACCGCCGACGGGCACCGGGTGAACGTCCGGACCGTGGAGACACGCTGCCGTTTCCGCGTGGAGGCGCAGGTGGCGGTGGATCTGGCGCAGCAGGTGGCCGAGGCCGCGGCGGGCGCGCTCGCGCGCGGGGCCCTGCCGCTGGTGCTGTCGGGCAACTGCAACAGCGCGCTGGGCACGATGGCGGCGCTGGGTCGCGAGTCGGGGGCGGTCTGGTTCGACGCCCACGGCGACTTCAATACCCCCGAGACATCGCCCTCGGGTTACTTCGACGGGATGGCGCTGGCGGTGGCCACCGGTCGCTGCTGGCGGACGCTGGCCAGCACCATCTCGGGGTTCGCCCCCACCGCCGACCGCGACGTGGTCCTGGTAGGGGCGCGCGACCTGGACCCCGGCGAGCGGGCGCTGCTGGATGCCTCGCAGGTGACCTGGATACGGGCTGACGGGCTGCGCGCCGGGGACGCCACCGCCTTCGAAGCGGGGCTCGCCGGACTGGCCAGCCGCGTGCGCCGCGTGTATCTGCATCTGGACCTGGACGTGCACGATCCGGCAGACGCTCCGGCCAACACCTATGCCGCCCCGCAGGGGCTGTCCCGGGCGCAGGTGCAGGAGGCGGTCGCGCGGATCTGCGCGCGGTTTCAGGTCGCCGCCGCCGCGCTGGCGGCTTACGATCCCTCCGTTGACCCCGACGGGCGGACCGCGGAAGCCGGCATCCAGCTGGCGCGGGCGGTGGCTTCCCGAGGGGCCGGCCCCAGCTGAAAGGAGGAGAGAAGAATGGCCCAGGCAGCCTCGCTGGTGGGGGCGGGACGGATCGACACCATCGTGTGCGGGATGGACTTCACCCTGGAGTCCGACCTGGCCTGCGCCGGTGCCGCCGAGATGGCGCGCGCGTTCGCGGCCCGGCTGCTGCTGGTGCACGTCGCGGACGACGAAGGGTCGGCCCGCGTCGCACGCGAGCGGCTGGCGGTCTACACCCCGTCGTGGCTGGAGGGCGTCTCCGCCGGCGCGCTCGTGCGCATCGGCGATCCGGCCCACGAGCTCGCGCGTGTGGCTCGAGACGAGCGCGCCGGCCTCATCGTGCTCGGCGTGCACCGGCAGGATCGCTCGGTGATGGCCCACGGGCCCGCCACCGGCCTGGCGGAATCCTCCCCCTGCCCGTTCCTCGCCCTGCGCGGCCGCGACGATGCCCGCCGGGCCCTGGACCGCCTGCTCGGCCGGGTCGCCGCACGCGGACGCTGTCACGTCTGCGGCCGCCCGTTCGACGCCACCATCTGCCCCACCTGCGGCACCCGGATCACCTTCGAGGCCATGGATCACAAGTGGCACCACGACATGCGCGAGGGCCCCGGGCTGATGGGGCTGGGCGCCAGCGCCTTCGGTCCGAACGGCGCGCCGGCCCCGCGCGCTCCCGACGACACCGGTCCGGCCCGCACGCCGCCCCCGCCGCCCGTCCATCGACCGCGCCGCTGGTCCCTGCTCCGGCTGCTCCGCCGCTCGTCGCCCTGACGGCCTACCGCCGCCGGCGCCGGCCGGTGATCGTCGCCAGGGCCACCAGCACCAGCAACGCCGCCCCGCCGCCGCGGGACTGGTG
>JBKPRZ010000827.1:0-3993 GCA_046734815.1 Myxococcota bacterium | reverse complement strand
GGTGCGGCCGGTGCGGGCGCCGGGCCTGGCTGGGGGGCCCCCCGGGCGGGCAGCCCGGCGGCCAGGCACAGCAAGGACAGCGGTAGAGACAGCGCGCGCGTCGGGCGCATGGCGTCCCTCCATCTTGGCGCCGGAGCGCCGTCAGGTCAAAGCGCGCCGGTGATCGATCGGTGACAGGTCAGTAGCGGAAACGTGCGCCCAGCCGCATCAGAGTCGCGGCCATCAAGGTGCGCGGAGCCCCGAAGTTCGGGCCGTTGTCCGTGATCACCGCCGTGGTGGTGCGCAGGTTGAGGACGTTGAGGAAGTCCAGCGACAGCTCGAGGTTCTGCCCCACGATCTCCCGGAGATTGGCCGCCAGCCGCAGGTTCAGGCGCTGGATGTCGGGCAGGCGCAGCTCGCGGTCGTCGTTGGGATCGTTGATGTCGGTGCCCGGGGTCAGACCCACGCGCGCCCGCAGGTCCTCCGACCGCCCGCTGATCTGGTTGCGGTACAGGCGGCTGTAGGGGGCGCCCGAGGTGTAGCTGTAGGTCGAGCCGAACGACAGCCAGCTGGTCATCGAATAGACCAGCGAGCCGCGGATGTCGTGGCGGTGGTCGTCCTGCAGCGGTCCCCACAGGAACACGTCGCGGCCGGGGATGTCGCCGTACAGGTTGTTGTCCCCGCCGTTGTCGACGTTGCCGTCGAGGTGGCTCCAGGTGTAGCCCATCTGGATCTTGAAGCGGCCCTCGCGCTTGCGCACCACCGCGGTGACGCCCTTGTAGCGCCGGCCGGCGTTGTCGGGGGTCTCGATGTCCTGGATCTGCTCGGGACGGCCGTTGCGGTAGCCGCCCACCGTGGCCAGACCCGAACCGGCGTTGTTCCAGATGCGGTTTGTCTCGACCAGCTCGTAGGGGTTGGTGAACTTGCGGTAGACCAGGTCGCCGCCCAGGCTGATCCCCGGCACCAGCTCGCGCTCGAAGCCGAGCGTGTACTCCCACATGCGGGGCAGGGCCAGCTGCTGCTGGCAGCGGGTGCCGTCGGGCCAGTAGCCCAGCGGGCCGCAGGGCAGGCCGAAGGTGGCCTTGCTGGCGCCGCCCCGGTATTCGCAGTTCTGGTTGAAGGCCTGGCTGGGCTCGTCCCAGCGGCACTCGCGCGAGACCTGGTCGCCCAGGGCGTAGCGGGAGATGCGGACCGCGTCGGCGTCGACATAGTTGGCGAAGCTGCCGCGCAACACCGTGCGGCCGTCCCGGGTGACGTCCCAGACGGTGGAGATGTGCGGGGTGAGGGCGTTGAGGTTGATGCCCCCGCGGGCCGCGTTGGTGTCGCTCCTCGTGGTGGTCAGGGCCAGGCCGCCGTTGACAGTGAGGAAGCGACCCAGGCGGACCGAGTCGGTCAGCGAGTTGACCAGCATGGTGCCGGTGGCGGCGCGGATGAAGAAGCCGTGGCGGGCCTCGCCGTCCAGACGGGGGTCGTTGGAGAAATATTCGATCTCGCGCTCGAAGCGGCCGCCGGCGAGGAAGGTCTTCCGGTCGCCGGGGACGGTCTGGTAGTAGGTCTCGGTCTTCTGCAGGTAGCGGGACGTCAGCTTGAGGTCGTGGGTGCCGAGCGCCTCCCAGCGCGGAAACCATTCCAGGGTGTTGATGACCTCGAAGTTGCGGAACTGCTCGCGCTGGAGGGCGTCGTAGTTCTGCCCCTTCGCCACCTGCGGCGGGGAGGTCTCGATGGGCGGGATGTCCCGGCAATTCGGGTCGATGCTGCAGTTCTGGGGGATGTACAGCGTCTCCCAGCCCTGCAGGCCCACCTGGGCCCGGTAAAACAGGCTGTCGGCCAGCAGCGCCTCCCAGGTCAGGCCGGAAAAGGCGCTCATGCGCGGCGAGTTGTAAAGCGCGGTGTTGTCGCGCTCGTAGTTGCCGTCGCTCATGTGGTCCCAGCTCTCGCGGTTGTACATCGAGAAGCTGGAGATCTTGTGGCGCGGGTTCAGCTGGTAGGTGAGCTTGAAGCTGCCCCGGGCCAGCAAGGTCTGCTCGTCGTGGAGGGTGGGCATCAAGCCGGCTGGATCGGGATCCCAGCCCCGCCGTTCGTGACGGGCCTCGATGTTCAGGTAGTACCAGAACTTGTCCTTGATGATGGGGCCCGAGAAGCCGGGGTTGATGTTCAACCGGGTGGTGGGCGCCCGGCGGTCGGTGCCGCCGAACGGAGACAGGCGGGTGTCCTCGTAGAAGCCGCTGACGTCGAACTCGAACTTGTTCGAGCCGGACTTGGTCACCATGTTGACCACGGCGCCCTGGGCGGCGGCGTTCTCGGCGCCGTAGGCGGCGGTCTGGGCCTCGATGGTGGCCAGCGACTTCATGGTGTAGCGCTGGTTGCCCATGGTGAAGCCCTCGACCATGAACTGGTTCTGGCGGTTGTTGCCGCCGCGGTAGCGGTCGCCGCCGGCGCCGGCGCCGGGGGTGTTGGCGTTGACGAAGGGATCGACCTTGGTGGCCAGGCCGTCGATGGGCAGCGCCTCGACGAACTCGAGGTCGTAGACCGTACGCACGTTGGCCGCGGTGGTGCTGACCACCGGCGCCTTCTCGATGATCTGCACCGATTCGGTCTTGCCCTTGACCTCCATCACCAGGGTGACGTCGGTGGCGCTGGTGATGCCGACCTGCACCCCCCGCTGCAGCACCTCCTGCATGTTGACGGCGCTGGCGCGCACCTCGAACGAGCCTGGCTGCAGGCTGGGCAGGCGGAAGGTGCCGTCCGGTTGCGTGTAGGTGGTCTTGGTGCCGCCGATCTGGGTGTCCGACCGGGCGGTGATCTTCACGCCGCCCAGCGGGTTGCCAGTCTGGTCGATCACCGTGCCGGTGATGCTGCCGGCGACCTGGGCGCGGGCGTCGACGGACGCCAGCGCGACCACCAGACCGACGACGACCGCAGAAACACCAAGCGAAGCAGGGAGAAAAGCGTGCGACTTTTTCATCTTCACCCTCGCTGCGGTACTACAAGTCAGCCGCGCCGTTCTGGCAAGGGCTTTCGAAACACCACGGCAATGCAAGTTTCGGTACAGGGCATGCCCACCGAAACAGGAAAGAATCGTGGCGGGTGGAGATGTGCTCGGGTCACTTGCGAGCCGGTGCGCCGAACACCGTGGGTGGCGGTCCCCAGTGCGGTCAATCCGTCGGTGGCGGCCAGCGGGGTGAACGAATGTCCGGCGCCCAGCACGCGGATGGGGCCGGTCGAGCCACGGACGGCCGCCACCAGTACAGGGTCACCCGCGCGGCAGGTGGGCGTCGATCCAGGTCTTGATGTCGGCCAGCACGCCCTCCTTGCCGACATCGTTGAGGAGATCGTGGTAGTGCCCTTCGTACAGCTTCAGGGTCTTGTCCCGGGAGCCGGCCGTCTGATGGAAGAACTGGCTGCCCTGGCAGACGGTGGCGCGGTCCTCGGTGCCGTGCATGATCAGCAGAGGCAGCGTGATGGTCGGGAATTCCTTGCGAAGCCGCTCGTCGGCGCGCACCAGCGCCGCGACCGTGATCGCGGGTTGCGCTTCGTTGGCCGTCAGCGGGTCGTTGTTCAGCGCCTCGACCGCCTTCGGGTCGCGCGAGAAGTCCTCGTTCTTCAGCTTGAGCACGGGCAGACGGGGCGCGATGTGGCTCAGCCCCTTGATGGCGGCCAGGGCGAAGCCGGGCGCCGGCACCTGGAAGGCGAAGCTCTCGCAGATGAACCCGGCCAGCTCGGCTTGGTTGTCCAGCACGTACGTCGCCGAGACGACGCCGCCGGCGCTGTGCCCCAGGAGGAACACCGGCAAGCCGGGATGGCGTGACTTCGCCAGCTCGATCGTGCGGGCCACGTCGCTGACATATTCGGCCACGTCCTCGACGTAGAACCGCTCGCCTTCGGAGCGGCCACGGCCTCGCAAGTCCAGCGCATAGACGCTGAAGCCCCGGTCCACGAACTGCTGCGCCGGCCACAGGTACTGGCCGCCGTGGGAGTTGACCCCGTGGCACAGGACGACCACCGCGCGGGGCG
>JBKPRZ010000826.1:0-19652 GCA_046734815.1 Myxococcota bacterium | reverse complement strand
GCGTAGTCCACCGCGCGGGCCAGGCCCTCGGGCGGACCGGCCAGGCCGTGGTGGGCCAGCTCGGCCAGCGGCGGCACCGTATCGCCTCCCCGCAGCGACTCCAGCGCCGCTGCCACCGCCCCGTGCAGGGCCTGGCGCTCGGTCGAGGACAGCTCGCCGTACAGCACCTCGCGCACCAGATCGTGGGAAAAGCGTCGGCGCGCGTTCCGTTCCACCAGCACCGCCGCGCGCAGGGCCGCCTGCAGGTCGTCGGCCACCGCCGCCGGCACGCGCCCCGAAGCGGCGGCCAGCAGCGCGGGATCGATCTCGTCGCCCGCCACCGCGGCCAGGTCCAGCAGACGCCGGGCCTCGGGGTGAAGGTGGCCCAGGCGCTGGCGGATCACCTCGCGCACGCCCTCGGGCAGCGCGCCGGTGCCCAGGATGGCGGCGCCCTGCTCGCCCACCAGGCGCCCCATCTCCTGCACGAACAGCGGGTTGCCCTGGGTGCTGTCGAAGATGCGCGTCTCGACCGCCGGCTCCAGCCCGGGCGTGCGCTGGCGGAGCAGCAGGCCCGCGCCTTCCCGGTCCAGCCGGCCCAGCGCCACGGTGGTGCCCTCGCGGGTGATGCGGCCGATGAGCTCGCCGGCCGAACGGGACAGGCGCGCCTCCACGTCGCGGTAGGTGGCCAGCAACAGCAGGCGGGTCGACCGCACCTCGCGGGCCATGAACTGCAGCAGGGCCAGCGAATCGTCGTCGGCCGAATGCAGGTCGTCCAGCACGATCATCAGGCCGTCGGGCGCGGCCGCCCGCCGCACCAGCGCGTAAACGGCACGCCACAGACGGAAACGCGAGGCTTCCGGGCTGGGCGGTTCGGCCACCGCGGCGGCGGCGGGGCCCAGGCGGATGCGCAGCCCGGGCACCAGCGCGGCCACCAGCGGGCCGGCGTCGCCCAGGGCGTCGCGCAGCGCCTGATTGTCCAGCCGGTCGACCAGGCTGCCCAGCACGTCCAGCCACGGCCAGTACGCGGGGGCGCCGCCCGCCTCCCAGGCCCGGCCCCACAGCACCGGCACGGTGCGCCCTGCCGCCAGCCGGCTGGCCTCGTCCGCCAGGCGCGTCTTGCCGATGCCCGGCTCGCCCACCAGCAGCAGCAGGCGGCCGCGCCCGGACAGGGCCTCTCCCAGCGCGGCGGCGATCTCGTCCAGCTCGCGCCCACGGCCGACGATCGCGTGCGCGCCGCGGAGAGTCTCCTCCGCCTGCCGTCCCGGCGCATCAGCGCTGCTCGCCCCCATCAGCACGTGGCTTATATCGCGTCGGACGGCTCCGAAGGTCTCCCTTCAAAGGGACGAGCGGGGCGCCATTTCTTGCAGCGCGCCCGCCGGTTATCCGCCGGTAACGACCCGGTTAGCGCGGCGGGCGCGGCGGCGCCGGCGAGCGGGAGCGGTCGCGCGGAAGTTACCTGCGTTTACCGGTGGGTATCAGCGCCAGAAACCCGCGGAGCCGACACTGGGCCTCACCGAAAACGAAGGAGGCACCCGTGAAAAGAATCGTCGGAGCGCGTGGTCTGGTGGCGGTCGGCGTCCTGTGGACGGCCGGCCCGGCAGGGACAGTCTGGGCGCAGGCGCAACAGAACACGACCGTGGCAACCGCGGAGACCGCCAGCGCGACCGCGGCCCCACCGCCGGCACCGCCCTCGGTCAGCGAGAGCGTGCAGAACGCAACCCCGCCGCCGGCGCCCCCGCCGCCGCCCTATTCGCTGCCCTGGCAGCTGCGGCCGGTCACCGCCGCCAACGTTGTCCGTTCCGACACCACCGTGTCGTTCCACGAGCTGGCCGGGCAGTCCGCCAGCACGGTCGCCTCGACCTTGCTGGTCTCGTACAAGGTGCTGCCGCGCTTCGCCCCGCTGGTGCGGCTGGCCTACATCCACAACGCGCCCGGCTCGGCGCCCGGCAGCGGCAACGCCCTGGTCAACCCGCTGGTGGGGGCGACGTCGTCCTTCGACCTGGCGCCGGGACTGAAGCTGGCGGTGTTCCTCGGCTTCACCGTGCCCATCGGGCAGGGCGGCGACAAGCCCGCCGGCATGAGCGCCACCGCGGCGGCGGCCGCGGCCGGCATCAACGCCCGCTCGGCGATGGACAACGCCCTGTTCGCGGTCAACTACTTCACCGCCATCCCGGGCCTGGGCCTGGCCTACACCCGCGCCGGCTTCACCGCGCAGGTGGAAGCGACGGTTCTGCAGCTGGTGCGCGTGCGCCACGCGGACATCGAGAAGGACAGCAGCCGCACCAACTTCACCACCGGCCTGCACCTGGGGTACTTCGTGATCCCCAAGCTGTCGGTGGGCGGCGAGCTGCGCATGCAGCGCTGGCTGTCGTCGCCGGCCGTCCTGACCATGTTCCCCGAACGCCGCGAGACAATCAGCTTCGCCATCGGCCCGCGCGGGCACTTCAAGCTGGGCAACCGCTGGCTGCGTCCGGGCATCGCCTACGCGCAGGGGCTGGACGCGCCCATGAAGACCCGCAAGGACCGGATCGTCCAGGTGGACATCCCCTTCGTGTTCTGAAACGGCCCGCCCGGTGTGGTGATCGCGACCCGGTCGGGAGGGCCGGGTCGCGCAGCGGCGGGGTCCGCGATTGGCCCGACGGTTGCTGTACAGGCGCGGGTAAACAGACGCGCCCCGCAACCAGGAGCTCTCCATGCGCCCTCCCCGTTCTCTCGTCCTTCGCCTGACCGCCGCCGCCATCGCTGCCGCCGTCCTGTCCCCCGCGCTGGCCCGCGCCCAGACCCTGGTCGGCGTCCCCGCCCCGCCGGCCATCGACCCCGGCATCGCCGACGACCCCAACGGCGACCGCGCCATGATCATGCCGACCGCGCTGACCCAGCCGCGCGGCACCCTGACCGTCAGCGACTACGACATCTTTCTCGCCGGCCTGACCTACGGGATCACCGACCACCTGCAGATCGGTCTATCCACCCTGGTGGTGGGCGGCGGCCCGCTGTCGCCCGACGCCGCCGTGATCGGCGCGGCGAAGTGGCAGTTCCTGCGCGCGGGCAACCTGCGGCTGGCCGCCCTGGGCGGGTTGATGTACGCCGCCCAGGAACAATACGCAGTCCCCGGCGAGGGCGACAACACCGTGACCCGCCACGTCCGCCCCCAGCTGGGCCTGATCGGCAGCCTCTGTCTGACCGACGACTGCCGCTCGCTGATCTCGGCCAGCGTGTTGAGCTCGATCTACCGCGAGGGCGGCAGCCTGCACGGCGGCCGGGTGCTGTATTCAGCCGCCGCCACCATCGCCCTGTGGCGACACCTGAAGCTGCTGGCCGAATACGACCAGGACGCGCAGATCATCGGCGGGCACAAGGACCTGTCCCCCCCGGTCGTGTCGCTGGGCCTGCGTCTTCACGGCCGCTACCTGGCCGCCGAGGCCGGCGCCATGATCATCAAGAACTCCGCCAACATCAGCTACCCCCTGCCCTTCCTCAGCGCCACCTTCCGCCTGTGACCCCGCCGCTCACACCGTGACGGGATCAGCGAAGTTCACCACCCCCTGGAACCGCCGCTGATCCCCGAAGCTCAACCGCGCCGGCCGCCCGAAGCTGGTGAGGATGTTGCGCTTGAGGATGGACTGGTACACCTCGCTCGCGCTGGCGGCATCGACATCCCGCGGGAGATCGATGTTCGCGATCCGGTGGTCCATCGTGTTCGGCACGGGCGGGCGCAGGCCGTCGGATCGGTGCACGTAGGTCAGCCCGGCGGCCCGGCACCGATACAGGAAATCGATGTCCTGCCACGAAACGCCCAGCAGCCCCTCGTCGTAGCCGCCCAGCTCCTGCCAGCGGTCGGCGGCCAGGGCGATGCGTCCGGCCGAGCCATCGCCCGAATGATCGGTGCAGTGGTGCAGGCAGGCGTCGGCGTGGTCGCCCAGCACGGTCTGGACGATCTGCAGGGTCTCGGCGGTGATGTAGTTGTCGGCGTCCAGGTTGAACAGGACGTCGGGGCGCCGCCGCAGGGCCAGCCGGTGCGCGAGGTTCTTGGCCGCGCTGCTGTGGAACCGCTGCGGCTCGCAGGTGCGGAAGAAGATCAGGCGGCCGGCGGCGATGGCGTCGGAAAACGAGCCGACCAGCTGGTCCACGCCGTCGGTCGAGTTGAAGTCGCAGATGGCCAGCAGGTGCCGTGTCCCCGCCAGGACCTCCAGATTCGAGGCCAGGGTGGCTTCCAGCTGCCAGCGGCGATTCATCACCGCGGTACAGAAAGCCACCACCATCGTCGCGCGCCCCGCTCGTCGCCCGAGGCCCTCAGGGACGGGCCACTGGCACGTCCGCCTCGGCGTCAGTCAGGAACCCGAATTCGTCGATCACGCGTCTGTGCAGATCGCGGTGGAAGACCCAGCCCACGAAGGTGCCCTGCTTGACCAGGAAACGGATCCCGAACTTGCTCTTGTCGGTCAGACTGTCCTCGGCGATCTTCCTCAGCGGCTCGCTGGTCATGTTCTCGTAGCCCAGGATGGTTGCCGCCCCCGCGGCCGGAGGTGATCCCTGGCCGGGCAGCGGGGCACCCAGGCGCGCGAAGCTGGGCCGGCCGGCGTCCAGCCAGCCGATCCGGCTCTTGACGTCCACCCGCAGGTTCACGCGGATCCGCCGCGGGTCGCCGGGCGGGGGCGGGTCCACCTCGGAAGTGGGGCGCGTGCTCAGATCGACGCGCGCTCCTGCGCCCAGTTTTTCGAAATGGTCTTGCAACAGGAACCCGTACCAGGCCGCCGCTCGTTTGTTGGCGCGGCTGATCTCGGCCCTGGTCACGCCCGTCGTGCCACCGGTGGTCGCCGTGGCCTTGGCCTTGGCGTCCTTCATCTGGGCGTTGATGGACGCGCCGAAGGTGGGTGTCGGCGCCGCCCGCACGATCTCGGCCAGGGCACGCATCTCGTCCGCACCGCTGCGAAGACGCATGGCCCGGGCCGCGCTCAGGCCGCTGTACAGCGGCTTGGCCGCGTTCAGCTCGTTGATGGGGATCTCGGGGATGACGAGGTCGCTGCGCTCGGGCGTCGAGGAGCTGGCGGCAGCCCCCAGCGTCACGAAAGCCGGTGAAGCGGGTACGGGTGGCGGGACGGCATCGGGATCGATCGTGGTCATGGGCTGGCTCCTGTTCAATAAAACGCAATCACCTGCTGGGTCCACCCGGGGTGGCTGCTGTGCCATCGAGACGACTGACGGGTGTCGCGCAAAGCCACCGGGGCGGGGGCGCCGGCGCGGATGCGCTGCCAGATCTCCTGGAAGAAGGCCCCCGCCTCGGCGTCGTCCACCGGCTGCGGCGAGGCGATCACCCAGCGGGCGCCGGCGCGCATGAACGACAGGGCGAGGTTCCACTCGAACGCCCCGTACCCGGCGCTGCGAGCGCCGTGGCAGGCGCCCAGCACGACGCCGGGCCGTCGCGGAAGACGCATCTTCTGTACCTGGCCCGAGGTGAGGAAGCTGGAGCCGCCGTCCGCGTCCGGCGCCAGCGCCAGGGCGGCCTCGTCCGCGATCTCGCGGTCGAGGATGCCGTGCACGTGCAGCTCGATCTCGTCGGCCTGGTCCAGCTGGCGGGTCACCTCGGTGGGTGTGGCGGCGGCCTCGGTCAGAACGGTGAAGACCTCGTCGGGGGCGCCCGCGGTGGCCGGGCCGCGGCCGACCGCCGGCAGTCCCAGCTCGGGCGGCGTGCGCACGTCACGCACGATCAGGCGGCGGACGGTTCCGCCCAGCGGCGGGGCGGGCTGGTGGCCGCGCAGGTAGCCCCAGGCCAGCTCCGGCGGCAGCAGGCCGGGTGCACCCACGATCGGCTCGGTGGCCAGCACGCCGACGTCCTCGCAACCCGACAGGCGGCCGACCAGCTCGGCGGGAAAGGTCTCGGGCGCGGGCGCGGCGAAGTCGTAGGGCACCGCCGGTCGATAAACGCCGCTGGTCTGTCCGTCCCGGCCGCGCACCACGTAGATGCGGCGGCGCGAGTCCGCCGCCGCCACCGCCAGGCACCGGCGGCCGGCGCCGTCGGTCTGCTCGCGCTCGAGCACGTCCAGCGCGCGCGCGAAGTCTCCCCGGCCCGCCGCCTCCGTGACCAGCGCGGATACCGCCTGGATGCGGATCATCTGGGCCACCTCGTCGCCTTCGGCCCGCGTTCGCGCCTCGTCGGCCAGCCGCGCGAGGAGATCCCGTGCGCGGGCCGGGTCGCGCAGCACCAGCGACCGCGCCTGGAACATCCGGTGCGCGAGGCGTTCGATCACGCCGAGGCCGGCACCGGGTTGCAGCTGCACGGCCAGCACCTCCTGCAGCCACGACCAGCCCGCCTGCCAGCCCTCGATCGGGTCGCGCGTCAGCTCGACCAGCGCCTCGGTCCCGATGGTGCTGAAGCGTACGCGAGCTCCCGGACACGTCTGCACCGCCGCCAGCTGCGCGCGCGCCTCCAGGTCCTGCTGGCGGGCGACGGCGATCTTGGCCAGGTATTCGCGGCCGTACTGGCGGAGCGGGCAGTCCAGATCCTGGAGCGACAGCTCCTCGGCGTAGGCGCGCTCGAGGCCGAAGCGCTTGCGGAAGTCCTCGATGGCCTGCAGCCGCAAGGTGGCCTTCACCCGCAACGCAGGCAGCCCGGCCAGCTCGCTCTGTTCGCGCACCTCCAGGGCCCAGCGGCGGGCGGCCTGCAGGTGGCGGCGCTCGCCGTGGAACTTCGCCAGCTGCACCTTCAGGGTCAGGCAGGCCTCGGGAAAGCGCCGCTCGCGCGCGCAGTGGTCCAGGCCCTGCTGATGCACGGCCAGCGCGCGATCGGCCTCGCGGTCCTTGGCCAGGGCCAGGCCCAGGAACGTCCAGGCCCGGATCTGCAGCAACGGATCGGCAATCTGCTGCGCGAGCCGGAGGTACTCCTCGGCGTTGCCGACCGACCGCGCGCCGTACAGCTGCTTCATCCGGCGCACGCGCGCGGGATCGGCGGCCAGCTTCTCCAGGGACGTCGTGTGTTGCTGGTCGTCGATCGCGCGGGCCACGGCGCGCAGGCGATCGAGCTGCGCGGGAGGCGCGCTCTCCAGGGCGGACAGGAAGGTGGCACGCACGCGTTCCGGGTAGCGGTCGAGGGTGGCGGCGTCGGGCAGGTCGCCGTGGCGCAGGGGCTCGACGGCGCGGTCGGCGGCGGCGGCGGAGGCGACCTTCAGCTGCCAGGCGGAGGCGGCGCGGTCGGCGCGGGCGCGGGCCTCCTCGGACCAACCCGGTTCGTTCAGGGCGGCGACGGCGTGGAAGCTGGCGGCGGCGGCGAGGGGGAGGCCGAGGGATTCCAGGATCAGGGCGCGGTTCCAGTGGGCCTGGGGGTGCTGGGGGGACTGCTCCAGGGCGCGATCGGCGGCGGTGAGGGCCTCTTCCTGGGTGCGGGGGTCCAGCAGCAGGACGGCGGCGCGGTCGCTCTCGACGTCGGCGGTGGGTGGCAACGATTGCAGGCGGGCGAGGGCCTGGGCGGGCTGGCCCAGCTGCAGGTGGGCGGCGACGACGGCCTGGGCCTCGCCCGCGCGCTCGAGCTGCCACAGGTGCTGGTAGGGGACCAGCACCGGCGGGTCGGCGCCGTCGCGGCGCGCGCCCAGTGGGCGGTGCAGGTCGGCGCGCGCGTAGGTGAGGCGGGCATCCAGGTGGCGGTAGGGGGCCTCCCGCAACGGGCGGAACAGCGCCTCGGCGCTGCGCCAGCTCTGCACGCGCCGGTAGCCGATGAAGGCCGAGGCTGCCACCGCGGGCACCAGCGCGAGCAGGACCAGGGCCCTGACCGTGCTTCGCGGACGCGGCAATGTTTTCCGACCGTCGGCCATGACCCCACCGCGCCCCGGGGCAGGAGCGCACACTGAGAACGACGGAGCCGAGGATACTTCCCCACACCTGCGCGGGGCCAGCGGATCTCCCTCACAGCTGGGCGGAGGCGAGCACGAACTTGTTGTTGGTGCGGTCGAGGACCAGCAGCGAGACGCCGGGGGGCAGGGCGCCGCGCAGCTGCGATTCGCGGGCGCTCTCGAACAGGAAGAAGTGGCGGCGCCCGCGGTGGCTGGCGATGTAGGCGCGCAGGCGGGCCAGGTTGTCCTCGGTGTCGTCGCTGTCGAAGACGGTGCGGTCCTCGGGCGGACCCTCGTAGATCGCGTTGCTGGTGTAAAAGCTCTCGCCTCGCCAGAACATCTGGAAGGCGATCAGCGGTTCTTCGGGGCCGCGCCGCTGGCGGTAGTAGCTGGCGATCAGGGGCTTCTGCGACCAGTACGGCGCCACCGCGGGCATGTACTGGTCCAGCACGAACAGGGTCGACAGCGCGGCGGCGCCGCACAGACCCAGCACGCCGGCGCGTGTGGTGCGGCGGAAGGCCAGGGCGGCGGTGAACAGCGCGAACAGAGCCGCCAGGACGATGATCGCCGGGCGAAAATCCAGCGCCTGCGGCCAGGGGCGGCCGACCTTGCTGTACACGTAGTCGTACGAGAACAGCCAGAGGAACCGCTGGGCGGCGCTCTTGCTGCTGGCCAGATCGGCGGTGACCAGCGCCAGGATCGGCAGCCCCACCACCACCGGCACGCGCGCCAGCCCGGACCCGCGGCCACGCCCCGAGTGCCAGAGGCGATCGAGGAAGCAGCCCACCACGATGCCCAGGCCCGGGACCGCGGGAAGGATGTAGTGGTGGAACTTGGTCATCGACAGCGAGACGATGGCGTAGGCGGTCACCAGCCAGACCACGCCCAGCCACACGGCACGCGGACGGCCTTCGCGGCCCCCCGTCGCTGCCCAGGCCACGGCGGCCGGGCCCAGCGCCAGGAACGGCCAGGCGCCGTAGGCCAGCTCGCGCAGGAAATACTCGAAGCTGCCGGTGTCGCCGTGGCGGCCGACCACCATGCGGTTCCAGTGGTTGTCGCCGAACAGCTCGTTCCACCAGGGCGCGCCGTGGCGCAGGTACATGGCGTGGTGCCAGGGCACCGCCACCACCGCCACCACCAGCACGCTGGCGATCAGCGCGGCCGGCAGCTGGCGGCCGCCCAGCTGCCGCCAGTGGCCGGTGGCGATCAGGTAGACGGCGAAGATGATCACCGGCAAGCCCAGCCCGGCCAGCCCCTTGCCCAGCACCGCCAGCCCGCACAGCACCGCCGCCGGCGCCAGGTACAGCGGGCGGCGGAAGCGCGCGCGCGCCAGCAGCAGCACCACCGCGGCGGCGCCCACCCAGTAGGGAATCATCACCACCGCGCCGTACATGGTCACCACCTGACCGCGCCAGGGCATGCGCACCCGCAGGTCGATCGAATCGACCAGCAGCTGCGGTAAGGTGGCCAGCAGGAAGCTGCCCAGGGCCAGGTAGAACAGCGGGTGGTGGGGCCAGCTGAGCAGGCCGCGCCCGCGCCGCGGGAGCTCGCGCGCGTCGGTGTCGTGCAGGGCCAGCGCGGCCAGGGCCAGCGCCAGGGTGGCGGGGCCGATGAAGGTCATGTCAGTCATGGCCTGACGGGCGATCAGCGCGTAGATGGGACAGGTCGCCGTCACCAGGGCGGCCAGCACGCCGGCGCGGCGGCTGGCCAGCCGGGCGGTCACCAGGTAGACCCCGTAGATGCCCATCACCCCGAGCAGGCAGAAGGGCACGCGCACCGCCCACTCGGCGGCCGTGCCCAGCGCCATCTGCCCGGGTGGGCTGCCGGGCCCGCCGATGCGGGCGATGTGCATGCCCAGGCTCATCAGCCAGAAGCTCAGCACCGGCTTGGTCTGGAAGACCGCGGTCTCGCGCGGCGAGCAGGGCCACCACAGGCTGATGAAGTCTCCCCGGCGGGTCATCTGGCGCGCGACCTCGGAGTAGTGGCTCTCCCACGGATCCCACAGGCCGTAGCTCCCGGCCAGCGGCAGATACAGCAACAAACCCGCGAGGATGACCACGCAGGTCGTGCGCGGCTCGCCGAGGCGGTCCCAGAAGCCCGGTGGGCAGAGGGCGGGCTCGGCCGGGGCTCGTGCGGCTGGTTGCGCCATGGGCCCCTGATTACACACGACACGCGCACCACCGGTTCCGGGATGGGCGCCGGTGGCCGCCGCGAGCGACAGAGTCGATCTTGTACTTCAGCGGACGACCCCCTCTTCCGATGTCGCGCACGTAATGTGGATGCGGCGTGGTGATTACGGAACCTGGGCGAACGGGGTGGTGCTGGCGTGCCTGCTGGGGGCGGCCTGCAGCGAAAAAGAACCTCCGCTGGTGACGGAGAAGAGCTGGGACCGCGAGGTCGCCCGCATGGTCACCGTGCGAGGCATCGTCACCGACGGTGAAAACGGCACCGCCGTGGCGGGGGCGGAGATCACCCTCCCCGACGGCGAGCACGCGGTCACCGGGTCGGACGGGCACTTCGAGATCCAGACCAAGCCCGGCCGCAAGCGGGTGGAGGTGAAGTCCAGCGAATATTTGCGCTTCACCTACGACCTGGTGGCGGGCGAGGCGGACTTCGATTCGTCGATCAAAGTGGCCCGGCGCGGGCCCAGCCAGTCGATCGGCATGACCGGCGGCACGTTGACCTCGGAGGAGGCGATCATCGAGGTGCCGGCCGGCGCCTACCCGAACGGCAGCTCGGTGTCGGTCACCGCCTTGAAGCGCAGCCGGGTGGCGGCGGTGCCGGCGCCGGCGCAGTTCGTGGACGAAAAGGGCGTGCCCCGCCGGGTGGTGGGGGTGGTGGCGATGGAGGGCAGCAGCAGCCCATCGGTGCCGCTGCGCGTGCGCACCCCGGTGGCGCCCGACGCCACCATGGACACGGTGCTGTTGCACAAGATCGACGCGCGTGGCGAGTGGACCGACCCCAAGCGCCCCGAATCGATCGTCGGCGGCATGGCCACCTTCGCGGTGTCCGACGACGGCCAGTACGGCGTGACAATGGACGCGGCCCGGTCGGACTCCAAGCGCATCGGCTACGTGGTCACCGACAGCGGCGACAGCGCGGTGGCGGCCGGCAGCGTGCTCACCGGCGGGACGCAGGTGGTGGCAGGCAAGCGGGTGGTGTCGGTGGTCGATCCGCGCGGCGCCACCATCGAGGTCGCGCCCAACTCGTTGATCACGCTGGACGATCCGGCGGGCGCCGACGGCATGAGCGGCGGCGGCGGCGCGGGCGGGGAGGCGATGGCCGCCCCTTACGCCGGGCGCGTGCGGGCGACGGCGGGTGAAGGCCGGGTGGTGGTGCGCCGGAGCGCGGCCGCGGCCACCGCGGCGGCCGGTCGGGTCAAGCAGTCGCCCGGTCCCTATCTGTTCGTGTTCTGGCTGCCGGGCGCGATCCTGGGCGTCGACGGCGGCGCCTTCACCTATTCGACCTGTCCCCACGGCACCGGCACCCTGGACACCGTCGGGGTGGTGGATGGGTTGCTGTACGTCTTCTTCGGCGACGAGTGGGCCACCCTGCTGGCCGGGCAGTCGCGCATCCTCTGTCCCACCTGTCAGGGCACCGCCGCGCCCCAGTGCGGGGAGGAGCCGGCCGCCCCGCCGCAGCTGGCCCGCCTGACCGTGTCCCCGGCGGAGATCCCGTTCGACGACCTGATGAGCGGCGAGACCAGCCCGCCGCGCACGATCACCGTGACCAACGCCGGCAACGCCCCCTCCGGGCCTCTGACGGTGAAGCTGGGCGGCGGGCCGTTCGAGATCCAGGCCAACGGCTGCACGGCGCTGCTGCCGGCGGGGAGCAGCTGCCAGCTGAGCGTGGTCTTCCATCCCACCGCCGCGGGCAACTCGCAGGGCGACGTCAGCATCGGCGCCGACCCCGGCGGGACCGCCAGCGTGACCCTGGCCGGCCAGGGGCTGGGGCCGCCGCAGCTGAGCATGTTGCCGGCCGCGTACACCTTCGCACCGCAGGTGACGGGCGCCCCGGGCGCGTCCACCACCCTGGTCATCCACAACGAGGGCGACCTGCCCACCGGTCCGCTGACCACCGCGCTCCAGGGCGCCAGCGCCGCGAACTTCCGGCTCGCCCAGGACGGCTGCACCGGACGGTCGCTGGCCGCGCGCACCTTCTGCGAGGTGCAGGTGACGTTTCTCCCGCTGACCACCGGTGAGCTGACGGCCGAGGTGGTCGTCAGCGGCACGCCGGGCGGGCAGGCCATCGCCACCCTGGGCGGGCGGGGCCTCGAGCCGGCCCTGCTGGTGGCCTCGACGCGCCAGCTGTCGTTCGGCGACCAGCTGGCGGGCACCGTATCGGACGTCCGCACGGTCGACATCTCCAACGGCGGCGAGGAGCCGACCGGGCCGCTGGCCCTCACGCTCGACGGGTCCGCCCAGTTCGAGGTGGCCGACGACGGCTGCCAGGGCGCGGTGCTGCCGCCGGCCGGCAGCTGTCGGGTCGGGCTGGTGTTCCGTCCCTCGGCGGCCGGTCCCGCCGCGGCCACTCTGAACATCGGGGGCCTGCCCGGTGGCAGCGTGGCCGTCGCGGTGGACGGGCGGGGGCTGGGGGCCGCGCAGCTGTCGGTGTCGCCGGCCTCGGCAGGATTCGACGATCAGGTGCTGGGGACCGCCAGCGGCCCGGTGCTGTTCACCCTCACCAACGAGGGTGACGTCCCCACCGGTGCGCTGAACGCCGGCCTGACCGGCGCGGGCGCGGCCCAGTTCCACCTCGGCGCCAGCTCGTGCGGCGGCCTGGCGCTGGGACCGCATCTGACCTGCACGGTCGAGGTCATCTTCCAGCCTTCCGATCCGGACGAGAGCACCGCCGCGCTGGTGGTGACCGGCAGCCCGGGCGGCGAGGCGCGCGCCGACCTGCGCGGCCGCGGTCTGGCGCCGGCGACCCTGACGGTGTCGCCCGGTGCGGTGTCGTTCCCCGATCAGCTGGTGGGCACCGCGGGTGCGCCGGCGGCCTTCACCTTCACCAACGTGGGCGACGTGACCAGCGGCGCGGTGACGGTGGCCCTGGGCGGGATCGACGTCGGCCAGTACGAGATGACCCAGAACGGCTGCGGGTCGCCGCTGCCGCCCAAGACCTCCTGCGCGGTGACCTTGCTGTTCCGGCCGACCGCAGCCGGCAACGCCAGTGCGACAGTCGCCGGCAGCGCGATGCCGGGCGGGATCGCGACGGCGACCCTGGTGGGCCGCGGCCTCGGCCCCGCGCACCTGGTGATCGCCCCGCTCTCGGCGGCGTTCGGCGACGTCCTGGTCGGCGGCACCAGCGCGCCCACCACCTTCACCGTCACCAACGACGGCGATCAGACCAGCGGCGTGCTGTCGGCGGGGCTGGGCGGGGTGTCCGCCCCGCAGTACCACGTCGAGAGCAACGGCTGCCAGGGCGTGACCCTGGGCGCGAAGGCCAGCTGTAGCATCAGCGTGGTCCTGGCCCCCACCGCCGCCGGCGACGCCAGCGCGTCGCTGTTCGTCGACGCCTCGCTGGGCGGATCGGCGGCGGCCAGCCTGTCCGGCCGCGGCCAGACGCCCGCGCACCTGACCATCTCCCCGCCCGGGATCGCCTTCGGCGACCGCGTGCTGGGCGACACCGGCGCCGAATCGCCGGTCACCGTCACCAACGATGGCGACGTGGCGGCCAGTGCGCTGGGGACCAGCCTGACCGGACCGGGCGCCGCCCAGTTCGCGATCGGCACCAACGGCTGCGCCGGCGTGGCGCTGGCCGGCCACGGCTCCTGCACCGTGGGGCTGATCTTCCACCCGACCGTCGCCGGCGACAGCGCCGCCACCTTCACCGTCACCGGCGCGCCGGGCGGCGCGGCGGCCGCCCTGAGCGGGCACGGGCTGACTCCCGGCTCGCTGTCGGTGAACCCGACCACCTTCACCTTCCCCGACCTGCTGGTGGGCCAGACCAGCGCGCCGCAGGTCTTCACCTTCACCAACGGCGGCGACGTGGCCACCGGCCCGCTGGCGGTGGTCACCGGCGGCTCCGGCGCCGCGCAGTACCACATCCAGAACGATGGCTGCAGCGGGCAATCGCTGCCGCCGCACGGGTCGTGCACGGCCTCGGTCACCTTCGCCCCGAACGCGCCCGGCGACGTGCCGCCCGCCGCCCTCGCCGCTGCCGCCTCCCCCGGCGGCAGCACCAGCGCCAGCCTGGGCGCCCGCGCCCTGCGCCCGGCCCAGCTGCGCATCGACCCGCCCGAGCTGGCCTTCGGCAGCGTGGCGCTGGACGCCCCGCCGTCCTCGCTGACCTTCACCGTCTTCAACGACGGCGACCAGCCCAGCGGTCTGCCCGACGGCTTCCTGGAGGGCCCGGGCGCACCCTACTTCAACACGCCCAACCTTCCGCCCTGCGCGCACGCGCCGCTGCCTCCGCACAGCTCGTGCCCGGTGGACATCGCCTTTCACCCCGGCACGCCCGGCCCGACCCAGGCGCTGCTGACCGTCAGCGCGGCCCCGGGCGGCAGCGCGCAGGTGAACCTGACCGGCGCCGGCCTCGAGTCGGCGCGCCTGACCGTCTCGCCCGACCAGTTCGACTTCGGTCCGGTGCCGCCGGGCCAGTCGCGCCAGACCACCTTCATCGTGACCAACAGCGGGGTCAATCCCGCCGGCACCGTCGGTGTGACGATCGAGGGTCCCGACCAGACGGAATACGGGCTGCTCGAGGACGCCTGCAGCGGACGCACGCTGGCCCCCGGTGAGACCTGTCCGGTGACGGCGCGCTTCTCGCCCCACATCCAGGGCTTCCGCACCGCCAACCTGACCGTGCGGGGCAGCCAGAGCGGCGGGACGGTGTCGGCGCTCCTGCGCGGCAGCGGCGGCGAGGGCGGCGGCACCTGCACCCCCGAGTCGTGTGGTCCGGGGATGCTCTGCTGCGGCAGCTTCTGCGCCGACGCGCGCTTCGACCAGAACAACTGCGGCGGCTGCGGCCACGCCTGTGCGGCGGGCCAGTTCTGCAACAACGGCATCTGCGGCTGCTCGCCCATGCAGGTCGAGTGCAACGGCGTGTGCACCTTCCTTCAGGGCGACCCGGACAACTGCGGCGCCTGCGGCAATGCCTGCCCGGCGGGCAACCGCTTCTGCGGCCAGGGTCCGACCGGCCCCACCTGCCAGCCCTGCAGCTCGGCCGGCCAGATCGAGTGCAACGGCCGCTGCGTGGACCTGCGCCACGACCAGCAGAACTGCGGCACCTGCGGCCAGGCCTGCGGCGCCAACCAGGCCTGCATCGAGGGCAACTGCGTGACCGGAACCTGCGCGCTGACCTGCCCGGCCGGCACCCTGTGCTGCGAGGGCGGCGTCGAGGGCGGCGGCCAGCGCTGCACCGACGCGCGCTATGACCAGAACAACTGCGGCGGCTGCGGCATCGTCTGCGGCCCCGGGCGCTACTGCAACAACGGCGTCTGCGGCTGCCAGCCGGGCCAGGTGGACTGCAACGGCGTGTGTAGCTACCTGCAAGGCGACCCCGACAACTGCGGCGCCTGCGGCAACGTCTGCCCCACCGGCTCGCGCTTCTGCTCCGGCGGACCGAAGCCGCCCCCGCCGGGCCCCGGACCGGGAGGCGAGGTCCCACCGGGCAGCGGCGGCGGAAGCTGCCAGCCGTGCAGCTACATCGGCCAGATCGAATGTGGCGGCCGCTGTGTCGACACCCACTACGACAACGCCAACTGCGGCGCCTGCGGCACCGCCTGTGGGGCCGGCGAGGGCTGCGTCAACGGGACCTGCATCGCCGGCACCTGCGCCACCAGCTGCGGCGGCGGCTCGATCTGCTGCACCAGTGGACCGGTCGGGCCCGAGCCCGGCCGCGACAGCTGCGTCAACCCGCTGTACGACCAGAACAACTGCGGCGGCTGCGGCGTCGCCTGCACCGGCGGACGGTTCTGCGCCAACGGCGTCTGCTCGTGCAACCCGATGCAGGTCGAATGCAACGGCGTCTGCACCAACGTGTTCGGTGACCCGGACAACTGCGGTTCCTGCGGCCACGTCTGCCCGGCCGGCGCCCGCTTCTGCTCGGGGGCCATGCGCGAAGGGTTCGACCCCTGCCAGCCCTGCAGCTCGATCGCCCAGGTCGAATGCAACGGCCGCTGCGCCGACCTGCAGAACGACCAGAACAACTGCGGCGCCTGCGGCCAGGCCTGCGGCGCCAACCAGGCGTGCGTGGCCGGCACCTGCGTGTCGGGAACCTGCGCGCAGGCCTGCAACCCCGGCGCGGTCTGCTGCGGCGAAGGCACCGGTCTGCCCGGCACGCCGGAGGGCGGGCAGAAGTGCTCGGACCTGCGCTACGACCAGAACAACTGCGGCGGCTGCGGCATCGCCTGCGGCCCCAATCATTACTGCAACAACGGTGTCTGCGGCTGCCAGCCCGGGCTGGTGGAGTGCAACGGCACCTGCACCTATCCGTTCGGCGGCGACCCCGACAACTGCGGCGCCTGCGGCACCGCCTGCCCGGACGGCAGCCGCTTCTGCGGCTACGGCCCGGCTGGCCTGGGCTGCTACGCCTGCAACATGGTGGGACAGACCGAATGCAACGGCCGCTGCGTGGACATGCAGACCGACGCCAGCAACTGCGGCGCCTGCGGCCAGGCCTGCGGCGCCAACCAGGCCTGCGTCGGCGGGGCCTGCGTGACCGGCACCTGCGCCTTTACCTGCGGCCCCGGCTCGCTCTGCTGCAGCAGCGGACCGACCGGTCCCGAGCCCGGCCGCGAGATGTGCATCGGGCCGCTTTACGACCAGAACAACTGCGGCGCCTGCGGCAACGTCTGCGGCGGCGGCAAGTTCTGCCAGAACGGGACCTGCGCCTGCCCCGGTGGCATGCTGGACTGCAACGGCGTCTGCGCCTTCGTCCAGGGCGGTGACCCCGACAACTGCGGCGCCTGCGGCAACGTCTGCCCGCCGGGCAGCCGGCTGTGCGGCCCCGGCCCCGCCGGCCCCAACCCGGTCTGCCAGCCGTGCGCCAACTTCGGCCAGACCGAATGCAACGGCCGCTGCGTGGACACCCACAACGACCAGAACAACTGCGGCGCCTGCGGCACGGCCTGTGCCACCGGCCAGGCCTGCGTCGACGGCACCTGCGTCGACGGCAGCTGCACCATGTCCTGCCCCGGCGGCTGGCTGTGCTGCGGCTCGCCCGATCGCCCGTTCTGCAGCGACCCGCACAACGACTACGGCAACTGCGGCGGCTGCGGCAACGTCTGCGGACCGGGCCAGTTCTGCAACAACGGCCAGTGCAGCTGCGGTAGCCCGTCGCTGGTCAACTGCGACGGCACCTGCCGCGACCTGCGCAACGACCCCGAGGCCTGCGGCACCTGCGGCAACGTCTGCCCGCCGGAAGCGCGCTTCTGCGTGCCCGACCCCGAGCCCACCTGCCGCCCCTGCCCCGGCCCCGGCCAGGCGCTGTGCGACGGCCTGTGCATCGACACCCGCAGCGACCACGACAACTGCGGCACCTGCGGGCACGGCTGCGGCGACGGAAACTCCTGCCTCAACGGCAACTGCGTGGTGGGCACCTGCACCATCTCGTGCGGCGGCGGATCGATCTGCTGCGGCACCGAGGCCACCGGGCAGACCTGCAGCTATCCGGGCTTCGACCGCAACAACTGCGGCGGCTGCGGCATCGTCTGCGGGCCCACCCAGTCCTGCAACAACGGGATCTGCGGCTGCCAGCCCTACGAGGCCAGCTGCGGCGGCAGCTGCGTCGACGTGCATCGCGACGCCGACAACTGCGGCGCCTGCGGCAACGTCTGCCCGGCCGGCAGCCGCTTCTGCAGCAACGACCACTGCCTGCCCTGCGAGGCCGTCGGTCAGAGCGAATGCGACGGCCGCTGCATCGACATGCAGAACGACCAGAACAACTGCGGCGCCTGCGGCAACGCCTGCGAGGCGGGCTCGGTGTGCAGCAACGGCCGCTGCCTGGCCGGCAACTGCCCCATCAACTGCGGCGGCGGCTCGATCTGCTGCAGCTCACCGACCTTCGGTGACACCTGCAGCTACCCCGGCTTCGATCGCAACAACTGTGGTGGCTGCGGGATCGTCTGCCCGGCCACCCAGTCGTGCAACAACGGGGTCTGCGGCTGCCAGCCCTACGAAGCCAGCTGCGGCGGCACCTGCGTGGACGTGCACCGCGACGCCGACAACTGCGGCGCCTGCGGCCGCGTCTGCCCGACCGGCAATCGCTTCTGCAACGGCGACCAGTGCCAGCCCTGCAGCGTCATCGGCCAGACCGGATGCGACGGCCGCTGCGTCGACATGCAGAACGACCCAGCCAACTGCGGCGCCTGTCGCAACGCTTGCGGGGCCGGCGAGGTGTGCAGCGGCGGCCGCTGTCTGGCCGGCAACTGCCCCATCAACTGCGGCGGCGGCTCGATCTGCTGCACCTCACCGATGTTCGGCGAGACCTGCAGCTACCCCGGCTTCGATCGCAACAACTGCGGCGGCTGCGGCATCGTCTGCGCGGACACGCAGTCGTGCAACAACGGGGTGTGCGGCTGCCAGCCCTACGAGGCCAACTGCGGCGGCACCTGCCTGGACGTGCACCGCGACCCGCAGAACTGCGGCGCCTGCGGCCACGTCTGCCCGACCGGCAACCGCTTCTGCAACGGCGACCAGTGCCAGCCGTGCAGCGCCATCGGCCAGACCGAATGCGACGGCCGCTGCGTCGACATGCACAACGACCAGGCCAACTGCGGCGCCTGCGGCAACGTCTGCGCCCCGAACCAGGTCTGCCTGAACAGCGCCTGCATCAGCGGCCAGTAGCGGACGCGCACCGACGACATCGAACGCCGCCCACCCGTCGAAGGCCACTCACCCCTCGAAGACCGCCAGGTGCTGGCTCAGGCGCGGGGTGGGCGGCGCCGGGTGGAGAGTCAGCTGGGTGACCTGTTCGGCGAAGGTGAGGTGGGCGGTGAGGGCGAGGCCGGCGGCGCGGGCCAGGGCGGCCAGCTCGTCGCGATCGAAGTGGCCGGTGGGGACCTCGCGCAGCAGGCGCACCAGGCCGACGAACAGCGACGGTGGGCGGGCGCCCATCGCCCGGTCGATGTAGCTGAGGATCAGCCGGCGCCGACCGGGGCCCGCGGCGGCGGCGGCCAGCAGGCGGGTGAAGGTGGCGCGGTCCAGGTAGTGGGCCAGCCCCTCGAGCACGAAACAGGTGGGCGCGGCCGGGTCGAAGCCGGCGACGGCCAGCGCGCCGAGGAGATTGTCGCGCGCGAGGTCCGCCGCCACCGGGGCGGCGTTCCAGCGCAGGCCCGCCCGGCGGAGGATGCGCTGCTTGCGCGCGGCGGTGGCGGCGTGGTCCACCTCGAACCAGCGCACCTGCGGAGTCCGGAGGCGCTGCGGGCGGCTGTCGTAGCCCGCCCCCACCAGAACGATCTGATCGAAGCCTTCGCGCGCCGCCTGGCCGCACAGCTCGTCGATGGCCCGGTGGCGCACGCAGTGGGCCACCTGCAGCTCGTCCACCAGGCGGCGCAGCGGGGGGATGAGCAGGCGCAGCACGCGCAGCGCCCATATATAAGGATGCCGCTCGCCGAACAGGTGGGCGTAGCCGTCATCCAGGACCGGCGCGCGCGCCCGCCCCTCGCGGCTGCGGAACAGGGCATTCACACCCGCCACCAGCGAGCCGCGCCGCTGCGCCAGGGGTCGCGGGGGCATCACGGCAAGCTCCGCAGGCGGGTGCGCAGCAGGGGGAACAGCGGGCGTGCCCAGCCGGGCAGCAGCGCCCGCAGCTGGCGGTCCGCCTCGGCCGGCTGGAAGGCCGCCTGCTGGGCCTTGGCCAGGGCGAAGCGCGCGCGGCGGCGCTGGCCGCCATCCAGCGCGCCCGAGG
>JBKPRZ010000825.1:0-3126 GCA_046734815.1 Myxococcota bacterium | reverse complement strand
GGCCCGCAGGCCAGCGCCAGCACCGCCGGCAGCACCAGCCAGCACCGATCCGGGTCCGCTCCCGTTCCGCCCTGCAAACGCACGCCCCCTGCCTCCGGATTGGGTCCACGCCCCCCGATTTCTCACCCCCGGCCCCGTTTCCGGGCCCCCCCCGGTCGGGTGCAGTGCGCCTCCCTCTGCCGCTCGCCCACCCCCAACCCCCCCGGCGCCAACCGCGTTCGATACTCCAGTATCCCGTCCTCGTCCTCGTCCTCGTCCTCGTCCTCGTCCTCGTCCTCGTCCTCGTCCTCGATGGTGATCTCTGGCCTCGGCTATCAGGAGCCGCGGCATACGAGCTCGCGATAAGCGCCGCTCGACGAAACGGAGCGAACCACCACGACCCCACGCGACCCACGCGACCCACCCGCCGCCACCACCACTCCACTCGACGAACCAACCCCATGTAAATGTCGCGGCCAGCGCGCGCTTGTCGAAATTCAGTCCGCCGCGCAGTTCGAGGCGAGCTGCTGCCCGCGGTGGGCGATCTTCGGGCGCGGGGGCGGCCGGTACGTGACTTGCCGGGGGTATCGACGTGCACGTTTGCGAGGGCGGGCGTGTAAAAAGGCGAGGGTCTTGGCGCGGATTCCTCGAGAGAGGGACCTAGAAACGTTTTCACGGGAACCGCAGGCGACCAGAGGTTCACAAGGATGGGTGTGTAACGCGCTATACGTGCGCTGGTCACATCCCTTTCTGATAGTCTGCGCGCCTGGCCTAAGCACCGGGCTCGACCCGGGGAGGATTTCCATGACACGAACGCGGTGTTTCGCGCAGGTCGCTGTGAGCATCGGACTGGCTCTCGCCGCCCCGGCGGCAGCCCTGGCCCAGGGTGGCGACTCGGGCGTGATCATCGGATACGTGTTCGACCAGACCGGCGCCCCCATCCCCGGGGTCAAGGTGACCATCACCTCGCCGACGCAGCTGGGCGGCAAGAAGACCGGCTACACCAACAGCGAGGGCGCCTTCCGGTTCCCGCAGCTGATCCCGGGAACCTTTTCGCTCAAGGCCGAGGCCCCCAAGCTGCAGAGCTACGTCCAGGAGAACATCAAGGTCGGCATCAACTCGCCGGCCGAGGTGAACGCGGTGATGGAAGTCGCCTCCACCAAGGTGGAGGAGGTGAAGGTCGTCGAGAAGGCGCCGGTGGTCAGCACCACCACCGCCAACGTCAAGGAGGTCTTCGACGTCGACATGGTCGATGCCATGCCTCACGACAACCGCGACGTCATCTTCCAGCAGGTCACAAACTACGCCGCCGGCGCCATCCGCGGCGGCCGCATCCGCGGCGGCGGCGCCAACCAGACCCTCTACACGATGGACGGGTTCGACATGATGAACCAGTTCCCGACCGTGAAGGCCAACGCCGCCTACGAGATCCAGACCGCGGCCTACGGCTCGGAGAACGCGAACGCCCCCGGCGGCGTGGTGAACCTGGCCAGCCGATCCGGATCCAACAAGTTCGAGTTCGAGCTCGGTGGCACCTTCGACCACAGCAAGCTGAGGTTCTTCGAGGACGAAGGCGACCCCCTCACGCCCAGCCACTTCTACGTCCTCAACCCGACCATCTCCGGTCCCATCATCAAGGACCGGCTGTGGTACTCGGCCAACGTCGAGTTCCTGCACCGCCAGACCGGCCGCGATCCCGACGTCGACGGCATCCTGCCCGACCCGCTGCCCGAGCTGCGCTACTGGTACAAAGGCACCATCACCTTGGCCTGGCAGGTCACCTCACGCAGCAAGCTGCGCTTCCTGCAGAACTTCGACGAGTTCTGGCGGGTCAACACCGAGGGTCTGGGCAACGATGAGTCCGCTCAGGGCCGCACCTTCCAGCACAAGTACCTCACGGGCGTGATCTGGGAGTCGCTGCTGACCGACTCGATCGTTTTCCGCAGCCAGGCCGGCCTGACCGGCACCACCAACGACATCCGCCCCACGCTCTGCTTCGACAGTCCCGAGACTTGCGATCACACGCCGACCACCCTGCAGCGATTTCCTCGCAA
Source organism: Myxococcota bacterium (assembly GCA_046734815.1). Lineage (GTDB taxonomy): Bacteria > Myxococcota_A > Polyangia > Fen-1088 > Fen-1088 > CAVYGB01. The sequence goes on along the minus strand of JBKPRZ010000825.1, from coordinate 1,093 downwards.
CTACCGCTACGGCAACCGGGCCAACCGCACCTCCAGCTACAGCTACGCCATCCAGGTGGTCAACCGGCTGGAGACGTTCCTCAGCAGCAAGACCCTCGGCGAACACCACGTTCAGCTCAAGGACAACGTGCTGACCCGGTGGAACATCAACCGCACTTCGGTGCCGGGCGACCAGCAGTACGAGCTCAACGGCACCACTCCTGACGCCCTGGTCGACTACTTCTCCAACGACCCTCGGGTCGAGGATGAACACCGGGGCTGGTTCATCACCTCTACCAGCGCCACCCGCAACATCTTGTCGCTGTCCGATACCTGGCGGCCCAGCCGCCACCTGACGCTCACGCCCGGCCTGGCCCACACCTTCACCACCGCGGACAACAGCATGGCCGATCCGGTATTCCGGGGGTCCGCGATCTCCCCCAGCCTGTCCGTGGCCTGGGATGCGACCCACGACGGCCGCACCGCCCTGCGCGCCAGCGTGAGCCAATACGTCGATGCCGACGTCAACACCCTTTCCGGCCACACCCTCGGCAGCCAGGTCTCGCGGCGCTGCCGCTGGAACGCGGACAAGCAGATCTACGACCAGAACTGCGAATACTCCGGCGGGTCGTCCGGGTCCACGGTCGGCCTGCCCTGCGGCCCCACCGGCGTCGACGCGACCGGGGCCCCCTGCAGGCAGAAGCTGGTGATGCCCAAGACCTGGGAGTACACCGTCGGCGCCGAGCGGGAGGTGGTCGAGGGCATCGGGATGGGGATTGACGCCATCTACCGCAGCTACCTCAACCAGTTCGAGCGGCTCGAGACCAACCGCGTGTGGAACACGGCCGGCAACGGGCTCGACCCGTCGGGCGGTTACCGCAACGGCCGCAACAGCACGGTCTCGGATCTCGAGACCCCGAACAACGCCTATCGACGCTACGTGGGTGTGACCGCCTCGCTGTCCAAGCGCGAAGGCAACCTCAAGCTGCGCGCCTCGTACACCTGGAGCAAGCTGACCGGAACCGTCCTGGACGGCAACAGCAACCGGCTGGGCGACATCGGCCCGCGTGACAGGTTCCTGGAGGGTTATCTGCCCGACGATCACCGCCACGAG
>JBKPRZ010000824.1:0-3956 GCA_046734815.1 Myxococcota bacterium | reverse complement strand
GGGATGCCGTCGCCGTCGCCGTCTTTCAGGGGGCAGCCCGCTCGTTTCGGATCTGGATGATCCCCCGACGGCTCCTCCGGACAGAAATCGTCGGCATCGACGATCCGATCGCCGTCCCGATCCGGGGGAGGAGGAGGAGGTGGTGGTGGTGGCGGCGGGGGTGGCGGGGGCGGCGCCGGCCGGGGCCAGCGGAACGCGGCGACCACGGCGACGGCCCAGAACTTGGGATCCGACCCGCCATCGCTGCTCGTGGTGATCATCTGCCCGTAGCGCACGACCGGCCCGAGGGCGAGATGTGGCAGGAGGTCGTACTCCAGCCCGGTCCCCAGCTCGAAGAGGAATCGCTCGCTGGGACCGGTGAGGCCGAGGCCCCCATGTCCGTCCGCGAACAGGGCCAGGCGATCGGTCAGCCGTGGGGCGACGTGAACACCGGCGCCGAACAGTGTCGCTCGACCGGTTCCGGCGTCGGACGGGAAGAACCAGGTCGACAGCGCGGCCTCGATGGTGAGGGCCTCGAACAGGCGCAAGCCGGGTCGCAGCGAGCCCTCCGTGCCGAATCCGTATCCCAGATGCTCGCGCTGGCCCTCGCTCAGCATCGAACCAAAGCCGAGCTCCGCCCGTACCTCGAATCGCGGCGGCTCGGCCCGTGCTGCCGAGCCGAGCAGCAACAGCGCGCCCAGCACAGGAGCGACAGCGAAACAGAAACGGAGATACCTCCGGCCCTTCCCACACCAACAATCGTCCAATCGGAGCCCTTTGTAGAGGGGAGCTCGAACGGCTCCCCTCTTCATCATCTCATGTCCCGCACATTTGCGGCAAGCGACCCCAGCCGAGGGATATCAGGGCCAGGGCCGGATCGTCACCCCGTCCACGTGGCCTGCGGTCTTCACAACCTTGGCGCGGGCTTCATTGCCGGGCCCAGAGCGGCAAGGCGCGGCCTTGCGCTTCACAGGCCTGGCGCATTCCGTCCCGGATGAAGTCGGCGTGGCGCTGGATCCGGATGGAGGTGGTGGTCTCGGGTTCCCCGGTCGCGTCGTCGAAGAACGTGCCGGTGTTCACGGCGATCAGCGCGAAGCGGCCCTCCGAGAACGCGTGCTGGTCGAAGACCGGCGAGCCGGAGTCACCGTAGCCGAGCGCCCGGCCCGAAAGCATCCACCCGGGAGAGATCTGGAACCCCTGGAGCTCACAACCACCGTAAGTGTCGGACGCGCAGACGAATGGGATGTGTCCCTTGCTGCGGCGGTAGGCACCTCCGTCATCGCTGGCCGGGTTCGGGTCCAGGCGCCACTCGATGAAACCGCGGCCCACCATGGCCACCTCCGCGGGTGGGTCAGCGGCGACGTTTCTGTTCAGATCGACCGCCGCCGGGCGCACTCCCTGGATGTCCTTCTCGAGGATGATCAAGGCGATGTCGTCGTCGCACAGCAGGTTGCCGGGTGGGGTGAGAATGGTCCTGGCCTGGTACCAGGTGGGCCGGCCCTTCAACACCGAATCGGAGGGAGTCACCCGCACCGGAGACAGATTGAGATCCGCGACCTGGTTCTTGCAAAACCCTTCCGGCGTCAAATCGGGCGGGTCGTTGGCGAAACCTTCTCCGTCGACGCAATGCCGGGCGGTGAGGACCAGATTCGGGGCTATCAGCGTCCCCGTACAGCGCATGGTTTGACCGTCGAAGCTCGGTGGGTAGGGTGTACAGGTCCCATCGGCGGTCAGAGGGCCGCTGCAGATCCCGACGGCAAATCGATGACCGCGGTCGCGACGGGCGCCGTCGAGCAACGCCTCGGTCTCGGTCTGCGGGTCCTGGGACTGAACGCTGTCGGGGACATCCGTCCAGCAGCCGCTGATCGTGCCTGCCAGGGCCAGCGCGAGCATGCTGGCCAGCGGTCCTCGACGAGCGGAGCGCAATGGCGCCGGGTGGCTGCTGTCCATCTTCCGTCCTGCAATTGCGGGGGTCATTTCCATGTGGCTCATGTCTCCTCTCCTGGGTGATCTCTGGCGCCGCGCGCGCTGATGAACGCGTGCGGCCACATGGGACTCACACCCGGAGGCGCTCTCGCGGACACGCTTTTTGCGTGAGCCTTCGCACGCGCGGCGAACTGTGTGCGCCTCAGCGGGTGGTCAGGCCCGACAAGCTCAGCTCCAGCTGACTGCGGGCCAGGCCGAGCATCGAGCGCAGGTCTTCGGGATCGATGCCGCGCTGGTCACGCAGGTACGACTCGACGCTGGCGAGCAGCTCCCGGTGCAGCTTGGCCTGCCAGCGCGCGACCGTGGTGAAGTTCACCTTGTACATCTCCGCCAGCTTGCGGCAGCTGAGACCGCCGACCACCGAGAGGCGCAACAACATGCGGTCGCGCGACGACAGGCCGGCGATGGCCTCGCGGATGGCCGACTCCAGCTCGACCCGCAGATGGTGCTTGGTCAGCTGCAGCTCCGGATCGGCAGAGTCGGTCAGCAGCCGCAAGGTGGCGTCGCCGGTGGCCGAGCCGACCGGCACCTCGGACTTGCGCGCCAGGTGGGTCAGTGCCAGGCGCTGGGCCGACACCGCCACCCAGCCCGCCAGCGCGCCGTGGCCGTTGTAGGTGGCGATGCGGGGAGGCTCGGGCGGATCGCCAACGAGCAGCCGCTGCGCCAGCTCCTGCCTGACCTCGTCGACCAGGGTGGCCGCGGGGGTCAGGCGGGCCAGGTAGCGCGGGACCTGCGACAGGTGCAGGCGCGTGAAGGCTTCGGTGGCGGCAGGCAGCCCCAGCACGCAACCGCAGGCCAGGTACAGGTCGGAAAGGTGCAAGGAGGCCATCGCCGCGGCGGGGTCGGAGGCGGCGGGATCGACCCGCGCACCCACGTGCTCCAGGAACCGGTCCTCGGGGACATCGAGGCCCGGAAACGCGGCCCGCGCACGGGCCAGCGCCGGGCCCAGGACCTCGGCCACCGGCGCCCGTTCCCAGGTGCCTCGATCTCCAGGAAAGTGCGCGAAAAACGCTGCCTGATTCATGAACCCCCGCTGGCCGCGGCAGGTTAACATTTTCTGCAACGGCGGCACCCGGCGCCGGTCCTTGCACTGGAGCCCACCACAATGGCCGACAATCCCGGTTCTACTGCCCCGCCCGGTCCGGGGGATTCCCGCGGCTGCGTCAGCGAAAGCACGCTGGTGACGTTCTTCGCCGGCCGACTGCCCATCGATCGCCTGGCCAGCCTGGAGGCGCACCTGGATGGCTGTCCGGCCTGTGCCAGGCTGGTCGAGACCGCCGCCCCGCTGCTGGCCAGTGGGTCGGGCCGGCCGCTCCCCTTCGGTCTGCCGGCCGAAGCCGAGCCGGGCGGGATGCTGGCCGGGCGCTACCGGGTCGGCGAGCTGCTCGGGTGGGGTGCCAGCGGGTTCGTCTTGCGCGCGCACGACGAGGTGATCGGCACGGACGTCGCGCTCAAGCTGCTGCGCGCGGAGCTGGCCGGCGACGGCGCTGCGCTCGCGCGGCTGGGCCGCGAGCTGAAGGTGGCGCGCGCGCTGGCCCACCCGCACGTCTGCCGGGTGTTCGAGCTGGTGCTCGACGGTCCCGGGCCCTTCCTGGTCATGGAGCTGGCCTCTCACCCGCTGATCGACGAGCTGCGCGGCGAGGAGGGGCCCGACCTGGACGCGCGCCTCCGCGACGCCGTCGCGCTGGCCGCTGGGCTGTCGGCCATGCACGACGCCGCCATCCTCCACCGCGACATCAAGCCGGGCAACGTCCTGCGCATGGGTGACGGGCGGCTGACCCTGTCGGACTTCGGGCTGGCCTCGCTGGCACCCGATGCCTCGCGCATGACGGTGATGGTCGGCACCCCCCGCTACATGGCGCCGGAGGTGCTGGCCGGCGATCCCGCCAGCAAGCGGTCGGACGTCTTCGCCCTGGGGCTGGTGATCCACGAGCTGGTGTTCCGCACGGCGCCGGTCTGGATCCGACGGGGACGGCAGCGCGAGCTCGAGC
>JBKPRZ010000823.1:0-19268 GCA_046734815.1 Myxococcota bacterium | reverse complement strand
CACCAGGACCGCCGCCCGGTCCGTCTCGCCGGTCACCGCGTCCGCCGCGCGGACCGTCGCCCCGCCGGGGTCCGCGGTCGCCGCGGCCCTCGCGGCGGTCATCGCGTCCCGAGCGCTTGGGCGCCGGTCGCGGCAGGTAGTCGATCGCGAAATAGAAGTCGCCGCGCTTCTCCACGCCCTCGATCGGCTTTTCGCCCGAGAGCACCCGGACCAGCCGCACGCCGTCGACCCGCCTTCCCACCACCGCCAGCGACTCCATCAGCCGCGACAGCCGGTCGCCGCTGATGTTCAGGGCGGCACCCACCGCCTCGGCCACCGGCCCGGTGCCCAGGGACTCCGCGGCCGGCGCGCTGGTGGCCTGGCTCTCTTCGGAAGCGGGGGCGCCCTCCTCGCCGGGCGCCGCTTCGGCAGCGGCCTCGCCACTGTCCTCGGCCGGGGGGCTCGCCTCCGCTGACGCCTCGGCCTCGGCCTCGGCCGACGCGCCTGGCTCCGCCGATGCGCCTGCTTCCGCCGATGCGCCTGCCTCCGCCGATGCGTCTTCGGCGGCGGACGCGGACTCCCCTTCGGGCGCGGCCCCCTCGCTGCTGGCCGCCTCCGCGGACGCCGGTTCGGCCTCGGTGGGGGCCGCCTCGGCCGCCTCGGCCGGGGCCGGCGGGGCCTCCTCGGCGGACGGCGGTGGGGCCTTGGGCTGCAGAGAAGCCTTGGTCGAACGCTCGATCTCAGCCGCCTGGCGGAGCAACGTTCCCGGAAACTCGGTGACTGTCTTCATGACTCCCCCAGGATCTGTGTATCGGTCCGCCTGTCGTAGTTGACCGAGGGCTCCCCGTCAATGGCGTCGTGATCAGGACCTCTTTCGACCCTTCGGCCGGGACGACAGGGTGCGACCTTTACGGGATAATGTAGCCATGCGCGGTTGCCTGCGACTCCGGCCGACCTTCCTCTTCCTGCCGCTGCTCCTGGCGGCCACCTTCGCCGGCCCGGGTTGCCAGAAACGGGGCGCAGCCCCCGGGCTGGTCCATCCGGCGCTGACCCCTGCCGATTCCAACCGCGACCGCCTGGTGGTGCGCGTGCTGGTGCCGGCCTTCGATCGCACCGCTGCCACCGTGGACCAGCTGCGTTCGCAGGGCGCCCTGCCCTTCGGCGCGGCCGAGCTGCGCAACATGTTGCTGGCCCGGCTGTCGCTTCCCGAGGACGCGCTGTCGCTGGTGGACACCGGGCGCCCGATCGCGCTGGCGCTGGTCTCGCCCTCCTCGGCCTCGCCGGGCGCCCAGGCGCCGCTGCTGGTGGCCGGGGCGCTGGCGCTGCGGGCGCCCGAGGGCGCCGGCGCGTTCGTGCAGCGGCTGGGCACCCTGGTCGGCAGCGACCGGGAGATCTTCCAGCTGCGCCGGCAGGACGGCGAGCCGATCTGGGTGCTGCACGTGGGCCAGACCCTGGCCTGGGCCTCCAGCCGGGAGGCCCTGGTCGAGGCCGGCGCGCACGCACTGGATGCGCGGGTCGACGCTTCGGACGACCTGGTGCTGACCGCCTACCCTGGCCCCTGGGCGCGCAGCCAGGGGGTCGATCTGCGCCAGGGGACCACCCCGCTCCGCGACCGGCTGATGCAGGATCTGGGCAGCCGGAACGGGCGCCCGCGGCCGGCTGCCGATCGGGCGGCGCTGGAAGCGATCCTGGACTTCGTGCTGCGGCCCGCGCCCGACACGGACGCGGTCGAGACGCGGATGGCGCTGGGCAAGGACCGGGGAGCCGACATCGCGGTCCGCGTCCGTCCGCGGCCCGGTTCGGCGTTCGCCACGCGCACGGCCGCCCGGCACCCGTTCTCGCTGGACGCGGTTCCCTCGGCCATCGCAGGCGGCGCCGTGACGATCGCGGCGGTCGGTGACGATCCCGCGTTCGTGCAGCTGCTGGCGGCGGTCCTGCAAGCGCAGGCCCGGGCCGGGGTGGAAGGCGCGGGCGCCACCGCCGAGCGGCTCGAGCCCCTGATGGGCCAGCTGTCGGGTGGCCTGCTGGGCGTGCTGCGCCCGTCGGGGCCGGAACTGGCCGCAGATCTGGCGCTGCCTTTGCGGACGGGCGCGCCGCCGGCGCGGGCGCAGGGTGACCTCTTCGCCCTGCTGTCGAATCCCGGGCTGACCCCGCTGCTCGGTCACATGTACCGCCGCGGACCGGCGGTCCGCAGCAGCAAGGAAGCAGAGCGGATGCGGGTGGAGGTGGGTGACAGCTTCACAGTCGTTGCGGCGGTGGCGGGCGGCAAGGTGTTGCTGGCCACCGAACCCGATGCCGGTGCGCGGATCGATCAGCTCGCTGTCGTGCGCGCGCCCGCCCGCCCCGGCGCGGAGACGCCCCTCGGCGCTGCGCTGGAGGACAGCCGCGGCAAGGACGGGCTGGTCTACGTCGACGTCCTGGGGGTGGTGGGTCCGGTCATGTCGGCCAGCTCTCCGGGCGCCGCGCGCATGGTCAAGGGCTTCCTGTCGATGCCTGGCCTGGCGGGGCGCAAGCTCCCGGTCTGGTTGAGCTTTGGCGGTGGCGACGCGCTGGCCGTGGACCTGCGCCTTCCGCTGCAGAGCCTGACCACCGCTGCCGGCCTGATGGGTTTTTTCGGGCGAGATGGCTAGCCCCGCCGCGGGCAGCGGCCGCTCCGGCAGTTTCTGCTGAGTCCCCCTGGCGCCGCGTCCGTTTTTGAATAAGATTCAATACACGCGACTACACCGCGCCCGTTTGGACGTGAGAGCGGGCGGCGAACCACACACCGATGGAGTATGGTGAGTTCATGGCAAAGCCAATCGATCAGGTGGCCGTGCTCGGAGCCGGCGTCATGGGGGCCTCGATTGCAGCCCACCTGGCCAACGCCGGCATCAAGGTGCTTCTGCTCGACATCCCCGCCAAGGATGCGCCGGCCGGCGATCGGCGCGCGCGCAACAAGATCACCGCGGCCGGGCTGGATCGGGCCCGCAAGGCCAAGCCGGCCTCGTTCACCTCGTCCCGGGTCGAGACCCTGCTGACCGTCGGCAACCTGGAAGACGACCTGGAGGCCGCCACCCGCTGTGACCTTGTGATCGAGGCGGTGATCGAGGACCTGGAGGTCAAGCGCGCGCTGTACGCGCGTCTGGAGGCGCTGGGCGGCGAGGCGGTGATCAGCTCCAACACCTCGGGCCTTCGCATGAAGGAACTGCTGGCCGGTCGGAGCGAGGCCTTTCGCCGCCGCTTCTGCATCACCCACTTCTTCAACCCGCCCCGCTACCTGAAGCTGGTGGAGATCGTCGCCGGCCCCGACACCGCCCCCGAGACCCTGGCCCGCGCCGAGGACCTGTGCGGCCGCATCCTGGGCAAGGGCCTTGTGCGAGCCAAGGACACGCCCAACTTCATCGCCAACCGCATCGGCACCTTCGCCCTGCTGCGGGCGCTGGACATCGCCGTCAAGGAGGGCTACACGGTCGAGGAGGTGGACATGGTCTTCGGTCCGGCCACCGGCCGGCCCAGGAGCGCCGTGTTCCGCACCGCCGACCTGGTCGGCATCGACACCCTGGTTCACGTGGCCCGGCACTGCCACGAGGCGCTGGTGGACGACGAGCGCCGCGAGGTCTTCGCCGTTCACCCGGTGCTGGAAGAGCTGGTGCGCCGCAAGTGGCTGGGCGGCAAGAGCGGTCAGGGCTTTTACAAGAAGCAGGGCGACGAGATCCTGCAGCTGGACCTCAAGACCTTCGAATACGTGCCCCTGCAGAAGCCGCGTTTCCCCTCGATCGGCACCACCAAGGGCGTCGACGACGTGGACGAGCGGCTGCGCCGCATGCTCAATGGTCCGGCCGACGACCGCGCCGCCAACCTGGCTCGGTCGGTGATCTTCGAGACCCTGGCCTATTCGGCCGCACGGATTCCCGAGATCGCCGACGGCGTGCTGGAGATCGATCGGGCCATGCGCTGGGGGTTCGGCTGGGACCGGGGCCCCTTCGAGAGCTGGGACGCGCTGGGTGTCGCCGCCACCGTCGAGAAGATGCAGGCGGCCAAGGTCCGCGTCCCCGACTGGGTCAAGGAGCGGATCAAGGCCGGCGAGACCAGCTTCTACAAGAAAGAGAGCGCGGCCCGCACCCTGCAGTTGCGCCGCAACGGCGGGTACGCCGAGGTGCCGACCGATCCGCGGGTGATCTCGCTGGATGCGGTCCGGGCCTCCGGGGGCGAGGTGGAACGCAACCCCAGCGCCTCGCTTCTGGACATCGGCGACGGCGTCTTTTGCCTGGAGTTCCACGCCAAGATGAACGCCATCGATGCGGACATCGGCACCTTGCTGGCGAAGGCAGTGGACCGCACCGAGCGCGAAGGGGTGGCGCTGGTGATCGGCAACGAGGGCACCGAGGCCTTCTCCGCCGGCGCCAATCTCTTCGGGCTGATGGTGGCGGCGGCGCAGGGCCAGCACAAGGCCATCGAGGACATGGTGAGCGGCTTCCAGAACGTGAACCAGCGACTCCGCTACGCGCGGGTGCCGGTGGTGGCGGCGCCGTTCGGCCTCACCCTGGGCGGCGGCACGGAGATCACCCTGGCCTGCGCAGCGGCCCGCGCGTACATCGAGCTGTATGCCGGTCTGGTCGAGGTGGGCGTGGGCCTGATTCCCGCCGGCGGCGGCAGCATGGAGATGGCCGCCCGGGTATCGGCGCGTGCGCCCGACGACCCGAGCTTCGACCTCCTGACGCTGCTGCGTGGTCCCTTCGAGGCCATCGGCCTGGCCAAGGTGGGCACCAGCGCCGAGGAGGTCCGCGAGCTCGGCTACCTGCGCCCCTCCGACACGGTCTCGATGGCCCGCGAGACGTTGATCGCCGATGCCAAGCAGATCGCGCTGGGGCTGGCCCGGGCGGGGTACCGCCCGCCCCCGCCCCGGCTGATCCGGGTGGCGGGGCGCGCCGCCGGCGCCACCCTGCAGACGGCCATCCGGCACCTGGTCCATGCCCACCGCGCCAGCGAGCACGACCTGAAGGTGGTGGGCAAGGCGGCCCATGTGTTGACCGGCGGCGACGTGGCCACCGGCGCCGCCGTGACCGAGCAATACCTGCTGGACCTCGAGCGGGAGGCGTTCCTCTCGTTGTGCGGCGAGGAGAAGACGCGTGCGCGCATCCAGCACACGCTGTCGACCGGGAAACCCCTTCGCAACTGAAGCATCTTTATCGGGAGAGAGGGACCATGCGAGACGTTGCCATCCTGTCCGCCGTGCGCACCCCGATCGGGCGCGCCCTCAAGGGAAACCTGCGCCACACCCGCCCGGACGACCTGGGCGCGCTGGTGGTCAAGGAGGCCCTCGGCCGGGCCGAGCTGACCGGGGACAAGATGGAGGACCTGGTCCTCGGCTGCGCCAATCCGGAGGGCGAGCAAGGCCTGAACGTGGCCCGCCTGGTCGGACACCTGGCCGGGCTGCCCGACGAGGTGCCGGCCATGACGATCAACCGCTTCTGCTCGTCCGGGCTGCAGGCGACGGCAATCGTGGCCGACCGGATCGCCGTCGGTTCGATCGACGCCGGGCTGGCCGGCGGGATCGAGTCGATGTCGATGATCCCGATGGGCGGCGGGCGGATCTCCCTGAACCCGCGCATGGAGGCGGTCTCGCCCGACGCCTACCTGCCCATGGGCAACACCGCCGAGAACGTCGCCCGGCAGTTCAAGATCGGCCGGGAGGAGCAGGACGCCTTCGCCCTGCGCAGCCACCAGAAGGCGGTGGCGGCCTGGGCCGACGGTCGCATGGCCGCCGAGGTGGTGCCGGTCAAGACGCGCGTGTTCGAGGACGGCGCCTGGCAGGACGTGACCGTCGACCGGGACGAGGGTCCGCGGGCCGACACCACCGCCGAGAAGCTGGCCGCTCTGAAGCCGGTGTTCGATCCCACCGGGACCGTCACGGCGGGCAACTCCTCGCCGCTGAACGACGGCGCCGCAGCGGTGGTGCTGATGGCGGGCGACCAGGCCCGGGCCGAGCGCCGCCGCACGCGCGGTTATTTCCGCGCCTTCGCGGTGGCCGGCGTCCCGCCGGGCATCATGGGCATCGGCCCGGTCCCGGCGGTGCGCAAGCTGCTGGCCAAGACCGGGCTGAAGGTCGACGAGATCGATCTGTACGAGCTGAACGAGGCCTTCGGGTCGCAGGCGGTCTACTGCATCCGCGAGCTGGGCCTGCCGCAAGACCGGGTCAACGTCAACGGCGGCGCCATCGCCATCGGCCACCCGCTGGGCTGCACCGGCGCCCGGCAGATCGCCACCGCGCTGCACGAGCTGGAGCGGCGCAAGGGGCGCTACGCGGTGATCACGATGTGCATCGGCGGCGGCATGGGCGCGGCCGGGCTCATCGAGCGGGCGACCTGATCTCGTCGCCCTCCCCTGCCACCTCCTCCAGCGCGCGGGCGATCTCGTCGGCCAGGGCGCGTCGGCGGGCGACCAGGCGGTCGACCGCCGAGCCGCGCGCGTGCCGGAGCCGCAGCTGGCGGAAGGCCTCGGCGGCGTCGGCGGCCAGCTCCTCGAAGCGCATGGCCGCGTAGCCGCCGGCCGGGCCCAGCAGCGCGGCGGTCAGGGTGCCGCGCCAGCCCCACAGGCTGCCGGCCGCCACCATCTCGCCGATCCAGAACAGGCCGATGAACAGGCAGCCAGCCAGGATCTTCACCGTACCCAGAAGGTCGTCCTCGCCGCGCGTGATCCGCGGCGCCACCTGACCGGCCAGCCGGTAAGGGATCCACCACAGCACCAGGCCCGCCACCGCCAGCGGGGCGGTGGCCAGCAGCTTGCCTGCTGCCAGCAGCGCGCGACCGGCGCTGACCCGGGGCGTTTCCAGGGCCCAGGGCTCGCGCACGCCCAGGTGGGCCAGCACCCGGCCATAGTCGCGGGCGGCGCGCACGATCCGCTGCGCCCGCTCGGGGTCGCGCGCGCGCATGGTCCGGTAGGCGGCCAGCAGCGAGCGGGATCGCTGCACCTGGCGCGCGGGATCCTCCCGGTCCGCGGCGGCCGGGGCGGTCCAGGCCGCCACGCGGGCCACGCCTTCCAGCAGGTCCCGCGTCTCCGCCTGCAGCACCACCTCGCCCAGCGCCAGCCCGATCTCGTCGGTCAGCTGGTCGACCGCGGCACGCTCGTCCTGGCGGTACGCCTCCAGGTGCCGGGCGGCGTCCAGGGGCGGACCGAACACCAGCAGCACGCCCGAGCGGAAGATCGCCCGGGCGTCGTAGCTCAGCCCCACCGGCACGATGGTGATGGTCTGCCCCTCGGAGCCCAGGGCGCTCTGCTCGGCGGCCGCGCCCAGCGCGATGCGCGCGGCCCCGGTCTTCAGCGGCCGCAGCTGCGGATCGGAGTGGGAGGTCCCCTCGGGAAACAGGGCCAGCCAGCCGCCCGCTGCCAGCGCCGCCCGGCACAGGGCGAAGGTCGCGTCGTTGCGGCTGGCATCGGCCGCCCGGTCCGGCCGCTGGTCCTGCGCCCGGTACACCGGGATGCTGCCGAAGGCCAGCATGGCGAACCGGCCCAGCGGCTGGTCGAAGAAGGTGCTCTTGGCCAGGAACCGCACCTCGCGGTGAAGGGCGATCCGCAGCAGCAGCGGATCGATCAGGCCATTGCTGTGGTTGGCCACCAGGACGGTGGCGCCGCCGGCGGGCAGGTGCGCGCGTCCCACCACCCGCCGGTGCGGGTAATAAAGCCGCACCAGCGCCAGGCAGCCGGCCCGCAGCAGCGCCGACAGCACGGCGGTGTCAGCGACCGGCGGGCAGCGACGAGCCCGCCCCCGGCGCGCCCTTGGGCCCGCGGGTGCGTTCGTCCGAGACGATGCGGCCGTCCTTGAAGCGGATCACGCGGTCACAATAGGCGGCCACGTCCGGCTCGTGGGTGACGATGATGATGGTCATGCCGCTGTCATGCAGGTCGCGGAACAGGTCCATGATCTGCCCGGTGGTCTCGGTGTCCAGAGCGCCGGTGGGCTCGTCGGCCAGCAGCAGCACCGGGTCCTGGACGATGGCCCGCGCGATCGAGACGCGTTGCTGCTGACCGCCCGACAGCTCGTTGGGCTGGTGGTGCATGCGGTCGGCCAGGGACACCCGGGCCAGGGCGGCGCTGGCCCGGCGGCGCCGCTCGCTGCTGGGCACGCCCCCGTACAGCATCGGCAGCTCGACGTTGGCCTGCGCGGTGTAGCGCGGGAGCAGGTTGAACTGCTGGAACACGAATCCGACGTTGCGGTTGCGGAAACGGGCCAGCGCCCGGTCCTCCAGCAGCGACACGTCCTGGCCGTCCAGGGTGTAGACGCCCGAGGTGGGGCGGTCGAGCGTACCGAGGATGTTCAGCAGGGTCGACTTGCCCGACCCGGACGAGCCCATGATCGCCACCATCTCGCCCCGGTCGATCTCGACGTCCACGTTGCGGAGCGCGTGCACCTCGGTGGCGCCCATCCGATAGATCTTGGAAACCTGGTTGATGCTCAGCAGCACGACCGCTCCTTTGTTGCTCCCCTCATACCAGCCGGCGTGACGAAAACGCGGATCCGACAACGCGAAAAGCCTACAACCTCCCGTAAACAAATCGTAAATACGGATCCCGCGCTGGCGCTGGCCGGCCCGTCCTGCGATACTACGACTTTCCGCCCGGGCTTCTCATTAACCTCCCAGGCGCAACTCGCTTATGAAGAGCTTCATTCCTGTTTTCGCGACGTCTTTGTGCGCGACGTGGGCCTGTGCCTCGGATCCCGCTGGCCTGGCGCGCACCATCGCCGACGCCCCGGACGCGGCCCCCACGCTGGCTCCGGCGCCGTCCGACGCGGGAGCACCCGAAGACGCGTCGCCAGCCACCGGCGCCCCGCCCGCCGAGCTGGCGCTCCCGCGTTGCGGCCCTCCGCCTTACCAGCCGCTGGTCGTGCGCGCGCGAGACATCCAGGCGGCGACCGGGCGCGAGCAGCCGGGCGTCACGGTCACACTGAAACATTGCCCGGGCCAGACGTTCGTCACCGGTCCGGAAGGCCGCATCACCATCCTGGTGACCGTGGGTGCCGAGACCTGGGTCGGCTTCCAGGCGCCGGGTTATCTGCCCTGGATGATCGGCGAGTTCGCGGTCGGACCGGCGGTTCCGACCGCTGGTCTGGTGGCCACTCTGGTGCCGAAGAGCCTCGCCTCGACGGTGGTGCCGGGATACCAGGCCGACAGCCCGATGCTGTTCGTGCAGGTGCAGGCGGGGCGGACGAGCGCCAACGAGCCCTGCCGCGCCCGCGACGGCGTGGTGCTGGGGGTGGAGGGGCACCCCAACGTCACGGTCATGTATCGCGCCAGCGGCAGCAACGGCAGCTACCAGAAGGCGGTGGGCACCAGCGCCGAGGGCGTCGCCATCGTGACCGGCCTGCCCGCCGACACCGGCAGCGTGGACCTGCTGGCGACCAAGATGGGCTGCAGCTACATGCTGTCGTACGGGGACGCGAACTCCCCCGCCCTGCTGCCCATCCTGCGAACCCCGCTCGCGCCCGGGGTGATCACCCACCAGAGCGTGAATCCCGTCCGCTGACCGCGCCGGCGCCGGCGCGCAGCTGATCCAGCCAGGGCGCGAGGTCCGCCGGCCAGGGGCTGTCGAAAGCCAGCGGCTCGCCGGTGCGCGGATGGGGCAGCGCCAGGCGGGTGGCGTGCAGCGCCAGACGCGGTGGATCGAAGGCGGTCGGCTGGCCGTACATCGTGTCGCCCAGCACCGGGTGTCCCAGCGCCCGGCAGTGCAGCCGGATCTGGTGGGTGCGCCCGGTCTCCAGGGTGCAGCGCAGGTAGCTGGCCTTCATCCCCAGCCGCTCCACCAGCTCGACCCGCGTGCGGGCCGGCCGGCGCTCGATCGGCTGGTCGATGACGTTGATGCGGGCGGGGAACAGGCCCGAGACCACCGCCAGGTAGACGCGTTCGAGGTCGTGGGTGCGAAAACGCTCGGAAAGCGTCTTCAGGGCCAGATCGGTCTTGGCGAAGATCAGCAGGCCGCTGGTGGGCAGATCCAGGCGGTGCACCAGCTGCACGGGCTGGCGGCCGCCGCCGCGTCGGCCGAGCAAGGACAGCAGGTTGCTCCGGTCGCTCTCGGGCGTGGGCGCGGTCAGCAGCCCCGCTGGCTTGTCCACCACCACCAGGTCCTCGTCCTCGTGCACCACCCGGAAGGGCGGCAGCCGCTGCTCCTCGGCGCTGCGGGCCTGCTCGCCCACCCGGTTCTCCGCCCGCGACAGGGCCCCGCCCATGTGCACCACCACCTGCTCGCCGGCGTGCATGGGGCGGCCGGCGATCTTGACCCGCTTCTTGTCGACGAACACACCGCCCAGGTCGATCACCACCCGCGCCCGGCGGCGCGACAGACCCTGCACCCGCAGGGGCAGCAGCTGATCGAGGCGGAGGCCGGCCTCCTCGTCCGTGACGGTGAAGGAGGCCGTCACCTCGCCCCGATCCGGGCCACGCTCACAGCCCTTTTTTGGCCATGTACAGGGCCAGATCGATCACGCGGTTCGAGTAGCCCCACTCGTTGTCGTACCAGCTGACCAGCTTGAAGAAGTTCGCGTTCAGCTCGATGGACGCGCCGATGTCGTAGATGCTGGAACGCGGGTCGTGGATGAAGTCGGAGGAGACCACCTCGTCGTCGGTCACGCCCAGGATGTCCTTGAGGTAGGTCTTGCTGGCGCCGATCAGCGCCTCGTTGATCTCCTTGAGGCTGGTGGCCTTGGTGGTCTTGAAGGTCAGATCGACGACCGACACCGTGGGGACGGGCACGCGCATCGACATGCCGGTCAGCTTGCCCTTGACCTCGGGGAGCACCAGGCCCACCGCCTTGGCCGCGCCGGTGCTCGAGGGGATGATGTTGATCGCCGCCGAGCGGCCGCCCTTCCAGTCCTTCTTCGACGGGCCGTCGACCGTCTTCTGGGTGGCGGTGTAGGCGTGAATGGTGGTCATCAGACCCTCGCTGAGGCCGAACCCCTCCTTCAGCAGCACGTAGACCACCGGCGCCAGACAGTTGGTGGTGCAGCTGGCGTTGGAGACGATCTTGTGCTGGGCGGGGTCGTATTTCTCGTGGTTGACGCCGTAGACGATGGTGATGTCCTCGTTCTTGCCGGGAGCGGAGATGATCACCTTCTTGGCCCCGGCCTTGATGTGGCCCTCGGCCTTCTCCTTGTCCACGAACAGACCGGTCGACTCGATGACGATGTCGACGCCCAGGTCCTTCCAGGGGAGCTCGGCCGGGCTCTTGGCGCTGACGACCTTGATCTCCTTGCCGTCGACCAGCAGCACGTCGTCGTCGGCCTTGTCGGCGGAGGACTTCTTCGATCCGACCTGGCCCTCGAACTTGCCCTGAACGGAGTCGTATTTGAGCAGATAGGCCAGGTTGTCGGCGGGCACGATGTCTCCCACCGCCACCACCTCCAGGTCCTTGCCGAAGCGCCCCTGGGTGTAGAGCGCCCGGAACACGAGCCGGCCGATCCGTCCGAAACCGTTGATCGCAATGCGAGTCGCCATGTTGGTAAAGCTCCCTTTCCGCGGGGGTTATTAGCATGAAACCCCCCCCGTGCTGGCGCGCGCCGGGGCCTGAAATTCGGGTCGAAACCAGGGCGGGTGGTAGTCTTTCCGGGGACATGGACGCCCCGGTGTCGGTGCTGCAGGCCGCGGCGGTGAAGGTCGCGGCGCGTTCCAGCGGGTTTCCGCTGGTGGGGCTGGCCCGGGCCGAGTCGCTGGATCCGGGACCGCTGCTGCGCTGGCTGGCCGCCGGTCGGGCGGCGGACATGCACTGGATGCACGAGCGGCGGGAAGAGCGACTGGATCCGCGGCGGGTGCTGCCGGACGCGCGCACGGTGGTGGCGCTGGCCATCCCCTATCGCCGCCCGGCGGAGGCGCCGGCTGACCCGGCGGTGGCGCAGTACGCGCGTGGCCGCGACTACCACTACGCCCACCGCGATCGCCTCAAGGTGCTGCGCAAGCGGCTGCTGCGCCTGGACCCCGCCGTCCAGACCTATGCCTGCGTGGACACCGGGGTGGCGATGGAGAAGCCCTGGGCCGAGCGGGCCGGCCTGGGCTGGATCGGCAAGAATGGTTGCCTCATCACCCGCTCGCACGGCTCGTGGGTCACGTTGAGCGTGATGTTCCTGGACCGGGCGGTGGATGCCTACGACCAGCCGGCCGCCAACCTGTGCGGCGACTGCGATCGCTGCCTGACCGCCTGCCCCACCTCGGCCCTGCCCGAGCCCGGCGTGGTCGACGCCCGGCGCTGCATCTCGTACCAGACGATCGAGAACGAGGGGCTGGTGCCGCTGTCCTTGCGGCCGCGGCTGCGCGGGCACCTGTTCGGCTGCGACGTCTGCCAGCAGGTCTGTCCGTTCAACCGCGCGGATCTGCCCGAGGGCGACCCGCGGTTCGACCCGCGCCCGCTGGGTCTGATGGCGCCCGAGCAGGTGGCGGCGCTGAGCCGCGAGGAGTTCGATCGCCTGTCCGCCGGCACCGCCCTGGCCCGGGCGAAGTACGATGGCCTGAGGCGCAACGCCATTTTTGCGCTGGGCCCCGCACGCGCGCGGCGAGCGCGGGCCTTGCTGGAACGGCTGGCGCAGGACCCCAGTCCCATCGTCAGCGATGCCGCGCGCTGGGCGATTCACTGTTGCCTGGAACCCTGAGAGGGTTCCAGACCTCCCGCGATGAGACTCCGGCGGCAAAGCCGCCTGCGTCTCGACGCGAGTTCTTGTAACGTCGCCGGCATGAGCCTTCCGCTGCTCGCCTTGCTGGTCATCGTGGTGCTGGCCCTGGGCTACCGGTTCTACGGCGGCTTCGTCGCCCGTCAGTACCGCCTGGACGGAGGCGCGGTCACGCCGGCCGAACGCCACAACGATGGGGTGGACTTCGTGCCCACCCGTCCGGTGTACCTTTTGCCTCAGCACTTCTCGGCGATCGCCGCCGCCGGGCCGATCGCCGGGCCGATCCTGGCCTGCCAGCAATTCGGCTGGTTGCCGTCGCTGCTCTGGATCGGGCTGGGAGTGGTGTTCATCGGCGCGGTCCACGACTTCTCCACGCTGGTCGCGTCGGTGCGGCACGACGGGCGATCGATCGCGGAGGTGGTCAAGGCCAACCTGGGGCCGCGTGCCTACCTGGCCATCATGGCCTTCATCTTCGTGGCGCTCATCTACGTGATTCTCGCCTTCACCGACGTGACCGCCTCGACCTTCGTGTCGGGGGACGCCGACACGCGGGGGCTGGCCTTCCGGTTCAATCCGGGCGGCGCGGTGGCGGCGGCGTCGATCCTCTACCTGGGGCTGGCGGTGCTGCTGGGGGTGATCAACCGTTACCTGCGCCCGCCGCTCTGGTTGACCACCATCATCTTCGTGCCCGCCACCCTGGGCGCGGTCTGGCTGGGGACCCGGCTGTCGACGGTGCTGGTTCTGGACGCCAAGACCTGGGCGGTGCTGATCCTGGCGTATTGCTTCGCCGCCTCGCTGGTGCCGGTCTGGGCGCTGCTGCAGCCCCGCGGCTACCTGGGCGGCTTCGTCCTGTACCTGGCCCTGGCGGTCGGGGTGGTGGGCATCTTCTTCGGGGGCTTTCCGATCCGACAGGAGGCCTTCCGCGGGTTCCACCTGCCCGGCCCCACCGGGTCGCTTTTCCCCTTCCTGTTCGTCACCATCGCCTGCGGCGCCTGCTCGGGGTTCCATGGGCTGGTCTGCTCGGGCACCACCTCCAAGCAGATCGCGCGCGAGCCCCACTGCAAGCCGGTGGGTTACGGCGCCATGCTGCTGGAGGGCTTCGTGGCGCTGATCGCGCTGGCCACCATCATGATTGTCGCCAACGGCGACATCGGCAGCAAGGCGCCGGGGGCCATTTACGGGCAGGGGCTGGGGCGTTTCCTCACCGTGTTGATCGGCGAGAAGCACCTGACCTTCGCCATCACCTTCGGGGCGATGGCCTTCTCCACGTTCGTCTTCGACACCCTGGACGTGACCACCCGGCTGGGCCGCTACATCCTGCAGGAGTTGCTGGGCTGGCGGGGGCCGGCCGGCGCCTTCGCCGCCACGGCGGTGGTCTGCCTGGTGCCGCTCACCGTGCTGCTGCTCTCGGACGTGGGCAGCTACCGCCTGTTCTGGACCCTGTTCGGCACCTCCAACCAGCTGCTGGCGGGCCTGTCCCTGCTGGCGGTGACCGTGTGGCTGCACCGGTCGGGGCGGCGCTACTTTTACACCCTGGTGCCCGCCCTGTTCGTCCTGGCCATCACCCTGAGCGCGCTGTTCCTCCAGGTGCGGGCCGGCCTGCAAGGCGCGGTCGGCTGGATCGGGCGCTGGAACGGGGTGGCTGCGGCCGCGCTGATCGCGCTGTCGCTGGTGCTGTTCGCCGCCACCGCCCGGGCGATGCGCGAGCCGGCCCGCTCGGCGGCCGAATAGCAGCGCCGCCTGGAAAAGGGCCGGACCGGGCCCTATTTTTGAAATCATGGCCGGTCCGAACCGAACGAAAACCCCGTATGTGGTCCGTCCGCCCACCGCGGTCCTCACGCGCGGTTACGACCCGCGGCTGTCGGTGGGGTCCGCGCGGCCCGCGGTGTTCCGCTCGTCGACCTACGTCTTCTCGAGTCCCGAGGCGGCCGAGCGTGCCTTCGCCATCGCTCTGGGCCGCTCGCGGCCGGCCGAGGGCGAAAACGTCGATCTCATCTACTCCCGGCTGTCCCACCCCAACGCCGAGATCCTGGAGGACCAGATCGTCCCGCTCGAGCGGGGGGCCCAGGACGCGGCGGTGTTCAACTCGGGCATGGCCGCCATCTCCACGCTGTTCTTCGCGCTCTGTCCGCGGGGGTCGAGCTTCGTCTACACCGTGCCGATCTACGGCGGCACCTTGCACCTCATCCACCAGCTGCT
This sequence comes from Myxococcota bacterium, assembly GCA_046734815.1. GTDB lineage: Bacteria > Myxococcota_A > Polyangia > Fen-1088 > Fen-1088 > CAVYGB01. The sequence goes on along the minus strand of JBKPRZ010000823.1, from coordinate 4,462 downwards.
CGAGCCGCTGGGCTGGAAAGGTGTGCCGGTCCTGGCCGGGGACACCGCCGCCCTGAGGCGCGCCATCGCCGACACCTCCGGGCTGAAGCTGGTGCTGATCGAGACGCCGTCGAACCCCACCCTGAAGATGACCGACATCGCCGCGGCCGCCGAGGCCGCCGGCGCCCGCCCCGACCGGCCGCTGGTGGCGGTGGACAACACCTTCCTCGGTCCCGTGTTCCAGCACCCGCTGGACCTGGGCGCCGACCTGGCGGTGTATTCGGCGACCAAGTACCTGGCCGGCAACAGCGACATGCTGGGCGGGGTGGTGCTGGGAAAGGACCCCGAGCTGATCGCCGGGCTGCGGGGCCTGCGCGCCATCGTGGGCAACATCTTGCAGCCGGACGAATGCTGGATGCTGCACAGCCGGCTTCCGACAGTGGACCTGCGGATGGGCCGTCAGGGCAAAAATGCCCAGCGCATCGCCGAGGCGCTGGCCGAGCACCGGCAGATCGCCACCATGTATTATCCGACTTTGCTGCGCGACCCCGAGCAGGTGCGCATCCGCGACCAGCAATGCCGCTACCCGGGGGCCATCTTTTCCTTCGATCTCAAGGGGGGCAAGCCGGCGGCTTTCGATTTCCTGCGCCGCCTGCGCATCGCCCACAACGCCGTCAGCCTGGGCGGGGTCGAATCGCTGGCCTGCCATCCGGCGACCACCACCCATTCCGAGCTGTCGCGCGAGGAGCTGCAAGCTTACGGCGTGACCGATGCGCTGGTCCGGGTCTCGGTGGGCGTCGAGGACTGGCGGGACCTGCTGGCGGATTTCACCGCGGCGCTGGACGCGCTCTGAGGGACGGCGTTAACGTGCCGGCCGTGACGGTCGAGGCGGAGGCTCCCGATGCAGACCATCCTCATCGTCGATGACGACGAGGACTTTCACGAGGCGCTGGAGGCGGCTCTGGCTCGGCGCGGGTACGCCGTGGTGCACGCGGGCAACGGCCGCGAGGCCCTGGCCCTGCTGCAGTCGGGTACGCGCCCGGACGCCATCCTGATCGATCTGATGATGCCGATCTTCGACGGCTGGCAGCTGCTGGAGGCGCTGAGGCGCGATCCGGCGCTGACCTCCATCCCGGCGGCGGTGATGAGCGCCTCGCCCAACCCGGCCGGGCTGCCCGAGGGCATGCCCCGCCTGCCCAAGCCCTGCGACCTGCGCGAGCTCCTGGCGCTGCTCGACCGCCTGTGCGCGAAAGCCTGACCAAACGACAGATCAGACCGGCGGGCTGGCCCCGGAAGTGCCGGTCAGCTCCTCGAGCGCGCGGCGGACGTTGCCCGACTCGATGGCGGCCAGGTGGCGCACGGTGGGTGCCAGCTCGCCCATGGGGAAGCTGCGCAGCCGCACCAGGGCCCGGTCGTACACCGGACCCCGCTCGCGCCGGAGCACGTCCAGCAGGAAATACCCGGCTTCGAGGTTGCCGATGTCGGCGATGGCGTCCAGGGCGGCCAGCCGGACCGACGGGTCCGGCAAATCGCGGAAGATGCGCGACAGCGGCTCGAGCCCGTCGCGGAAGTGCAGCGCTCGTAGCGCCCGCAGCGCGTGCTGCCGGACCATCTCGTCGGGATCGACCAGCCCCTGGCGGACCAGCCCGAAGCTGCGCTTGCAATACACCTGCGCCACCGCCGACATCACCCGGGAGCGCACCCGGCCCTCGCGGTGCAGGGCCAGGTGCTCCAGCGGGCGCAGCACCTCGTAGACCTGCACGGCGCCCAGGGCGTCGGCCAGGTCCGAGGCGGCCCCGGGCTCGTCCAGCGACACGTTCTCGTCGACGCAGTGGAGGAGCGCGCGCAGGGCGGCGCGGGCGAAGGGGGCGTGGTCCACCCGCTCGACCACCACGTAGGCCAGCACCGGCACCGGGCGGCCGTCGAGCTCCCACTCGATGAGGTCCTGGCGCCAGACGTCCTGGTAGGCGTCGGTCCGGCGCAGGTAATCGGGGAACGAGGGACCGGCTGCGGCCCGCTCGCCCTTGGCCCGGAAGCGGGCGGCCAGGGCGGCGTAGCGCTCCTTGCGCTTGGGGGCGAGTGGCAGCTCGGCGGCGGAGGCGTACAGCTCCGCGCACACGGCCAGGTCACCCATCCCGGCGCTGACGTCGATGGCCGACACCAGCGCGTTCTCGGCCATCTCGGCCGGGCCGCCCGCGGCCATGGTCTGGCGGGCGGCCTCGCCGAACAGGGTGGCCGCCCGCTGGCGGTAGTGGCGTTCGTACAGCAGGCCGACCTTGGCGCAATATTCGGCGGCCTCCCGGGCCAGGGTGGCGGCGGCCTGCCACTCGCGGCTCTGGGCGGCGTAGGCCAGGAAGTCCTCGTAGTACTGGAGAACGTAGAATTTCTGGTCGTCGGCGGCCAGCAGGCGGATCGCGTTCAGGTAACCCTCGGCCACGTTCTCGAACGACCCGGTGTCGCGCCCCAGGCGCAGCAGGATGCCGTAGCAGTCGAAGGCCCGTTCGCGCTGGCCCCTGCGCTCGAACTCGTCGGCCAGCTCCTCGAGCATCTCCTGGGTGCCGGCCGACACCCGGCGGGCGGCCGTGTGGTCACCCACCCGGCGCAGCGCTTCGGCCAGGTTGAAGTGCACCAGCGCCCGTTCGTAGGGTCGATCGCGCAGGCGCTCGTCGCGCAGCAGCTGCTCCCACAGGACCCGCGCCGAGGCCGGCTCATTGGCGGCGTCGAGCTCGAGGGCGGCCAGCGCCGGGAAACGTGCCCGGGCCAGCACCTCCGCGGCTTCGCGCCGCTGTCCCCGACGGGAGGCGGCCAGCGCCCACTCGACCGGCAGGGTCTCCGGGTCGAAGCACCGTTCGGCGTCCAGAAAGCGGCGCAGGGCCAGAAGCACGTAGCCCGCCTCGCGCTTGCGCGACAGCAGCTGGTAGGCGGACAGCGTCCCCTCCAGCCAGCCCTCGTACAGCCCCGGCTCGAACACGGTGGTCCGCCGCAGCAGCGAGCGGTAGAGCGACAGCGCCTCGGCGGGCCGGCCGGTCCGTAGCGACCGGTCGGCCCGTTCCTTTAGGTCCATCTCCTCGCGGGTGGGCATCTACACCTTGGCCGGTTCGGCGGCGCCGCGCGTGCTGGCCACCACGTCGCTGACTACGTCCAGGGCGCGCCGACGGCGCTCGGCCGGGTGGGCGATGGATTCGGCGGAGATGATCTGATGACCGGACAGCAGCGGCAGGTATTCCAGGTCCAGGGGCTGCGTGGGCAGCACGAAGATGCCGTACACGGCGGCGTGCCGCCGCAGGGCCTGGACGACGGTCAGGGGGATGTGGCACTCGCCGTGGGTGATGATGGTGATGGCCACCTGACGGCCGGAGGCGTCGCGGCCGGGGCGGGCCAGCTCGTCGCGCAGCTCGCCGAACACGCGCGCGTAGTTGCGCCCCTGCTCGGAGCGGAAGCAGAGCAGGTAGGGCAGCTCGCGCCCGCCCAGCGCCGCCGCCTCCACCCGTCGGTGCAGGCGGCTGTCGAAGAAGGACAGCCACACCTCGCCGCCCAGCAGGGCCAGCTTCTTGGCCAGCGCCAGCCCCAGCCCGCGCGCGACGACCTCGCGGGCGCCGCGCATCGAGGCGCTGGCGTCGATCAGGATGCCGTGGCTGCGCTTGTGCCCCTCGTTGGGACGCTGGTGGCCGTAATACATCAGCTCGTCCGACAGGGCGCGCTGGGCGAAGATCTCCGAGTCGTGGGCCAGCTCGCCGGGCAACAGCGCGTCCAGGCTGCCCCGCCGCTCGACCGACGCGTAACCATCGACGGCGAAGCGCTGCACGGCGGCCGCGCGCTTGGTCTCCAGCAGCGAGGGCAGCAGCTGCAGCGAGAATTCGGCGATCTGCCCGGCCCCCACCGTGCTGGCCAGCTGGTACAGATCGGGCAGGTCCGGGAGGGTGGCCGACGAGGACAGGCCGAACAGCCGGAACACGCCCAGCTCGGTCTGCTCCAGGCGGACCAGCAGGATGCCCTGCTCGTCGCCCAGGGCCTTGAGGAATCCCACCGCCCAGTCGGGCGGTTGCTGACGGCGCAGGTCCGCGATGGGACGGCTGTACAGGGGCGAGGCCAGCGGCAACATCGGCATCAGGCCGACGGTGCGCTCGCCGGCGGACCAGCGGCGGTGCAGGTCGCCCAGCAGCCGCGCCAGCAGGATGACCACCACCTCGTCCCGGAGGGCCACCGCGCCCTCCAGGGCGGCGCGCGCCTCCGAGGCTGCCACCGCCTCGAGCAGCAGGCGATAACGGGCCACGCCGGCCCCGTCGGCCCCGGGCAGACGGCCAAGCGGGCGGGTGGCCGGGGCGTCACGCAGGCGGGTCCCGCGCGGGCGCGACAGCAGCAGCCCCAGGTCGTGGACCACCACCATCGGCGGCGACAGGCCGAGCCGCACCAGCCCGTTCCACCAGACCGCCGCTTGCAGGGCCGTCCCGGCGGCCGGCTCCACCCCGGCGAAGGTCAGCGT
>JBKPRZ010000822.1:0-6802 GCA_046734815.1 Myxococcota bacterium | reverse complement strand
CCGCCAGAGCGCGCACCGATTCGATCCGCACCGCCGTCTCGGCATCGTGCTCCAGCGCCGCCCGCAGCGGCCCCACCGTACGCGGATCTCGGCAGCGGGCCAGCGTGCGGGCGCTGGCCGCCCGCTGCCCGGGCTCGGCGGGCGGGAACAGCGCGGTCAGCGCCGACATCAGATCCTCGGACGAGCACGCAGTCGCGGGCGCCGCCACCGACGCCGGCGCTCCCGCCTCCGCCCGCGGCGTCGCCGACAGCACCAGCACCGGCTGCCCGTGCTCGCCACGCAGACGCAACATCACATCGCTGCCCGGCACGGACCAGCGCACCTGCACCTGCAGCCGGCCGCTGGCCAGTGCCTGCCTCCGCCCTCGCTCGTCGAGCCCTGCCGCCCAGCCCGGCACCGGTTCGCCCTCCAGCGCGCCGGTCTGTCCCAGCGCCGCCTCGACCCGGCCGCGCCACAGGTGCAGGACCGAGACGTACTGGCTGTAATGAGGAAAGGTGAGCTGGGCCTGCTGGTAGATGCTGTCGACGCGCTCGCCGCGAATCCAGTAGGTGGTGGCCACCGTCAGGGGCAGCGGCACCAGACCGCCCGCGCACACCACCGATTCCCCCCCCGGCCCCGTGGCGAAGCGGCAGCCGACCCCGGCTGCGCGCGCCGCCCGCTGCACCCCCCACGCCGGCGCGCCCAGGTCGACGCCGAACAGCGCCGCCACGCCCTGTGCCCGCGCCGGCGTCGCCAGCAGGGCTACCGTCGCTGCGGCCACACACCCGCGCGTGAACGGGCTGATTCCTCGATTTTTCAGGCAACGGGCCCGACGGCGATCGTCCATCCCGCCGCTACCCTGCAGGGCGGGTGCCACCGCGTGCGCTGCGACCCTCCCGCGACCCGTCGACTGCGGGGTGCGCAATCTTCACCGCCCCGGGTGAACTTTCTTCAATATCGACACGAGCCGGGATCGCGATCGTGTGGGTCGACACGGTGGGATGTGCGATGCCTCATGGTGAAATGTGGTGGGCGGGCGACGGCCAGATGGCCCGACCGACCGGGTCGAGATGGTCTTCGGCTGCCAAGGCTGCGAGATTGACCAGAACGTCGAATGTGACGGGCGGCGGCCCCGCGGCGGTGGCGGTGCCTTTGCCCGCGCGCGTGCGCGGGCGTGGAGATCGATGGCCGTGGCTACTCGCAGATCTTCTTCTTGTTGCACTTGCCGGGCTGGCCCTGGAGGTTGGTATTGCAGCCGGTGGGGAAGTTGTCGCTCTTGGGACAGCAGGGGAAACCAGTGCAGCCGCAGGTGATGCAGATGCCCTTCTGACAGACCATTCCCTCGTCACAGCTCTTGCCGCCGCAACAGGGCTCGTCGAGCTCGCCGCAGTGGCAACGGTTGTTGAAGGTCGAATCACCGCTGGCCACGCACAGGCCCTTGGTGCATTTGCCATTGGGCGGCGCCTGCTGGAAATCGTCGCTGGTCAGGGGACAGCAAGGCTGTCCGAAGTCGTCCGGGTCACTGGATTTGCCGCACCCGCAGTGGCCGAACTCGCCGGCGTCGTCGACGATGCACCGGTTGCTCTTGCATTCGGCCTTGGTGTCGCAAAGCTCGCCGTCCTTCTTCTTGGCGGCGGCCAACGTCACGTCGCCGGTCGGGGTCGCGGTGGCAGACGGGTCGTCGAAGTTGTCGCGGACTCCGCGTGGCTTTGCGCAAGCGGCGGTGAGCGAGAGACAGGCGAGGGCGAGCGCGAACCGGGCTGGATGGGGCATGTGGGTTCCTCCCGGCCATCACCATAACGATCGCGACGCCCTCGCCGCGTGTTGCATATTGGTCCACTGATCAACGGTTCGATCGATCAGCTGTGGATCAGATGTGCTCTATTGCAGCCCCGCCGCCGCCTCCACCCAGGGGGCGCGCGCCAGCGGCCGCAGCGACGGGTAGAGATACAGCTTTGGCACCGCGGCCAGGATCTTCAGCGCCGCCGCGGGCAGGGGCAGGTCGGCGCCGGGGGGCCGGATCAGCCGCTCGAGCAGGCTGCCCGCCTCGAGCGGCAGCGACACCACGTCGACCTCCGTGCGATCCGAAAGCCCCGCGCGGCGCTTGGCCTCCTGGATCACCTCGCCCAGCCCGGCGTTGCGGTCGACCAGGCCGATCGGCAGCGCATTGGCGCCGGACCAGATGCGCCCGCGCGCCACCGCATCGATGGCCTGGCGCGGGCGGTGGCGGCCCTCCGACACCCGGTCGAGGAAACGCTCGTACACGTAGCGCATCTCGGCCCGGTGCCCGGCCAGTTCCTCGTCGGTGAATGGGCGGAACAGGTTCATGGCATCGGCATGGGGCGTGGTCTTCTCCACCGACGAGCTGACCCCCAGCTTCTGCGCCAGCCCCTCGATCGAGAAACGCACGCTGACCACCCCGATCGATCCGGTCAACGTCGACGGCGAGGCGAAGATCGCATCGGCCGGCGCCGAGACCCAGTAGCCGCCCGAGGCGGCCAGGTCACCCATCGACACCAGCACCGGCTTCTTGCCGCGGGTCAGCTCCACCTCGCGGGCAATCTGCTCGCTGGGCTGGACCATGCCGCCCGGGCTGTTGACCCGCAACACGATGGCCCGTACGCGGCTGGACTCGCGGGCGTCGCGGATGGCCTCGGCCACCTGGCGCGCCGACGGCTCGGTCGAGAACGGGCCGCCGCCGTCGGGCCCGTCGACGATCTCGCCGGTCACGTGCACCACCGCGATCTCCGGCGCGCCCCACTGGGTGGGCCGCAGCGGGGCCAGCTTCTCCTTGGAGAAGCGCACCTTGCGCCCCAGCTGCGCGCCCACCCGTTCCTCCACCACGTCGTCGTGGACGATCTCGTCGACCAGCCGCTCGGACAGCGCCTCGGCCGCGGTCAGGCCGGGCGGGCGCGCCAGCAGCGCGGCCAGGTGGGCGGGGTCGATCTTGCGCTCGCGCGAGACCGTCTCCAGGAAGCGCCGGTAGACGTCGCCGATGAACACCCGGATCTGCTCGCGCGCCTCGTCCGAGGGGCCGTTGCGTGAGACGATCTCCCCGGCGGTCTTGTATTCGGCGACCTGCGAGACCTGCGCCCCGATCCCGACCTTGTCGATCAGGTCCTTGGCGAAGAACTGCAGGGCGGCGATGCCGCGCAGCTCGATCATGGCCGCCGGATGCAGCAGCACCCGGTCCGCCGCCGAGGCCAGGTAATACTGGCGCATGCCCGCGGTCTGCAGGTAAGCGATCACATGTTTGCCGCGCCTGCGCAGCGCCGCCACCATCTCGCGCAGCTCCTCGGTGCGGCCCCAGCCCAGATCGCTGTCGCCCAGGCTCAGCACCACCCCGCGCACCTCGCGCGCCCGCTCCAGCTCGCGCAGGCGCACGATGGAACGCAGGTGCTCGCGTTCGTCCCACTCGCCGGCGATGTCCAGCCGTTCGAAGCGCTCCGGCTCGACCAGCGAGGGGAACGCCTCGTCGGTCGAATGCACGAACATGCTCGAGCCGGCGTAGGCGTTGCCGGCGCCCCGGGGCGAGGTCAGACCGGCGTAGGAGGCGCCGAGGGTGTCCTGCCGCCGCCCGAATCGCAGGTCCAGGCCCAGCCCCAGCATGGTCCGCAGGTCGCGCGACGGTGGGGCGTCGACGGCCCCGAACCGCCGCTGCACCGATTCGACAGTCCCGAACAGGGTCATCCCCGCCAGCGGCCGCAGCACCACCCGCCCGCGCAGGTCCACGAAGTCGTCGGCGCCCACCGCGGTGCCGGCGGCCAGTTCCAGCCCCCAGTGGCCCAGCGGCCGCACCGCCGCCTCGAGATCGATCGAGCGTACGAACCGTTCGGCCCCCGTGCGCCCGGTGGGCTCGAAGATGTCGCGGTAGACCCCGCCCAGCGCCAGGAAGCGGGTGGGGCGCACGTTCAGGCCCACCGAGTGGGTGGTGGTGCCCTGGCTCTCGGGGCTGTCGGCCCAGTTGATGCGCGTGATCATCCAGCCGAACGAGGCGCGCCGGGTGCCCACGCCGACGCTGTTGACGAACAGGGTGGCGTCGTAGGGATTCGCGCGGAGGTCGGCGGCGCCGGCGCGCCAGCTGTCCGGTGCGTTCACGCGTTCCCAGGAGAAGCCGTAAGTGAGGCGGAAGGTCTCGCCCTCGCGCAGCCGCAGCGCCAGCGGGTAGGCGAGGAAAGCGCCCCAGCCGCCGCCGCCGCGGACGGTGCGGTCGTCGGCCAGCTGGGTGACCCCGAACCCCGCGCTGAATCCGCCCAGGGTGGCCAGCCCGGCCGGGTTGGCGTGGGTGGCGGTGACGTCGAAGTCGCCGGCGACGCCGTTCGGCGTGGGCACCGCCACCCCGCGGCTGACGTCGCGCAGGGCGAAGTTCGTCTCCGCGCCCGCCCGCGACCCGGCCACCGACAGCAGACCGATCACCAGCAGCAGACGTCGCGCGATCGAGACGATCGACATCGCCTCGACGCTATCACAGGGCGCCTTCCGCTCAGCCGCCCGTCGCCTGGTCGGCGTTGGTTCCCGGCGCCGATTCCGCGGTGGCGGTCGGCGGCTGCGGATTGCGCGCGCGCACGCGCCGGCGCAAATCTCGCGCGGCCAGCCACAGCCGCGACCGCATCGTCCGCGCGAACAGGTCCAGGGTGGGTAACGCCGTCTCCTCGCGGGCCAGGTGGCGCTTGTAATCGGCGTCGCCGGCCATCAGGTCGTACACCTCGATGCCCTCGGCGGCGCAGGCATCGATGGTGTGCAGGTGTAGCAGCAGCCCGGGCGCCAGGTTGGGGGTGTGGTTCTCGGTGTCCACGCCCGACACATAGTCGTACAGGCGATTGCCTGCGCGCAGGAGGTAGCGCACCGCCAGCCACTGGTCCCCCTGCCGCAACCCCACCAGCCAGGCCCGCCCGCCGGCCACGTAGGCCGGCAGCACCGCCTTCTGGAAGGCGCTGAACACCGGGCTGGCGAACACGCCCGGCTCGCCCCGCTGGTGCCAGCGACGCTGGTGCAGCGACTCGAGCGCCGCGAACATCTGCGCCACCGCCCCGTCGTCGGCCGCGCGCACGAAGGTCACGCCCGCCTGCTCGCCGGCGCGGATGGCCCGGCGGCAGCGGCTGCGGAAGTTGGCCGAGGGCAGCTCGGTCACGTAGCGGGTCAGCGGCCGCACCGGCGCGCGGAAGCTGGGCATGTGGGTGACCTGGCTGCGCAAGGTCAAGTCGCGCAGCCCGTCGGCCAGCCGCTCGTCGACCGCCCCCCCGGGCCACATCCGTTCCAGCAGCAAGCGGTCCCACCGTCCGGCGGCCGCCTGCAGGCGCGCCCGCACGCGCTCGGTGACCTGGGGCAGCACCTCCGGCCGTGCCAGCCAGCCGGTGTATTCGCCCACCACCTCGTCGCGTTCGGGCTCCCCGGTGCCGAGGAAACCGACCGTACGGAGGCAGCGGGCCGGATGCCGCAGCCCCTCGTCGCGCAGGTACAGGGGCGCCAGGCCCAGCGGCCGCTGCTGATCGTCCAGCACCAGCACGATGAACAGCCGCCCCGCGCTCCGCTGCAGCCGCCACCACTCGCGCACCCAGCGGTATTCCAGCATGGGGGGCGCCGGCGCGGTCACCGACCACAGGCGCCGCCAGGTGTCCTCGAGCTGATCGAGCGCCGCGCGGTCGGTCAGCAGCAGGTCACCGCCGGCGATGGGGCCCGGGCGGGGCGGGTGGACCTCGGACGGACTGTCGCTCACGCGTCTCCCTTTCGGCCCGGGCAAGCTGGTTCCCGGGGCGGCGCTTTCCAGTCGAGAGGGCTACCGATAAAGTGTCGGCCCATGACTGACATCTCGCGACGAACACTCCTTTCCGCGACCGCGGCCGTGACCGCGCTGGCGGCCAGCCCACGCGGGCGCGCCACCGCCGCCCCCGGGGCCAGCCGACTGAAGATCGGTCTGGCATCGTACTCGATGCACAAGCAGACGTTCGACCAGGTGGTCGACGTGTGCAAGCAGGCGAACATCAAATACGTGTCCCTCAAGGACATGCACCTGCCGTTCAAATCGACGCCCGAGCAGCTGGCCGCCGCCCACAGCAAGCTGGCCGCCGCCGGGACCACCCTGGTGAGCGTGGGGGTCATCTACATGAAGGACGTGGGCGAGGTCCGGCAGGCCTTCGACTACGCCCGCGCCGCCAAGGCGCCGATGATCGTGGGCGCGCCCGACCCCTCGGTGCTCGACGAGGTCGAGAAGGCGATCAAGGCCACCGGCATCCCGGTGGCGATTCACAACCACGGGCCCGACCAGAAGCACTGGCAGAGCCCGCGCGAGGTGCTGCCGGCCATCAAGAGCCGCGACAAGCGGCTGGGCGTCTGCATGGACATCGGGCACACCGTCCGCGCCGGGGTGGACCCGGTGGCCATGGTCGACGAGTGTGGTGACCGCCTGCTGGATCTTCACGTCAAGGACCTGAAGGACAAGACCGTCAAGAGTGAGCGCGTCCCGGTGGGCTCGGGCATCATCGACATCGTCGGACTGATGCGCGCCCTGGACAAGCGCCGCTTTTCCGGGCACATCGCCATCGAATACGAGGCCCAGCCGGACAACCCGGTCCCCGGCATCCGCGAGTCGCTCGCCTACCTGCGCGGGGTCGCCGCCACCCTGGCCAGCCAGTCCGCCTGAGCGCGTCGGCGCTTCGGGCCGCGGCGTCGCCGGCGTGGCTGGCGGACCGCCGGGCCGCCGCGCATTGATCGTCGCTGGCGGCGATGTCAGCATGCGCGGCCCGATGAGCACCACCCTGGCCCCTGTCCGATCCCTCCGCCCCTCGACGGGCGCCTCCCTGTTCATCTGCGCGCTGCTGGCCCC
>JBKPRZ010000821.1:0-15774 GCA_046734815.1 Myxococcota bacterium | reverse complement strand
GTCCCCAGCCTGGCGGCCCTGCTGCGCACCCACGGAGGCCAGCTGGCCCGCGCACTGCCCGGCTCGATCCGCCGGATCACCGGCCTGCTGTCCCCGGTGGGCACCCCGCGTCCGCGCGCGGCCTCACCGGCGGTCGCCGCGTCCCGATCCGCGGCCGCCGCGCGACCGGCGGTGATCGCACGATCCGCGGGCGCGTCCCCCCGGCCGGTCACCGTCACCTTGTCCCCCCGTCCGTCCGCGCGGCTGCGCGGTCAGGTCCCACGGCTGGTCGCCCAGGGCGTGATGGTCGGCTTCCTGGCCTTCCTGGTGGGGATGGTCTGGCAGGAGGTGCGCCGTCCCGGTCCCGCCCAGCTGGTGGAGACCGACACACAGCCGCGCGCCGGCGTGGTGATCGAGCCGCTGGCCGGTCCCACCGAGCTGGTCGCGGTCGAGCCGTTCTTGCCGCAGCCGGCGCTCGAGCCGGCCCGGGCCTCGGCTCCCCGCCCGAACGCGCGGGTCCGCAAGTCCGCCGTGCACGGGCGCACCCGCGCCGCGCGCGGCGCGCGTGCCACGGCACATTGACTTTTCGCGCATCCGGGAACTAGCCTGCCCGGATGACCTCGGCCGCCGCCCGCGCAACCGTCAGCCCGCCGACGCTGCCGCTGGCGCTGCCGCCGCTGCCGCTGGCGCTGCTCGCGCTGGCGCTGGCGGCGGGTTGCGAGGGTGGTGGACCCGGGCGCAGCCCCATGGAGGGCCAGTGGAGCTCCGGCGATCCGCAGACCCAGGCCTGCGCGCAGACCTGGACCTTCGATCATGAACAGTTCGATCTGTCGGTCTACTGCGCGCTGACCACCGGCGACGTGGGCCTGGACATCACCCGCGGCACCTTCTTCATCGACGGTGACCACATCATCCTTTCCAAGACCCGCGCCACCTGCGCCGATCAGAGCAAGGACCCGCTGACCCTGTCGTTCATCGTCCAGCGCGACAAGCTGACCCTGGTCTCGCCCACCGCCGTGTACACCCTGGCCCGGGGCGCCTTTTCCCTCAGAGCCGGCGCCAGCGCCACCTTCGGCTGCTTCGACGCCAAGGGCATGTTCACCCCCGGCATGCTCGTCGATCTGTAGACGGCCTGCGGACTACCCGGGGGCGCCGCCGTCGGTGACGGGCGCGCGATCGGGCCCTGGGCCGTCGCTGCCGGCATCGGCGGGCGGCCGATCCGGCACGCCCGCGTCTGCCGGTGGGGGGGCAACCGGCCCGATCAGGGTTCCGGGCGACCCGGGCGGCGGGACCGCAGGGTTGGCCGGCGTCGCCGGGGAAGACATCGGCGGCGGCGTCGACTGGACCTGACCCAGCCCCCCGCAGCCCACGTTCCGGCAGCAGACCAGCAGCACGCTGCCGCGATCGCGGATCGCGTTGCAGATCAACCCGCGGGGACAGCGCTGACTCTCGTCGCAGCGAATGGCCCCGTCGCGGATGCTCGGCTGATAGACACAACCCAAAACCAGCGCCCCGGACACCAGCCCGGCCAGCACCAGAGACCCGATTCCATGACGACCCAAGACGCGGGCGATACTCGACTGATTCCGGTCGCGTTGCCAAGCCCCCCTCTCACCGCGTCGCGGCAACATTTCACCGACTCGGGTCCGGAGATTCCGGGTTAGCTTTTGCGCCTGGCTTGACGCGGGGTGAGCATGGACAGGAGGCACGACCGACGACTGGGCGTGGTCTGGGTAGCGGCAGTCCTCTGGCTGGCAGCGGGGTGCCGGCCGCAGGACTCGCAGACCACATTGCGGGTGGCCTACGCCGCCATCGGTGATCCGAACACCTGGTTCACCTCCTTCTCCGATCAGATGGGTGTCGAGGCCGGCCGCCGCGGCCATGGCTTCGTCTACCGGATCGCCGACTTCAACATCGACGACCAGCTGCACCAGGAGAGTCAGAACCGACAGGTGCGCGAGATGATCGCCGACCGGCCGGACGTGCTGGTGCTGGGCCCGGTGGCGGTCAACCGCGCCATGGAGGCGGTGCGGATCGCCAACGAGGCCGGCGTCCCGGTGCTGATCGTGAACCGCGACGCCGAGGCGCCACGGCCGATGTCCTCGACCAAATACTTCACCACCATCCACTCGAACTTCCTGGATTTCGGGCGCGAGGTCTGCGGTCGGCAGCTGCGCCGGATCTTCGGCGACAACGCCACCATCCGCCTGCTGCACCTCAAGGGCACCGAGGGCGGCAGCAACACCATCGACATGAGCAACGGCTGCAAGGAAGCCATCCGCGCCGACGGCCACATGATGATCGCCTGCGAGGACAACGGGAACTACGACCGCCAGCAGGCCTACGAAGCAACCAGGCGCCAGATCGCCGCCGGCTGCGACTTCAACGCCGTCTTCGGGCACGGCGACACCGAGGGTCTGGGGGCGGTGCAGGCGCTGATGGAGGCGGCGGCCACCAACCCCAAGTACCGGCCGGGCACCGATCCCACCAAGGGCGAGGTGATCGTCACCGCCTGCGACGCCTCCCGCGACGCCCTGGCCAACGTCAAGGCCCACCTGCAGTACGGGGCCATGACCACCAGCCCCTATTACGCCTCGCAGGTGTTCGACGCCATCGAGAAGCACTTCCGCGGCGAAGAGGTCCCCAGCTTCATCGCCGTCAACGACTTCTTCATCGACGTCGGCAACATCGCCCAGTACGAAGCGTTCGGTTTCTGAGCCGGCGGCTCAGAACCGGCCGCTCAGCCCGACCTGCGCGCCGCCGGCGCCGGCCGAAGCGGTCAGCTGCGGGCCGCGGGCCTGCTCGGCGGCGGGGTCGCGGCCATTCATGACCAGAAAGACGATCCCCACCACCAGCACCGCCGTGCCGGCGCCGTAGCCCACCAGTTGCCAGGACTGGTAGCGGCTGGCCTCGTCCTGCTGCGCGTTCAGCTTGGCGGCCGTCAGCTGGCCCAGCTTGGCCGATTCGATCTCGTGCTGAAGCGACCGGACCTTGTAGGTGGCGAAGCCGGCTCCCGCCACACCGGCCAGCCCGACCATCCCCAGGCCGATCCCCAGCGCGGTCAGCGCGCCCGAGGACGAGGAAGGGGGCGACGGACCCGGGGCCGTGCGGGTCAGGTCCGGCGTCGCCGCCGTCGGGCGCGGCGGCTCGGGCGTGGCCACGGCTTCGGGTGCGCGCGGCGGCACCGCCGTCTGCTCGTCGCCAGTCGGGATGGGGGCCAGGTGCACGTCCAGCCGGACCGTCTCCATGCCCGCCACCTCCACCACCCGCGTGACCGGGGCGTGGCCCGGCAGACTGACGCGGACGCGCGGCCGCCCCGCCGACACGATCACCGGCTCGGCCAGCGGGGTGGTCCCCACCACCACGTCGTCGACCGTCACCTCGGCGCCGGGCCGGTCGGCCACGATGCGCAGCTTGGCCACCCGCGCCTGCAGCCGCGCCAGGTCCCGCTGTATCTCCTCGCGCCGCCGCTCGGGGATCTCGCCGCCGCCCTGCTCCAGGTAACCGGCGAAGGCGCTGTAGGCGCAGGGGTTGTCCTGCATCAGGAAGCAGAGCTGGCCGATGTTGTACAACACGCGGTAGTTGGGAGCCAGCGAGTAGGCCTTGCGGAACTCGGCCAGCGCGGCCGGCAGGTTGTTCTCCTCGTACAGCTCGGTCGCGCGCTGGAAGCGTCGCTGCGCCTCGGCGATCTCGCCCTTGGCCGGCTGCTGCTTGGCCCAGGCCGGCCCACCGCCCACCACCGTCACCAGCGCGGCCGCCCAGATCAGTCTGCGTCTCGACACGCCCCGCTTATAACCCGGATCCCCCACCGGTTCGTGGGGTAAGTGGTCCCCGCGGGCAACCCGCGCGGCGGCGGGTCCAGCCACACGCGCTCGGGCGGCGGCGCCGTGCGGATGGGCAGGTACAGGGTGAAGACGCTGCCCACACCCACCTCGCTCTCCACCTCGATGCCGCCGCCCATCTGCTCGACCAGGTTCTTGCAGACCGACAGCCCCAGGCCGCTGCCGCCCGGTCGGGTGGTGAAGAAGGGATCGAAGATCCGCGCCAGCTTGGCCGCCGGGATGCCGCAGCCGTTGTCCGCCACCTCGATCAGGATCTCGCCCCCGCAGCACCAGGAGCGCACGGTGACCCGGTTGTCCGACTCGGGCCGGTCCGCCGGCATGGCCTGGCTGGCGTTGAGCACCAGGTTCAGCACCACCTGACCCAGCCGCCCTGGCCGCCCGTGCCACCAGGCCAGCGGCCCCAGGTCGCGCTCGACCTGCGTCCGCTCGGCCAGCCTGGGCGCAGCCAGCCGCAGGGTCTCGGCGATGACGTCGTTGACGTTGACCAGCTCGAGGTCCCGCTCGACCGAATGGAAGGTGCGCAGATCGGTGACGATCTTGGCCACCCGGCGGGCGCCGTCGCGCGCGTCCCGGGCCAGCTCGACCAGCTCCGCCGCCGACCGCGTCCCCACCATTGTTTCGGGGGGCAGTTGCTCGAGGTTGCGGATCACGTCGTCCAGGTTGGGCAACATGAAGGCCAGCGGGTTGTTGATCTCGTGGGCCACCCCCGCCACCAGCAGCCCCAGGCTGGCCAGCCGCGCGTTGGTCTCGGCCTGCGCCGCCATCCTCCGCGGCTCGGTGATGTCGCGGACCATCAGCAGCAGGCAGGGCAGACCGTCGAACACCAGCGGCATGCGGCGGATCTGCAGGTACCTGCGCTCCTCGCCCCGGCGCAGGCTGACCTCCAGGTAGCGCCGGTCGAACATCTCGTCACCCTGCAGCCACTGCGCAAAGGCGCTGCGGTCCGGCTCGTCCAGGTGGTCGACCACCGGCCGCCGCTCGAACTCGCCCAGGTCGGCCACCCCGAACAGATCGAGGAAGCTGCGGTTGACGAACACCGGCCGCGACTGGTTCCAGACCACGATGCCGTCGGGGGCCCCCTCCAGGATGTCGCGCAGCTGGGTGCGGGAGTCTTCGGCCTCGCGCAGGGCGCGCTCGAGGTAGGCCACCGTCGCGGTCTCGAACGGCTGGGCAGAGTCGGTTGCGATGTCCTGGTTCGCCTCGCCGGAGCCGACAATCCGGATGGTGGCGTCATTCCGCTGGCGCATGCACTGCGGAAACATCGGGACCCAAAGGTAACGACTTTAGGCAGAACGACGCCGCGGACGGGTGACCACCGAGAACCAGTACAGATCCAGGACCTTCATCACCTCGTGGTATTCGGAGAAGCTCTCGGGTTTGAGGATGTATGCGTTGGCCCCCAGATCGTAGGCCGCGTCCACGTCGGGCTGGCTGGCCGACGTGCTCAGCACCACCACCGGAATCTGGCGCAGCCGCTCGTCGCCCTTCAGCGCCCGCAGCACCTCCAGGCCGGACATGCCCGGCAGGTTCGGGTCCAGCAGGATGAGATCGGGACGGGCATCGTCGCCCCCGCGCAGGAACTCCAGCGCCGCCTCGCCGCTCCTGGCGACGTGCAAGGTGCAGTGCCGGCTGGCCTGGGCCAGCGCCTCGGTGGTCAGCGCGGCGTCGGCCGGGTTGTCCTCGATCAGCAGGATCTCGGCCGGCGCGTGGGGGGAATCCGAGATCTCGGATGACATGGTCGCACATCAAAAATGACAGCTGGGCCCGGGCAAGTACAGATCCGGCCGGTGACGTCGCACCCGCCTTGTCGACCGCTACAGGCGTCGGGCCGGCCCCGGTGGGTCCCATCCGGACCGCCAGGGCCTTATCGATTTTCCTAGCAACTTCCGGTGGGCGCCGACCGACAATCCCGCGGGGCTTACCATGGACGTGCTCGCACTGATTCTGACCTGTAGCGTCTACCCGGACGATCATCTGATCCGCGCGATGGTCGAGCTCGCCAGCCAGGCGAACTCGAACTTCGTGGGCGACCTGGTCACCCTGGTGACCTTCGACCGGTCGACCTCCGCCGCCGAATCGCAGAAGGTGGTGACGCAGCTGGAGCGCCGCGGTGGGCGACCGGTGGTCGGGTTGCTGGGGGTGCCGGTCGCGTGGGCCAGCCGCTACGGCAAGACCGGGCCGGATCTGTTCGACCCCTGCACCAACCTGATGGTGGGCAGCTCGGTGCTGCAGAGCCATTACGAGGCCTGCTCCAGCACGCACAGCGCCAGCATCAGCCCGCCGCCGGCCAGCTCGGCCAGTTCGGCCGCCTCGGCCAGCTCGCGCAAGCAGCGGATGGCCCCGCCCGAGGCCATCCGGATGTGTGCGCTACAGCGCTACGGCGCCGACCTGGGCATCGACGGGTTCGCCGCCGCGGCGCTGAAGTACTTCGCCAAGCAGCGGGTGCTGTTCGCGGCCGGCCCGCCGGCCGCGGGGGCCGAGCCCGATCCGGCATGCCGCTGCAGCGAGGTGCCCCGCCCGCGCCCGGCCGCCGCGCGGCCACCGAAGCCCAGGCCGACCACCGCCACCGCGGTCCACGTCCGCGGCCACGAGATGAACCTGAACCCCAGCGGGGCCCCGATCCTCGACTGAATTTCACGCGATTTGCGGAATTTCACGCGGGTCGCGGAATGAGCGCGCCGCGCGGATCGTTGATCAGATGAGGTGGCGTTGTTCGAGTCCCTCAGAAGGAAACTGTTCGACCCGGCCGCCGCTCGTCGGGAGGAGGACGAGCGGCGGGCCGGGCGAGCGTTGGCCGGCGAGGCGCAAGAATCGCCGGGGGAGGAGGTCGCTCGAGTCACGATCGACGGGACACTGGATCTGCACACCTTCCGACCGGCGGAGGTGCGCGAGCTGGTGCCCGAATACCTGAGCGCCTGCCAGCAGCGCGGGCTGCGCGAGGTGCGCATCGTGCACGGCAAGGGGACCGGCACCCTGCGCAACCTGGTCCATGCGCTGTTGCAGCGGGACCTGCGGGTCGACAGCTTCCGCACGGCGGGTGAGGACGCGGGCGGCTGGGGAGCGACCCTGGTGCGATTGAAGGGACTCTGACCGAGCACGGGTACGAGCGCGGGCCCGAGTGGGTGGGTAAAAGGGGCGCGCTCGTGTCCGTACTCGGTCAGAGCCGGATCGTGTTCACGATCGACGGCACTCCCGGCGCGTCGCCGTTCACGTCCAGCACCACCACGCGCGCGCCCGCGCCCAGGTCGCGGCGGGCGGCCTCCAGGGTGGAGGTCAGCGGGTCGTCGCCGTCCGGCACGGACAGATCGATGGGCGTGACCCCCCAGCTCAGCGCCAGCCGGCGGGTGGTCTCGGGAACCCGGCTGTAGGCCAGGATAGGGCGGCGCGGGCGGAAGGCGGCCAGGCGCCGGGCGCTGATGCCGGTGCGGGTGGGGGCCACGATCGCCACCGCGTCCAGGTCCTCGGCCAGCTTGGCGGCGGCGTAGGCCAGGGCGTTGGGGCTGCCGGTGTGGCTGGGCGCGTGCACGGGCACGTCGGGCAGCAGGGGCTCGGTCTCGAGCAGCAGCCGGCACATCATCTCGAGCACGCCGGCCGGGTTGTGCCCGATGGCGGTCTCCTCGGACAGCATCACCGCGTCGGTGCCGTCGAGAACGGCGTTGGCCACGTCGGTGACCTCGGCCCGGGTGGGCAGCGGGTTGGTGACCATCGAGACCAGCATCTGGGTGGCGGTGATGACCGGCTTGCCGGCGCAGTTGGCGGCGCGGATGATCCTCTTCTGCGCCGCCGGCACGCGCTCGATCGGCATCTCCACCCCCAGGTCCCCGCGCGCCACCATGATGCCGTCGGCCGCCTCGAGGATGGCGTCGATGCTGTCGAGCGCCTGCTGCTTCTCGATCTTCGCCACCAGCGGCAGCGGGCACAGCTGGCGGGCGGCGCGCACGTCAGCCTCGCTGCGGACGTACGACAGCGCCACGTAGTCGGGCGCCAGCAGGTGCATGTCGCGCAGGTCGGCGCAGTCGCGCTCGGTCAGGCAGGGCAAGGACGACCGGTCGGCCGGCAGGTTGATGCCGTTGCGCGAGCGCAGCAGCGCCCCCACCACCACCTGGGCGGTCACCCGCCCGGGCTCGACGGTGCTGGCCTGCAGGTGGATGGTGCCGTCGGCGACGTAGATCGGGTCGCCCGGGTGCACCCGGTGAAAGAAGGTGGGGTCGGCCACCGGCACGCCCCCCTCGCCCAGCACCAGGGTCTGGCCGGACTCGATCTTGCGGCCCTCGCTGCCCAGGTCGCCGAGGCGCAGCTTGGGGCCGCCCAGGTCGGCCAGCACCGCCACCTGCGGCTTGTGGGCCCGGGCGCGCTGGACCCGCGCCACGTGCTCGGCGGGGCGGGCGTGCGACAGGTTCACGCGCAGCACATCGGCGCCCGCGTCCAGCACCTTCTCCAGCTGCCCGGGGCGGTCCAGCGCCGGACCCAGGGTGGCGACAATCTTCGTGCGGCGCGCGGTGGACGGCATGACAGTTGGGGGAGAATCGACTCGGGCGTGCGGCAGCTCAAGACGCGTTTGGGGCTGGATTCGGGCTGACGCGGAAAAACGCCGGAAACATGCGCCGGGGTATCTCTTCGGCCTTTGCCATCGAAGGAGGAATCCCCCGAATGAGCCCGGCCGAGCTGAAGGTTGCCGTGGACACCGTGTGGGTGCTGGTGACCGCGTTCCTGGTCTTCTGGATGAACGCCGGCTTCGGCCTGGTCGAGTCCGGGCTGTGCCGCCGCAAGAACGCGGTGATGATCCTGTCGAAGAACTTCGTGGTCTTCGCCATCTCGACCCTGGCCTTCTGGGCCTTCGGCTTCGGGCTGATGTTCTCGGACGGGGACTGGGTGGGCACCGCGGGCGGCTCTTTCCTGGAAGGCGCCGACAACAGCCCCGCCACCGGCGCGGCCTACCGCGGGATCTTCGGATCTCTCGGCTGGACCGGCGTCCCGCTGCTGGCCAAGTTCCTCTTCCAGCTGGTCTTCTGCGGCACCGCCGCGACGATCGTCTCGGGCTCGGTCAACGAGCGGACGCGCTATGGCGCCTTCCTGGTGTTCTCGTTCGTGCTGACCGGGCTGATCTACCCGGTGACCGGGCACTGGATCTGGGGCGGCGGCTTTCTGGCGCGGATGGGCTTCGCCGACTTCGCCGGCTCGACGGTGGTGCACAGCGTGGGCGGCTGGGCGGCGCTGGCCGGCATCCTGGTGGTGGGCCCGCGGCTGGGCCGCTTCGCGCGCGGGCGCAAGCCCACCCCCGTCCCCGGCCACCACATGGGCTACGTGTTCCTGGGCGGGCTGATCCTGTGGCTGGGCTGGTTCGGCTTCAACCCCGGCTCGACCATGGCCGCCGACCCGGCCGCCATCGCCCGCATCGCCGTGGTCACCAACCTGGCGGCCGTCACCGGCACGGTGGGCGCGACCCTGTACGCCTGGATCCGGCTGGGCAAGCCCGACTTCAGCTTCACCGTCAACGGCTGCCTGGCCGGGCTGGTGGCGGTCACCGCTCCCTGCGCCTTCATCTCACCGGTGGCCGGCGCGGTCATCGGCGCCATCGCCGGCTTCCTGGTGATCGAGGCGGTGCTGCTGTTCGATCGCCTGGGCATCGACGACCCGGTGGGCGCCACCTCGGTCCACCTGGTCAACGGCCTGTTCGGCACGCTGTCGGTGGGCCTGTTCGGCGTCAAGGGCCTGTCCGGCCTGGCCAACGAGGGCCTGCTCCGCGGCGGCGGCTTCACCCAGCTGGCCATCCAGGCCAGGGGCGCCGCCGCCGTGGCCCTGTTCGTCCTGCCCGCCTCGCTGGTCGCCTGGTACATCATCAAGCTGCTGTTCGGCGTCCGCGTCACCGCCCCCGACGAGATCGTCGGCCTGGACCTGGCCGAGATCGGCATGGAAGCCTACCCCGACGCCCTCGAGATCGAAGACCGCGTCCGCCAGGCCACCGCCCCCGACCCCACCCACGCCGCCGACCGGCCCCTCCCGGTGGCGTGACCGGTCTGGACCTTGTTTTCGCCCCGCGGCGTGGGGGAACGCCCGACGGGCCTGACCGAGGATAGGGAAGGGCCGGCGGAGGACAAATTGATAATGGGGAGGTGTTGCCCTAGACTCGAACGCTCCCCGCGGCCGGAGATTTCGGGTGGTTGAGCACTTTCGACGAAGCGACCCACGCTACGATCGCCGCGTCGACGTGGAGATAATCTCCGATGGGCAGCAGATCCAGGCGGTCAGCCAGAATCTCTCCCTGGGCGGCATGTTCGTGGAAACAACCGAGCTTTTGGTCGAAGAGACGCCGGTGCGGGTCCGGTTCCACATCCCCACCCAGCCCGAGCCGGTCGAGGTGGCCGGGGAGGTGCGCTGGGTGTACCGCGCGGAAAAGGGCAGCGGCATGGGCATTCGCTTTCACGGACTGCGCGCGCGCGAAGTCTGGGCGCTCAACCGGTTCTTCCAGTCATGAGGCGGGCGGTGCTTTGCGGGCGCGCGTTTGCGCTGCTGGCGGCGGCGCTGGCCACCTTCGGGGCCGGCGCGGCCCGGGCGCAGAACCGGTTCGGGGTGGTCGACCTGGATCCCAAGCGCGAGCACGAGGCGCTGGTCAACGAGGTCGAGCGCGAATACGCGCGGCTGCGTCCCGGCAGCCAGCCGATCGAGGATCCGGTGGCGCGGCGGCTGCTGGGCGCGGGGGAAGGCCCGGCCGATGCGGCCTACCGTGTGCTCAAGGAGTCGCACAAGGCGCGCGCCGACGGCGACTGCGCGAACGCGATCAAGCTGGGGCGCCAGGCCGAGACGATGATCCTGGGCGCGCTGTCGCTGGACGAGGAGCGCGATCCGCTGAAGGGTCTGTATTCCGGCCTGATCCTGTGCGCGCTGAAGATCGAGGACAAGGCCACTCTGACCGAGGCGGCGGCGCGGCTGCGCGGGCTGGTGTCGCTGCCTCCGCCGGACCTGACCCAGGCGATCTGGGACAAGCACGTCGCCAACGCATCTCTGGGTGAGCCGGCCACCGAGCTGCTGATCGACAGCGACCCGCCCAATGCCCAGGTGGCGGTGAACCTGCACGGCGACGGGGTCACGCCGCGCACCTTGAAGGTGCCGCGCGGGACCGCCTTCGTGGAGGTGCAGAAGGAAGGCTTCAAGAAGGCCTTCCGCGCGGTGGAGGTCAAGGACCAGCCGGTGCGCTCGGTGCTGCGGCTGGTGCAGCGGGCGCACGACCGCATCGAGCAGGCCGAGCTGCAGATGAAGGGCCTGCGCATGAGCGATCAGCCGCTGAGCGATCGCACCGGCGCGCTGTCGCGGCTGTCGCAGCTGGTGCGGGTCGAGACCCTGGTGCTGCTGCAGGTGACCGGCGATCGGGTCAAGGTCTCGTTCTTCGATGCCGAGCGCGGGGCCATGGGCGGCACGCCCATCGATTCGGCCTTCGACCGCAAGACCGGCAAGGTCGACGAGCTGCTCAAGCGGCTGTCGCCGACCGGCGCCGCCACGCCCGCGCCCGCGCCGGCTGCGGCCCCGGCCGCCGTCGCCAAGACCGCCGGACCGACGCCGGAGGTGGGGAAGACGTCCGCTCCTGCATCGGCCACCGCCCCGACACCGGCCGACGCGAGCAAGAGCGGGCTGCCCGAGGCGCAGGCGGCCAAGCAGCAGGCCGACTACATCCCGCGGCGCAAGCGCCCGGGCGCGCCCTGGTGGTCCTGGGTGATCGCCGGGGCGGTGGGCGCGGCCTTCATCACGTTCATGTACGCCGACCGCCTGCAGACTGCCGACACCATCGGGGTCAAGGCCAGCTGGCCCGGCCCCACCCAGTGATCCCGCCGGGCCTGCGCCGCCAGCTGGCCGCGGCGCGCGCGCGGGTGCCGCTGCCGGCTGCGCTGGGCCTGGGCGCCTGGGTGGCCGGCGTGGTCGCGCGCTTCTCGTACATCTTTCACGCCCACCACCCGCGCCACCACGTGGGCAGCGACGCCATGCCGATCACCGCGCTGGCCGAGCAGCTGGCCGACCCGGCCGGCCAGCAACAGTTCTTTCATACGATCTGGCCGCCCGGCGCCTCGGCGTTCTACGCCCTGGCCAGCCTGCTCGATCCCACCTACGGGCTGGCGGCGCTGGGCCACTGGCTGCTGTCCAGCCTGGCGCCGCTGTTCATCGGCCACGCCGCCTTCCTGGTGCACGGCGCGCGCGCGGGCTTCATCGCACTGGCCCTGGCCTCCCTGCATTTCGGCTTCGTCCACTACGGCGGCTTCTTCCTGGCCGAGCAGCTGTTCCAGGCCGCGGTGGCGGGGGCGGTCTGGGTGACGGTGGCGGCGCTGCTGGCCGAGGGTCGCCGGGCCCGGCTCCTGGGCGGCGTCGCCAGCGGGGCCGCCTGGATCCTGGCGTTCTCGTTCCGCCCCAACGCCTTGCCGGTGGCGCTGTTCGCCGCCGCCTGCCTGGCCGCGCGCTGGCTGCGGGGCAAGCAGCGCTCGCGCCTGCTGGGGCTGGCCGCCGGAACGGTGGCGGCGCTGCTGCTGCTGGCCCCGCTGGCCCACCGGTGCACGGTCCTGCTGGGCAGCTTCTGCCCCGGCGCCAGCAACTTCGCCATGAACATCGCCCTGGGCCACGCCCCGCCCGGCGTGGCCGGGCTGCACTTCGTGCCCCAGTCGGATCACCACGCCAGCGGCCCCAACCACTGGTTTCCACCCGCGCGCCTGCACCACGGCTACCAGGGCGTCGCCGAGGTGCCGGCCTCGCTGTACGACACCGGCCCGGTGCTGGCCTGGGTGATGGGGCGAATGCGCCAGGCGCCCGCGGAGTTCGCGATCGATTCGCTGGGCAACGCCCTCGACCTGTTCGGCACGGCCTACTGGCCGGACGACTACGGCGGCCTGCCCGCCCGCCGGGCCACCGTGCTCAAGCAGCTGTTCTTCCTGGCCGTGCTGGTCCCGGGGCTGGCGTTCTTCGGCCTGCAGCTGATCCGCCTGCTGCAACGGCGCGAGACCCGCGACGTGGATCTGTTCCTCGCCGCCCTGCTGGTGGGCATGTTCCTGCTGGCCGCCCTGTCGCTGGGCGAAGCGCGCTACCGGATCCCGTTCGACGCAGCCCTGATCCTGTTCGCCGCCCAGGGCTGGTCGCGCCTGATACCAGGCACGCGGGCGTCGCACGCGCCGTCACCCGCTGCCCTGACCGCCGCGGCCGTGGTCCTGCCGATCACCGTGCTGGTGCTGGCCGCCACCGCGCACCCGCAGCTGCGCCTGGCCGCGCGCCTGGCCCCCGTCATCGGCCTGCACCGGGGCGGCACGCCGGCGGTGGCGGGCACGTTGTCCCCCGCGGGCCTGGGCCCGCCGCGGGAACAGGGCAGCGCCTGGAACGCCGAGAACAACTTCGTCTTCGAATGCCGGCGCGCCTGCAGCGAGCTGCGCCTCGAGCTCGGCGGCATCCAGCACGCCCCGCGCATCGAAGCCAGCACCGACCACAACGATCGCTACGAGCTGGTCTTTTACCGTGAGGGCCGCCCGGTCGGTCGGGTCGCCTGGGGCGTGTTCGAGGGCGCCGAGGGCCTGCGCGTGGTGAAGCGCGACGTCCCCGCCTCGGCGCGCACCGCCGGCTTCGACACCCTGGGCCTGCGCCCCCTGTACGGCGACAGCCGCTACAGCGTCGGTCACGTCCGCCTGCTGGACGACTGAGCCGCGGGTCAGCTGCCGCGGTGGTAGTGGGCGCGCAGCTCGCGGCGCATGATCTTGTTCGAGGGGGTGACGGGGAGGCTTGCGACAAGGACCAGGTCGGAGATGCGGAACAGGGGGTTGAGGCGGGTCTTGAGGGCGCGTTGCAGGTCGGCCAGCAGCGGGTCGCGGTCGATGCGGCTGCCGTCGGTGACGACGTAGACGACCAGCTCGCTGGGGCCGCCGCCGGGCGGGTTGATGGCGACGGCGGCGGTGCGCTGCACGCCGGGGACGGTGTCCAGCACGCGCTCGATCTCGGCGGAGCTGACCTTGATGCCTCCCAGGTTCATGGTGTCGTCGACGCGGCCGAGGGCGCGGTAGTAGCCGCCACCGATGCGCTCGACCTGGTCGCCGTGGCGCCGCAGCAGCTCGCCGGCTGGGCCGGGTGGCGTGTCGGCGAAGTAGACCTCGTGGTGGTCGCGGTTCAGCAGCGACAGGGAATAGCCCAGGGTGGGCGGCACCAGGAACAGCTCGCCGTTGTCAGCGGGACGGCCCTGCTCGTCCAGGATCACCAGCTGCGAGCCGAGGGCGGGGGTGGAGAAGGTGGCGGGCGAGGCGGGCTGGACCAGGGTGCCGGTCAGGTAGCCGCCGCCGATCTCGGTGCCGCCGCAATATTCGATCACCGGGCGGTAGCCAGCCAGCATCATCAGGTACAGGTAGTCGACCGGGTTGGAGGCCTCGCCGGTCGAGCCGAAGCACTTGATGGACGACAGGTCCAGGCCCACCATCCGGTCGTCGCTGCGCCAGGCCTTCACGATCGACGGGACCAGGCCCAGCACGTTGACCCGCGCGCGCGAGATGAACTCGCCGAAGCCGCGGCCGGTGGGGACGTCGCCGTAAAGAGCCATGGTGGCGCCGTTCAGCAGGGTCGCGTAGATGAGCCAGGGGCCCATCATCCAGCCCAGGTTGGTGGGCCAGGCGACCACGTCGCCCGGGCGCACGTCCAGGTGCAGGGCCGCGTCCACGGCCGACTTGATCGGCTGCAGCTGGGTCCAGGGAATGGCCTTGGGCTCGCCGGTGGTGCCCGAGGAGAACAGGATGTTGGTGACGGTGTCGGCGTCGCCGATCACCGGCGCCAGGTCAGAGGTGGCGCCACCGGCGGCCAGGAAGCTGGGCCAGGCCAGGTCGCCGGGGCGCAGCTCGGAGGCCGGGGCGTCGACCACGATCGCGCGCGGCAGCTCGACCGTGAGCAGCTTCGTGTACAGCGGCAGCCGCTTGCCGCTGCGCTCGACCTCGCGGGCGGTGAAGACGCCGGCGGCGCGGGCGATGCGCAGGCGGGTGGCCACCTCCTCGGGGGCCAGCGCGTCGGGGATGGAGACCACCACCATGCCGGCGGCCACGATGCCCAGGTAGATGGCCACCGACAGCGCGTTCATCGGCATGTCGATGGCCAGCGCGTCGCCCGTGGCGAAGCCCGCCGCGTGCAGGGCCGCCGCCACCTGGGCCACCTGCCGGGCCAGCTCGCCGCAGCTGATGGTGCTGGAGCTGCCGTCGGGTGCGCCGGCCAGGATGGCGGGGCGGGCGGGATCGCCGGCCAGGCAGCTCTGCACCAGGTTGAAGCGCGCGCCCACCAGCCAGCGCGGATGTTCGGGGCCGCGGCTGTCATCCAGGATCCGGGTCCAGGGCGACTCCAGCTTCAGCTGCAGCCGGGCCACCGCCCACTCCCAGAAACCGGCGCGATCGCGCACCGACCAGGCGTGCGCCTCGGGGTAGCTGGCGAAGCCCTTGTCCGCCATCAGCGCGCCGATGCTGGTGCCGGCCGCCGACCCGGGCGGCGGCGTCCAGGCCGGGCGCGGCCCGCGCCGATCGTCCCAGCCGGCGAACACGCTGTCATATAGATGAAGGTGCACCGCGAAGGGGACCGCGGGGGTCAGCCAGCCCTCGCCGATCAGGCGCTGCCAGCGCGCCTCGGCCGGCAGGTCGGCGGGCCAGGAAGCGAGCGCGACGGCCAGCTCCCGGGCCCGGTCGGGGGACAGGCCGGCGGCGACGAGGTCGGTGGCGAGCGAGGCGGAGGCCATGGGCCGCCGATCTTACCGCGCGGGCCGCCTTCCGGGGGTGGTGGAAGCGCGGCCGCCCCCGTCGCCGCCCAGCTGGGCCAGGGCTTCGCGCAGCTGCTGCGCGGTCTGCAGGGGGCGGGCGTAATAGCGGTCGGCCCACACCGAACCCGTGCGATCCAGCTGGTTGTTGATGGCGCGCGCGGTCCGGATGGTCAGCCCGCGCGAGCCGCGGATGAGCGCGTCGCTGTCGTCGGC
>JBKPRZ010000820.1:0-14356 GCA_046734815.1 Myxococcota bacterium | reverse complement strand
GGCCGAGGCCGCCGCCGGCCTGGGCAAGCGCCGCACCACCCTGGCCTACCAGGAGCTCCGCATCCGCCGCCTCCTGCGCAAGTTCCTCCTGGACGAGCCTCTCCCCCCAGGGAGAGGCCGGCGTCGCGGCAGCGTCGACGGGTGAGGGGGCGCCGATCCTCCTCGATCTCACCGCCGGCGGCTGGCCATCGCCCGGTCGATCTCCCGCTGGGCCTCGCGCTTGCGCGTGTCCTCGCGGCGGTCGTGTTGCTGCTTGCCGTGGGCCAGCGCCAGCTCGACCTTGACCCGCCCGCGCTTCTCGTACAGCGACAGCGGCACCAGCGTGTAGCCCTTCTCGCGCACCTTGCCCGCCAGCCGGTCGATCTCGCCGCGGTGGAGCAGGAGCTTGCGCTTGCGCCGGGGGTCGTGGTTGCGCGCGTGGGCGAACGGATAGACGCCGATGTCCATCTGGTGCAGCCAGGCCTCGCCATTGCTGACCTCGGCGAAAGCGTCCAGCAAAGTGACCTTCCCGCCGCGGATCGACTTCACCTCCGAGCCCGCCAGCACCACCCCCGCCTCGATCGTCTCGTCGACCTCGTACATGAACCGCGCCTTGCGGTTCTGCACCAGGAGATGCGTCTCCTCGCCGCCGGCCTTGCCCGACGCTTTCCCCTTCTTGGCCACGACAGCGCCTGATCAACCACGCCAGCGCCCCTCCGTCCACCGAAACCGCCGCAATCGCGCCACACCCCCGCCATCCGCGTCCCCACCCCATGTTTGCGATAGGAGCGGCTGGGGGCTCCCGAGTGAGATCTACTTTTCCTGCGCCACGCGGTGGCCCATGCCGTAGTCGTGGCCGGCGCGGGCGCGGCGGAGGTAAGCGGGGGTATCGTATTCGCTCTCCTCGATGCCCAGGTCGTCGCTGGGCAGGGCAGGCGCGCCGTTGCTGACGTTGCGGCGCCCGGTGCCGTTGCCAGAGGCCAGCGGCGAGGGCACCGGCGGGCGGATGGTGCGCTCGCCCGTGCCGGACGAGGCCCAGTCCCCCGGACCGTAGCTGCCCGTGCCGCCGCCGTTCTGGGCCACCGACACGTGGGCGGTCAGCGGCTGGTGCACGAAGGAGGGCTGGGTCGGGTAGGTCTCGTGGCCGCTGTCCACGTGGTCCGGATCGGCCGCCGCCACGTAGGGCGAGCCCAGCGGCGCCGCCGGGTAGGGCGTGGTGCCAGCCGCGGGAGGCATGACCGCCGCCACCGGAGGGCCGTAGCCGGGCGGAATGGGCGCATAGGCCACGTGCTGGTGTGCGTACGACCCGGCGGGCACGTGCGGCTGCGGCACCGGGTGGTGCGCCTCGACCGGCCGTCGGCCGCCGTGCAGCGCCCGGGCCGCCTGGGACGGCTGCTCGGCCACCGCCACCCGCGCCTGGAAGCCGGTGGCGATCACCGTGATGCGCACCTCGTCGCCGCAGTTGGGATCGATCACCGACCCGAAGATGATGTTGGCGTCGGGATCGGCCGCCTCCTGGATCAGGCTGCAGGCCTCGTTCACCTCGGCCAGGGTCAGATCCGCCCCGCCGGTGATGTTCACCAGGATGCCGGTGGCGCCGTTGATCGACACGTCCTCCAGCAGCGGCGAGTTGATGGCCGACTCGGCGGCCTCGACCGCGCGCTTGTCGCCCACCCCGCGACCCGAGCCCATCAGCGCCCGGCCCATGCCGGTCATGATGGTGCGCACGTCGGCGAAGTCGACGTTGATCAGGCCCGGCACCATCACCAGGTCGCTGATGCCGCGGACCGCGTTCAGGCAGACGTTGTCCACCATGGCGAACGACTCGCGCATGGTCATCTTCATCCCCGCCAGCGCCACCAGCCGGTCGTTGGGGATGACGATCAGCGCGTCCACCGACTTGGCCAGCGCCTCGATGCCGCTGTTCGCCTTCTTCTTGCGCTGCAGGCCCTCGAAGGTGAAGGGCTTGGTCACCACCCCCACGGTCAGCGCGCCCATGTCGCGCGCCACCTGGGCGATCACCGGCGCCGCGCCGGTGCCGGTGCCGCCGCCCATGCCGGCGGTGACGAACACCATGTCCGCGCCCGCCAGCACGTCGGCCAGCCGGGCGGCGTCTTCGATCGCCGCCGCCGCGCCGATCTCCGGGTTGGCGCCGGCGCCCAGACCCTTGGTCAGGCTGCGACCGATCTGCACCTTGGTGGGGGCCAGGTTGGTCTCCAGCACCTGACCGTCGGTGTTGGCGGCGATGAAGTCGACGCCCTGGATGCCGGCCTCGATCATCGTGTTGACGGCGTTGCCGCCTCCCCCACCCACACCCACCACCTTGATCTTCGGCCCCAGCATGGTTTCGTCAGCGAATTCCAGCATGTCGTTCCCTCAGTTCTGTCGTCTCACGCCCGCCGCCCCGACGCTAATTTTCGAGTCGTTTTTTCCGTGCCCGCCTCAGAACGCCGCCGCGATCGCCTTGCGGAAGCGCCCCCAGATGCCCGGCCGCGCGTTCCCCTGCACCGGCGCCGCCTTCTCGACGTGCCCGGCCTGCTGGGTGGCGCCGTACTGCACCAGCCCCACCCCGGTGGCGTAGCCCGGGGTCTTGACCACGTCGGCCAGCCCACCCACGCCCTTGGGTGCGCCCAGGCGCATCGGCAGCCCCAGGATCTCCTCGCCCAGCTCGACCATGCCGGGCAGCTGGGTGGCGCCGCCGGTGATCACCGCGCCCGAGGCCAGCAGGTCCTCGCAGCCCAGCCGGGCGATCTCCGCCTTGATCAGCGAGAAGATCTCCTCGACCCGCGGCTGCACGATGTCCCGGCACAACATCTGCCGCGACAGCACCCGGGGCGCCCGGCCGCCCACCGAGGCCACCTCGATCACCTCGTCTTCGCGCACCATGCTGGCCAGCGCGCAGCCCCAGCGGTGCTTGATCTTCTCCGCCTCGTGCGGCGGCGTGCGCAGCCCGAAGGCGATGTCCGAGGTCAGCTGGTGCCCCCCGATCGGGATCACGCTGGTGTGGGCCACCGCCCCCTCGGTGAACACGGCGATGTCGGTGGTGCCGCCGCCCACGTCGATCAGCGCCACCCCCAGCCCCTTCTCGTCGTCCTCCAGCACCGCCTCGCCCGAGGCCAGCGGCTCGAGCACGATGTCCAGCACCTCGAGGTCGCAGCGGTGGCAGCACTTGATGATGTTCTGGGTGGCGGCGGCGGCGGCGGTCACGATGTGCACCCGCGCCTCCAGCCGCACCCCGCACATGCCCAGCGGCTCGCGCACCCCGTCCTGCCCGTCGATCTTGTACTCCTGGGGCAACACGTGGACGATGTGGCGGTCCACCGGCAGGGCGATGGCCCGGGCCAGCTCCAGCACCTTGCTGACGTCGGACGAGCGCACCTCCTTGTCCTTGACCGCCACCGTGCCGGTCGAGTTGACCCCCTTGATGTGCCCGCCGGCGATGCCGACGTACACCTGGGAGATCTCGCAGCCGGACATCCCCTCCGCCTCGGCGATGGCCTGCCGGATGGCCGCCACCGTCGAGTCGATGTTGACGATCACCCCTTTCTTCAGGCCGCGCGAGGGGTGGGTGCCGATGCCGATGATGTCGAGGCCCTCGTCGGTCACTTCGCCCACCACCGCCGCGATCTTGGTGGTGCCGATGTCCAGGCCTACGATGATGTCGGAGCTGCGTTTCGCCATTTCCTTCTACCCCTCGAATCAGTCACGGACGCTCGCCAGCGTGCTGTCCCTGCTGGCAACCACGGTGTCGTTGGGAACGGTCAGCCGCACGGGCACGCGCCGCAGGTCGGTCCCGTCCAGATGGACCACCCGCACCGTCGCCGGATCGGACCCACTGGCTTTCACAGCTTCGAAGATCCGGTCCAGCCTCGCCAGTTTTCGATCGTAATCCTTGCGGCCGAGGCGGATCTCCGCCCCGCCCTCCAGCAGGAACAGGGTGTAGCCGTAGCGGGGGCTCATGTTCACCTCGCCCACCTCCGGCCGTCCCGGTCGGCTGCGCCAGGTGCCCAGGATGGCCAGCGCCTCGCGGAAGGCGGCCTCGCTGGCCAGCCGCTGGTCGACGTATTGCGATCGCTCGAGCCCGGTCAGCACCGGCAAGCCGTCGGCCTCGGCCATGGTGGCGCGCTTGAAGGGGCGGCCGCGCTCGTCGATCAGGAACAGGCCGCCCAGGTTCACGCTGGCCACCGCCTTCCGCTCGACCACCTGCACCTGCAGGACCGAGGGCAGGCGCCGGCGCACCCGCACCTCCGCCGCCCAGGGGTGCTCGGCCACGCGGGCGGCGATGGCGTCGGGGTCCAGCTTCAGCAGGCGGTCGCCGTCGGCCACCTGGCAAAGCGCGATGATCTCGTCGGGGCTGATGCGGGTGGTGGGCGAGATCTCCAGGTTCCGCAGGGCGTAGCGCGGCGAGGCGCTCAGCTGCTCGAGGCCCAGGCGGCCGCCCCCCAGCAGCAGCGCCAGCAGGCCCAGCAGCAGCAGCACCTTGGCCAGCCCGCGCACCACCACCAGCAGCACCCGCCCCAGCGCCGCGAACAGCGCCGCCACCGCCAGCAGCCAGCCGCGGCCCGCCACGTTCACGCGGCGATTGCTCTTCCGCCGGCCTTTCCAGGCGCGCGTGGGAGCATCGATCTCGACTGCAGCGGCGGATTGACTCACGGGACGGCGACCGCCAGCGTCACCCCTCCCGCGCGATCGCGCAAATTTTCTGACAAAACGCACCGCCCGCCGCCCCACCCCTCCGAACTGCCACCACCTCCCGGTTCGACCACCACCTCCGAACTGCCACCGAATGAGCACCCGATTCTGCGCCAGAAGCGCGTGACGGCTCTATCGGCCAGCCGCCATTTGCCATATTACCCGCGGACATCGGAGACGGGTTTGACGACGGACGCTCTGGAAGCTCAGCAACACGCGTCGCTGGACGCCTTCTTGCGGTGGCTGCTGGCGATCGCCGGGACGTTCACCCTCGCCTTCGCCATCATCGGGCCGCTGCTGCGGCTGCGGGTCTTGTGGCCGGCGGCCGGCATGGTGGGGCTGGTCTTCCTGGCGGCGCTGCTGGGCCGCCGCCTCAGCCAGCAGGCGCGCATCGCCGCTGCCGCCACCGTGGTCGGCTACTCGATCCTGGTGCACGCCGTCTGCCAGTCGTATCTGCTTCCCTTCGGCGCGCTGGCTCTGACGGTGGCGATCTTGCTGGCGGTGGCGCTGGTGTTGCCTTACCTGCAGGGGCGCGCCCTGCAGCTGTTCCTGGCCGCATCGGTGATCTGCTCCTTCGCCGTCCCGCTGGTGGCCGCCTGGTCGCCGAAGCAGGGCCTGGTGCCGCTGGAGCTGCGCACGGAGATCAACGCCCTGGCCGTCCCCGCCGCCACCTTCCTGGTGACGGTGCTGCTCTGGCGCTACACCATCCGCACCCGCGAGCTGCTGGAGGGCCAGGCGGCCGCCCGCCGCAGCGCCGAGATCGCCGCCGCCGCCGCCCGCACCGCCGGCGATCAGGTGGCGGTGATCCTCAAGGCGGTGGCCGAGGGGATCACGGTCCAGGACACCAGCGGCCGGGTGGTCTACGCCAATGAAGCCGCCGCCCGGATGGCCGGCTTCGACAGCACCGCCAGCATGATGCGGACCACCGGACCGGAGCTGCTGGCCAGATACGAGCTGCTTACCGAGAGCGGCGACCCGCTTCCGTTCGAGCGACTGCCCGGGCGGATCGCCCTCGCCGCCGGCAGGCATGCCGAGGAAGTCCTGCGCGTGCGCATCAAGCAGACCGGCGAGGAGCACTGGGCGGTGGTCAGCGCCGAGCCGGTCTTCGGCAGCGACGGCCGGCCCGAGCTGGCGGTGAACGTGTTCCGCGACCTGACCGAACGGAAGCGGGGCGAGGACGCCTGGCGATTCCTGGCCGAGGCCAGCGTGGTGCTGGGTTCGTCGCTGGACTTCTCGACCACCCTGACCTCGGTTGCGCGGCTGGCGGTCCCGCACATGGCCGACTGGTGCTCGGTCGACCTGCTGACCCCGCAAGGGATCGAGCAGCTGGCCATCGCGCACGTGGACCCGCGGCGCATGGAGCTGGCCAAGGAGCTGCGCCGCCGCTGGCCGACCAACCTGGACAGCCCGCGGGGCGTCGGACACGTGCTGCGCACCGGCCGCGCCGAGCTGGTGCCGAACATCGACCGCGCCCTGCTATGCGCCAGCCTGACCGACCCCGAGCAGCTGCGACTGGCCGAGGAGCTGCGCCTGCGCTCGGCCATGGTGGTGCCGCTGCTGGTGGGCGACCGGCCGGTGGGTGCGCTCTCGTTCATCTCGGCCGAGTCGGGCCGCCACTACAGCCCCACCGACTTGCTGGTGGCCCAGGAGATCGCCCGGCGCGCGTCACTGGCGATCGAGAACGCGCGCCTTTACACCGAGGCGCGTGCGGCGCTGAAGGTGCGCGACACCTTCCTGTCCATCGCCTCGCACGAGCTCAAGACGCCGCTGACCTCGATGCTGCTCTGGCTGTCGGGGGCGCGCCAGGTGGCCTTCCGCAGCGGCGCCGACCCGGGCCTGCAGGACCGCCTGGATCGCATCCACTCGCAGACCCAGTACCTGGGCATGCTGGTGGAGCAGTTGCTCGAGGTGGGCCGCATCTCCGGCGGCCGGCTGGTGCTCAACCCGGTGCCGGCGGATCTCGCGGAGGTGGCGCGGGTGGTAGTCGATCGGTTCCAGCCGCAGGCCCAGCGCCAGGGCTGCCCCCTGCTCCTCACCGGTCCGCCCAGCCTGCCCGGCACCTGGGACCCGCTGCGGCTCGATGAGGTGATCTCGAACCTGGTGACCAACGCCATGAAATACGGCGCCGGCAAGCCGGTGACCCTCGGCCTCGGTGACACGGGCGACGCCGCCACCGTGACCGTCACCGACCAGGGGCCGGGCATCGACCCCGAAGACCAGACCCGCATCTTCGAGCAGTTCGAGCGCGCCGCCCCCGACACCCTGGGCGGCCTGGGCCTGGGCCTCTGGATCGTCCGCCACCTGGTCGAGGCCCACGGGGGCACCGTCACCCTGACCAGCACCCCCGGTTCCGGCTCGCAGTTCACGGTACGATTGCCCAAGACAACGCCCCCGCCCAGCGAGCCGCCCACCCCGGGTCCCTGACCGATGTCGAGTCCGATTCTTGCCGACCCGACCACCCAGACGTTCTCGTTCGAGACACCGCCGGGGGCCGTGCTGACGCCGCTCCGTCCGGCTGACGAGGCCGCGCTGGTTGCGTTCTTCGCAGGTCTGTCCGACCGGACCCGCCGCTTCTATTCGGCCGGCGATCCGCGCAACGAGGCCCGCGACCGCTGCGCCGCCATCGATCGCTACGACAAGCTCCGGCTGGTGTTGCGTCACCAGGACGCGATCATCGCGCTGGTCGAGATGAGCTTCGATCTGACCACCGACGACATCCGCCGCTTCGCCCGCCACGGCGTGGCCCTCCGTCCGACCCGCGACTGCCGCTGGGGCCTGTGCGTGAGCGATCCCTGGCAAGGCCGCGGCGTGGGCACCGCCCTGGCGGCCGCCAGCTTCCAGGTCGCACAGCGTTTCGACCGCGACCGCGTGATCCTCTTGGGCGGCGTGCACGCCGCCAACGAACGGGGCGCCGCCTACTACCGCAAGGTCGGCTTCGTCGAGGCCGGCCGCTTCACCAATGACCAGGGCGTCGCCTGCATCGACATGTCGCGCCCGCTGGTCGACCGCGTCGCCCCACCGACGCCGCCGCGCTGAGCGGGGGGCCCGTCGTCCACGCTGAGCTCAGGCTCAGGTTCACGCTCAGGCCGAGTCGCTGAGGCTGATCGACGGAGAGTAGCGGCGCTGAAATATTTCGGCGATCTGACTACGGATTGTGCTTGACGCCGAACGAGTGATTGGACGAGTTGCGCGGGCAGCTCGTCCTGGCTTCCCCGTCCAGGCGCCATACGCGCGCGCCGGCTGGACTCGGCCGTGGCGAGAGCGGGGGCGAAGGCACTCGTTCGTGCAAGCGCTCCACGCGTGGCCTGGCGCGCTTGGGGAGGTGCAAGAAGCGGGTGGTACAACGGGATCATGATGATCGAGACGCTCGCAGAGCTTCCCGATGAGACGCTCACCCGGAGACTCCTCGAGATTCGCAAACGAGAGCGGCGTCTTCTGGTGGAGTTCCTTGGTTACCTGGCCGAGCTGGATCGCCGGAAGGCGGTGGTGGTGCAGGGTTATCCTTCGCTGTTTTCGTTCTGCACGGACTTCCTCGGGCTGTCCCAGGCGTCTCCGTTTCGTCGTACGACCGCCGCGCGGCTGCTGGCGCGGTTTCCCCTCGTCGCCGAGTATCTGGCCGACGGACGGTCTGCGGCGCGGCTGGAGCCGATCGCTCCCGAGCGACATGTGCTGCGGGTGACGGTGGGCCCCGATTTCGTGGCCGATCTGGAGGCGGTTCGCCAGGCGCTGTCGCACAAGCTGCCGGCGGGCGGGCTCGAGGAGGTGCTCCATGAGTGCTTGCGCGTGACCCTGGCCCAGGTGGAGCGACGGCGATTCGGCGTGGGCAGGAAGAGCTCGGCGAATGCCTGCGAACCTCACCCTGCGGTGCCGCGTCCACAACCAGTACGCGGCCGAGCAGGACTACGGAGCGGAACACATCGCCCGCAAGGTCGCGTCCCACCGTGCTCGTCGCAAGGCGGATGGCTCGCCCACCATCCCGGGCCTTTTCGGGTAGCCGTGATAGTCGTCGTGGTCAATCGCGATCAGGGTCACGTCCACTGCGACGGCGAGTTGAACGGCGGCTCCAGCGCGGCTTGGACCTCCCACAGACCGGGGTATCGACGTACGAAGCCAATCGCGCTCACTTCGAGCAGGGCGGCATAGTTGAACCGCGGCGCTTGGTACCAATACGTGAACTTCGACCGTCGCTCGTAGCGCTGAAGGAGCAGGTCGAGCGCGCCGGATGAGACGTCAAGCCAGGCAACCGGAGCGTCGGAGGCCTGCCCCTCGGCCAGTGCCAGGCGGCGAAGTTGGAAGAGGTTTGTCGCGGGCGAGAAGCCGAGATCGAGGTCGACACACTCTGCGAGGCCAGGAACGACGGCGCCGTTGCGGGTCCAGATCCCCTCGGTTGAGCGCGCGATGCTGAAGTCGATTGGTTCCGTCCCTATCCAGCCGTTGACTTCTCCACGCTGCGTGCGCCACGAATCGTCGCACAGGAGCTTGTAGGTGAGCAGCGCGGGAACCCCCTCATGCACAAAGACCGCACGGCCATCGAGCTGCCAGCCGACGTCGCTCGCCTTCAGTGTACACGCATCGTGCCCAGGGGTGTCGAGCCGGCTCCAGAGAATCGAGGTTGCTTTCATGAGCTTCCCGGCAGGGGCTCAGCCGGCCCAGCACGAAGAGCCGCTCAAGAAATCGTGAACCAGACCCACGTCGATTCGTCCGCGATCGGTGGAGATTTCATCAAATTCTGTGGCACTCATACCGTCGCCGTCCTTGTCCGCTCGACGATCCCGCGTTCAGGCGATATCCGCGCGACTCCCCGGGCATCACCGCTCGCGGCGGTTCAGCACCTCGGTCGCGACGTGGGTGATGTCGCCGGCGCCCAGGGTGAGCAGCAGGTCGCCCGGGCGCAGGAGGTCCTGCAGGTGATCGACGAGCTCGCGGCGGGGGGCGTAGTGGGGGGGGCGTTCGCGGGGGAAGGTGGAGCAGAGGTGCGGGGTGGTGATGCCGTCGATGGGGGGCTCGCCGGCGGCGTAGATGTCGGTGAGCACGACCAGGTCGGCGGCTGACAGCGCGGGGGCGAAGTCGGAGAGCAGGTCGCGGGTGCGGGTGTAGCGGTGGGGCTGGAAGGCGACTACCAGGCGGCGGCCGTACAGGCGGGCGGCGGCGACGGTGGCGGCGATCTCGGTCGGGTGGTGGCCGTAGTCGTCCACCACCAGCACGCCGTTACATTCGCCGCGCACGGAGAAGCGGCGGTCGACGCCGGCCAGGCCGGCCATGGCCTCGCGGTACTGCGCGAACGGGATGCCGAACAGGTCGGCGACCGCCAGAGCGGCCAGCGCGTTCTGGGCGTAGTGCACGCCGGGCATGCGGATGTGGGCGGGGCCGCGCACCTCGCCCCGCACGCGCACCAGGAACTTCGTCCCCTGCGGTGTCGTCTCCAGCACCTCGCCCCGGTATTCGCCGGCGCGCAGGCCGTAGGTGGCGTGACGCTTGAGCAGTTCGGGCCCCAGCGAAGCCGCGCCCGGATCGTCGGCGCAGATCACCACCAGCCCGTAAAAGGGCACCTTGTTGGCGAAGGCGACGAAGGCCTCGCGCAGCGCCGCCTCGGATCCGTAGTGGTCCAGGTGCTCGCGGTCGATGTTGGTGATGACCGCCGCCATCGGGTGCAGGTGCCGGAACGAGCCGTCCGACTCGTCCGCCTCGGCCACCAGCACCTCGCCCTTGCCCAGGCGCGCGTTCGAGCCCAGCGCCCGCGCCTGTCCGCCCACGATGACGGTCGGGTCCAGCCCGGCCTGGGCGAAGACCGCCGCGATCATCGCGGTGGTGCTGGTCTTGCCGTGTGAGCCCGCCACCGCCACGCCGTCCTTGACCCGCATCAGCTCGCCCAGCATCTCGGCCCGCGGGATCACCGGGATGCCGCGCGCGCGGGCGGCCAGCAGCTCGGGGTTGTCGGGGCGGACCGCGCTCGACACCACCACCACGTCGGCGTCCTCGACGTGGGCGGCGGCGTGACCCAGACCGATGCGCCCGCCCAGGGCGGCCAGGCGCCGGGTGACCTCGCCGTCCTTCAGATCCGAGCCGGACACGCGGTAGCCCAGGCTCAGCAGCACCTCGGCGATGCCGGACATGCCGACCCCGCCGATGCCCACGAAATGGATGGCGACCTCACGCTTGCGAAACATGGAGCTCCTCGCGGCCTACTCGCGCAGCACGATCTCGGAAGTGTTCTCGTCGGCGCGGGCGGCGGCGCGCAGGTACACCTTGGCGATCTCGCTCTCGTCCAGCAAGCCCACCACCCGCCCCTCGGCGTCGACCACCAGCAACGCGCGCAGCCGGTTCTTGACCATCCGCTCGGCGGCGGTGCGAAGATCGTCGTCGGGCCGCACCGTCACCGGCACCTGCATGACGTCCGAGGCGATGGCCCAGCCGGCGTCCTGCCGCTCCTCGGACAGCACCCGCAGCGCCGGGGCGGTCACCACCCCCGACAGCTTGCCGTCCGAGCCCAGCACCGGGACCATCTCGGCGGTGGCGGACTCGCGGGTCTTGCGCAACATCTCGGGGGTGCTGGTGCCGGGCGCGAAGGTCACCGGCGGCGCTCCCACGCTCATGATCTCGCGGACCCGCAGCTCGCGCAGCACGTCGCGCACCAGGGCGTCGCGGTAGGCGGGCGAATCGCGCTGGGTCGGGATCTGCGCTTCGTAGAGCGTCCGTCCTCGCAAGGCTACGTATGCAATACCGAGCGCGAGCATCAGCGGCACCAGCAGGTCGTAATTTCCGGCCATTTCACACACCAGGACCAGAGCCGACAGCGGCACGTGGGCGATCCCGCCGTAAAAAGCCCCCATCCCCACCAGCGCGAACGCCCCCGGGTCGATGCGTGGATCCTCCAGCAAGAGCTGGGCCGCGCGCCCGAAGGCGCCGCCCATCAGCGCGCCGATGGCCAGCGACGGCGCGAAGTCCCCGGCGCTGCCGCCGCTGCCGATGGTGAAGGCCGAGGCCATCAGCTTGGCCAGCGCCAGCACCGCCAGCAGCTCGACCGCCAGCCAGCCCTCGGGCAGCCAGGGCGCGCCCGTGATGGCCACCTGGGCCGCGCCGTAGCCACCGCCGAAGATGCCCAGCCCCTGCCCCGAGGTCCCCACCCAGTTGCCCACGACCACGATCAGCGGCGTGGCCACCAGCCCCAGCGCCAGCCCGCCGATCGCCGGGCGGGTCCACTCGGGCACGCGGAAGCGGGCGGTGGTCTCGCGGACCAGCTTGAGCATCTTGAGAAAGCCGATGGCCAGCGCCGCCACCACCAGCGCCAGCACCGCGTACAGCGGCAGGTGCGCGGGAACGAAGGGGAAACGCGGCGCGTGCGCCAGCAAGGTGCTCTCGCCGAAGATGGAGATGACCACCGAATACGAGACCACGCTGGCCAGGACCGACGGCACCAGCGCGTCCGACTCGAAGCCGTCCCGGTACAGCACCTCGACCGCCAGCAGCGCCGCCCCCAGCGGCGTGCGGAACACCGCCGAGATGCCGGCGGCCACGCCCGCCACCAGCAAGATGCGGCGCTCGCGCGAGCCGACCGACAGGATCCGCCCGACCAGCGAGCCCAGCGCGCCGCCGATCAACATGGTGGGCCCCTCGCGGCCGCCCGAGCCACCGGTGCCCAGGGTGAAGATCGAGGCCAGCGCCTTGATGCCCAGCAATCGCGGCGGCAGGGTCGCGCCCTGGTGGAAGGAGCGGATCATGGTGTCGCCACCGCCGCCGCGCGCTTCGGGCGCCCGCCGCGTGAGCCAGCCGCACGCCAGCCCACCCAGGCCGGGCAGGATCAGCAGCAGCCAGGGTCGGAAGGTGTGCGGCACCGGCGCCGCCGCGAAGGTCTCGCCGCTGGCGCGCAGCACGGAATAACCGGCCAGGTCCTCCAGGAAGATCCGCTGGGTGTATTCCAGCGCGCCGAAGAAGGCCGCCCCGGCGAACCCACACACCACCCCGATGGCGGCGGCCTGCACCAGTGTGCGCCCGACGAAGCGCAGGTCCAGCGGCGCCGCGTCCGCGAACAGGGCCGGGAGGATCGCGCGGTTGCGATCCATCCACCACGTCCAGAAATTCCGGAGCCGCTGGCGCATTTCCCTGGTCCGACTACGGTAGCAGCCCGCGCCCTTCACCGAAGGTCAAAAAGGGACGCACCCACCGCCCAGTACCTCGTAAACACTACGGAAACCCCGGCCATACCCGTCCCCCTTCCCGTACCCATACCCGTAGCCGTATGCGTCCTTGTCCCCGTCTCCGAAGGCGATCCCGGACGGGGACCGGTTACGCGGGGAGGCATGAGCTAACGTAGTGGGGTGACCCCGACCGTTTTCCTGTGGGACATCGACGGCACCCTCATCAGCAGCGCCGGCGCCGGCCGCCGCGCCATCGAGGTGACCTTCGACCGCCGCTACGGCCGCCCCGACGTGGTCGGCTTTCACTTCGACGGCATGACCGACCCGATCATCGTGCGGCAGGGCCTGGAGGCGCTGGGGTTCGACGACGCCCGCATCCAGCGCGAGATGCCCGACATCCTGCGCGAGTACCTGGTGGTGCTGGCGGAGGTCTGCGCGGCGGCGACCAACTTCCGCATCCACTCGGGCATCGAGCCGGCGCTGGCGCTGTGCCTGGACCGCCCCGGGTTCGCGGTGGGGCTGGGCACCGGCAACGTCGAGGAGGGTGCGCGCATCAAGCTGCAGCGGGTGGATCTGGCCCGCCACTTCGCCTTCGGCGGCTACGGCAGCGACCACGCCGACCGGGCCGAGTTGCTGGCCATCGGCGCGCGCCGCGGCCGCGCCCGCCTGGGCGTCGGCGACGGCGCCTGCCGGGTGGTGGTCATCGGCGACACGCCCAAGGACATCGCCGCCGCGCGGGCCATCGGCGCCCAGTGCCTGGCGGTGGCCACCGGCTCGTATTCGGTCGCGGACCTGCGCGAGCAGGGCGCCACCTGGGCGGTGGCCAGCCTGGCCGAGCCCGCCGCCACCGCCGCCCTCACCGGCAGCTGACGTGCAGCTGCAGATCCAGCGTCTGGGTCCGGCCGATCTCCCCGGGGCGCTGGCGCTGTCGATGGAGGCGGGCTGGAACCAGACCGCCGCCGACTGGGCGCGCCTGCTGGTGCTGGCGCCGGAGGGCTGCTTCGGCGGGCACCTCGATGGCCAGCTGGTGGCGACCGCGACCGCCGTGGGATACCCGGACCGGGTGTTCTGGATCGGGATGGTGATCGTCGCGCGCGCCCGGCGGGGCCGCGGGGTCGGGACGGCGCTGCTGCGGCGGGCGCTGCAGCACGCGCGTGACAGCGGGGCGGTCGTGACCGGGCTGGACGCCACCGACCTCGGCCGCCCGGTCTACCTGGCGCAGGGCTTCGCCGACGTCGCGCCGATCGATCGCTGGGCGGGCGTGCTGGCGCCGGGCGCGAAGGCGGCGGCGGCCGGGGTGACGGTGGATGGTACTCTGGACGCAGCGGCGCTGGCCTTCGACCGGCAGGCCTGCGGGCTGGATCGGTCCGCGCTGCTGCGGCAGCTCGCCTCCGAGCCGCGGGCGTCGGTCCTTGTCGCGCGCCGCGGTTCCGCTGTCGACGGTCTGGCCTTCCTGCGGCCCGGCCGTGAGCACGCCCACCTGGGACCGGTGGTCGCTGAGCCGCACGGCCCCGCCCTGCCGGCGCTGCTGGACGCCGTCGCGGCCCGGC
>JBKPRZ010000819.1:0-18835 GCA_046734815.1 Myxococcota bacterium | reverse complement strand
CGCCGAGACCGCGCCCCGCCCCGCGCGCTTGCCGCCGCAAGCCGATCAACCCGCCGTCCGCCGGCTCGTCGCCGCCCCGGCCGACCCCGCCTCGGCCCGGATCGCCAGCCGGCGGAAGCTGGCGAAACGTCCGTTCGCCCTGCCACCGCCGGAGCTGGCACCGCCCGGGCGGGCCTTCAGCCTGGGCCTCGACCCGCCCCCGCGCCCCCGCCGCCCCATCGATCCACGTGACCCCTACGCCCTCGACAACCGATGATCGACGGCAGCGGCGGGGGCTCGGTTACCTCCTCGAAGTCCCCTCCACCTTCATCTGATCGCTGACCTCGCGGACGCCGGTGGTCGTCTTCGCGATCTCCACCGCCCGCTCGCGTGCCTGCTGATCCGTCACCGACCCGCGCAACGTGACCACGCCCTCGCCGTTGGCCTCCACCTTCACGTTGCTCCCCTTGCACGCGGGGTCCACCACGATCTTGTCCATTATCTGTGTGCTCACCTGGCCGTCCGCCAGCACGTCCCCGCCCACCATCTTCTCGGGATTCAGGGTGGCGGTCGGCGGCTCGGGCAGCTCGACCGGCTCGGCCTTCTGCTCGGGCGAGTCGATGTGCTCCTTGGGCACCGGCACGCCCTCGGGCGGCGTCGCGGCCGGCTTGGGCTGGGTGTTGCCCAGCAGCTGCAGCCGCTCGCGCTCGGTCATCGGGTCGATCTGGATCTGGTTGTCGACCTCCTTGACCCCGTCGATGCTGGCCACCTTCTCGGCGTAGGTCTTGGCCGCGTCCAGCGCCACCTTGCCCTTCAACGTGACCACCGATTTTTCGACCTGCGCATCCAGATCGTAGTCCTTCAGCCGTTCGTCCTTCTTCAGCTTCTCCTCGATCCGCTTCTCCAGCCGCTTGTCCTGGCTCCTGTCAGCGGCGGCCGGCCCTGCGCCCGCGACCAGCAGCGCGGCCGCGGCGGTGAACGAACACAGGTAAACAGTCGCAGACCTCATGGGAAAGCCTCCTCGTCGTGCGGAAAAAATGCGGGGCCCGCGCCGGCCGACCCCTCAGCCGGCGCGGCCCCGCCCCCCTCACAGCCCCCGGATGCATTCGTCGGCTTCGCGCTCCGCTTCCTCGCGGCGCTGGCCGTAACGTTCTTGCAGCTTGCCGACCAGCTGGTCCTTGCGGCCCTTGACCGCTTCCCAGTCGTCGTCGGTCAACTTGGCCCACTTGGTCCGCAGCCGCCCGACCACCTGGTCCCACTTGCCTTCGACCTGATCCCAGTTCATCGCTTCGCTCCTCCCGCTCCCTGGGAAAAGCAGCGGACGTGCCAACCCGCCGTCGCCGCGGGCGCGCGCCTTTGCGAGGACGAGGGGAGGGATTCGAATCAGGCGTCGGCGCACGCGTCCGCGTGCCGTAACGCCGCGGTGGGCGGCAGGGTGTGTGCCGAGGTCTCAGGCCGAACGCTTGGCCACGGCCGGGATCGGACCGGGCGCGCGCACCGGCGGCCGCCGATCGGCTTCCGCAGGCGGCGGCGTCTCCCACTCGGACGGATCGATCTCCGCGAGGATGGACTCCGCCTCCTCGGGCGTGTGCACGAACAGCACCCCGTCTTCGTACAGCGCGCGGAGCCCGCGGTCGGCCAGCGCCGCCGCGATCGCCTGGTACTCGTCCTGGCTCACGCTCAGCTCGTCACCCGCGCGCAGCATCTGCGCCGCATCGGATGGATCGCCATGATCGAGCCACCACCGCGCCCAGTCGGGTCGACTCCAGTCCCCTTCGTCGTCCTGCATCACTGCGCCTCGACCGCAGTATAGCGCGGTTCAAGGCACTCGCTGAGCGGCGACGCTGGGCGCCGCCGGGAACAGCAGGACCAGGTCGCGCGCCCACTGCCCCAGCGCGGTCCAGGAGCTGGTCAGGTTGGCCAGCAGGCCCAGGCGCACCACCACCAGATCCCGCGAAGGCACCACCACGATCAGCTGTCCCTCGAAGCCCTGCGCGCGGAAGGTGTCCAGCGGGATCCCCGCCATCATCGGCTTTCGCCCGCCCGTGGTCGGCTCCGGAGCCGTCACCCACCAGCCGGCGCCGTAGGACTGCCCGCCCTCGGCGCGGGTGGACGTGCGCGCGAAGTCCACCCAGCCGGACGGCAGCAGCCGCCGCCCCTCCCAGACGCCGTCGCGCAGGTACAGCAGACCAAAGCGCGCGTAGTCGCGGGCGGTGGCGTACAGCATGGCGCTGCCCATGAAAGTGCCGGCGGCGTCGAACTCGGGCGTGGCCGAGGTCATGCCCAGCGGATCGAACAGCTCGCGCCGCAGGACCTCCCGCACCTTGTCCCGGCGCTGGACCGGCGAGGCGCCCGGCGCGAATGCCCGGGTGACCGCATCGGCGATCAGGTTGATCCCCGCCGAGTTGTAATTCCAGGTGCTCCCCGGCGGATGGATCAGCGGCAAGGTGGCGGCGAAGGCGGCCACGTCCTGCCGGCCCTTGCCGAACAGCATGCGGGCGGCGTCGTTGCGGGTGGGCCAGGACGCGCCGATCTCGTGG
The DNA here is from genome assembly GCA_046734815.1 of Myxococcota bacterium. GTDB lineage: Bacteria > Myxococcota_A > Polyangia > Fen-1088 > Fen-1088 > CAVYGB01. The sequence goes on along the minus strand of JBKPRZ010000819.1, from coordinate 16,316 downwards.
TACTCCTGTCCGTCGGTCATGTTCAGCCAGTGCCGCCAGGGGATGGCGGCGCGGGCATCATCGGCGGCCCAGTGTGGGCTGCCCATCGGCTTGTCGATGTCGACCAGACCCTCGCGCACGGCGATGCCCACCAGCGCCTGGGTGACCGACTTGGCCATCGACCAGGAGATCAGGCGGGTGTCGGGCCCATAACCGGCCATGTAGCGCTCGACAACCAGCCGGCCGCCCTGCACCACCAGCACCGCCCGCGTCTGTCCGAGCAGCGGCTGCGGCGATGCCACCACCGCCAGCAGCTTCTCGAGCTCCGACTTCGACACGCCCGCGGGCAACGGGCCGGTGGGCCACTCCTTCGTCGGCCAGGGCACGTCGGACGGCTGGGGCGGCAGCGGATGCAGCCCGGCGGCCGGGGCGGCCAGCCCGGCGCGCGAGGCGGCCAGGCCGGCGGTGGCGGCGATCGCGAGCAACCCGGCCAGCACCTGCTTGTGCCCTGTCATGGGTCGCTATTATAACAATGTTCAGTAAGGGGGAAACACCGATGCCGATGCGCAGAGCGACGAAAGGGGTGCTGGCCGGCGTCCTGCTGCTGATCGTGATCGGCGGGGCGGTCGTGTTCCGCACCTTGCGCCTGTCCGAGCTGGCCCACCTGGGCACCGGCTATTCGGCCGAGCTGACCTGCGCCTGCCTGTTCGTCAGCCGGCGGCCGCTCGACAGCTGTCGCCAGGACCTCGACCGGCTGGCCCAGCGGGTGGTCACGGTCGAAGCGGGCGATCAGCTGGTGACCGCCCGCTCGATGGGCCTGGCCCGCGCCACCGCCCGTTACCGTGAGGGCTACGGCTGCTCGCTCGATCCCTGAGCCCGGGCGCTCAGCGCGATTCCACCGGCTGATCCGGCTCGCCCTCGGCCACGTGGCCGTTCAGGTGCAGCCGGCGCGCGAGCTGGCGGCGCAGCTCGGTGCCCGCCTGGGGCGCGAAGGCCAGGCCAATGCCCGCGCCCGCCACCAGCCCGGCGGCCAGCAGGCCGGTACCCGACAGCACGCGCCCGGCGGTGCTGGGCCGGCTCATCAGGCCGAACATCTCCAGCGCCCGGTCCTTGTCCACCGGCAGCTCGAAGGGCCGCGCCTTCGAGGACCGCTTGCGCACCCCCAGGTTCGTCTCGACCGTGGCGGTCAGGGTCTCGGCCAGCTTGGGTAGCACCAGGAACCGCCAGGCCAGCCCCCCACCCAGGCGCAACACGCCCCCGATCACCTGCGGAGCCAGCTTGCCCAGCAGCAGCCCGGCCCCCAGCGCCCCGCCCACGAACCACAGCGGGTGCTCCTCGGCGGTCGCCTCGATCCGCTTCAGCGTTTTCTCTTTCGACACGGGCATCCTCCTTGACGAGCCTCCGCGCTCCGGCGCGCAGGGGCGGGCAGCACGGCTACAAGAGTCGTGCCGTGCGGGCCACCCGCAAAAGCCGCGTCAGCGGGCGGTTTTCGCAACGTCGGGGCCGCCCGGCGTTACGCGGGGGCCACCCTGGTTACGGCACCGTGACAGCGCATGGGTGTGTCTACGCGATCTTGTGTCCGGCCTGCACGGGTCCCACCTCTCTGGAGAGCGCCGGCGGGCCACGCGCCGGGAGGGGACCATGCAGATCAGCACCGACTTCGAGCGCACGCAACGGGCCGAGGAGACCTTCGCGGATCGGCCACTACGGCTATCCACCCACGGCCTGACCGACCAGGGGAAGGTCCGGGAGAAGAACGAGGACCAGTTCGCGGTCACCGAGGTGCGACGGCTGCTGCGCGTCCGCCAGTCCAGCCTCGAGCAGCCCGATCTGCTGCTGGGGGACCAGCTGGGCCACCTGATGATCGTCGCCGACGGCATGGGCGGGCACCTGGGCGGCGACGTGGCCAGCGCCATCGCCGTGGCCGGCATCGAGAACCTGGTGCTGAACGCCATCGGCTGGCTGTTCCGGCTGCGCGGCGAGGGCGTGCTGAAGGAGCTGTGCGAGGCGCTGCGCACCACCGACCGCTGGGTGGAGGAGGCGGCTGGTAAGGACGAGGGCCTCGAAGGCATGGGCACCACCGTGACCATGGCCTACGTGACCGGCCGCGCGCTGTACATCGCCCACGTGGGCGACAGCCGCTGTTACCTGTTCCGCGACGGCGAGCTCGCGCAGCTGACCCAGGACCACACGATCGCCGGCCAGCTGCTGAGCGAGGGAGCCATCACCGCCGACCAGGCCGCCCAGCACAGCATGCGCAACGTGGTCACCAACGCGGTGGGCGGCGGACGCCGCGGCGTCGAGCCCGAGGTGCACAAGCACGGCATCGCCGCCGGCGACCTGATCCTTCTGTGCAGCGACGGGCTGACCGAGATGTTGTCGGACGAGGAGATCGCCGAGATCCTGGCCGAGGACGGCTCGCCCGAGCACGCCTGCCGGCAGCTGGTGGACGAGGCCAACGCGCGCGGCGGCGCGGACAACATCACCGTGGTGATCGCCCGCGTGGAGGAGATGGACCGACAGCAGGCCGAGCAAGCGGAGAAAGAAAGGCGGCAGACCGAGACCGAGGCGAGCGCGCAGACCCACATCGAGCGCGCGCGCTGATCGGCGTATGATGAGCCGATGAAGGCTCTCGCTTCCCCCCGCCTGGTCGGGGTCTGTCTGGCGGCTGCGCTGGCGACCGCCGCCTGTTCGCAGACCGCCGCCGAGCTGCTCATCTCTCCCGAGCAGGAGAACATGCTGGGAGCCGAGCTGAAGGCCGAGCTGGAGAAGGGCAGCGCCGGCATGCCGCCCGTGCGCTACCTGCAGGACCCGCAGCTGCGCAGCTACATCCTGGGGCTGGCCGACAAGGTGGTCGCGCTGGGCAAGATGCAGCGGCCCGAGTTCACCTGGCAGGTCGAGGTGATCGACGACCCGATGACCGTCAACGCCTTCGCCACGCCAGGCGGCTACCTGTACGTCTACACCGGGCTGCTGCGGGCGGCGGACAACGAGGCCGAGGTCGTCGGGGTGATGGGCCACGAGGTGGGGCACGTCCTGGCCCGGCACTTCGCCCAGCGGCTGGTCAAGACCTACACCTTGCAGGGGCTGATCGCGATCGCGCTGGGCAAGGACCCGAACGCGCTGGCCGAGCTGGGCGCCAACATCCTGGCGCAGGGCTATCTGCTGTCGCACTCGCGCGAGGCCGAGACCGAGGCTGACGAATACGGCGCGCGGCTGGCCAGCAAGGCCGGCTACGACCCCAACGGGCTGGTGACCTTCTTCGCGAAGCTCGAAGCCATGCAGGGGCAGCTGCCGTCGATCACCAGGTACCTGATGGGCCACCCCCCGCCGGGCGACCGGCAGAAACACGTGCAGGATCTGATCGCGCGCGAGAAGCTCGCCATCGGCGCGCTGAACGAGCAGGCGTTTCAGACCATGAAGAAGAGGCTGCCCGAGCTGCCGCCGCCGTCCGCCGACGGCGGCACCCGCTGAGCGCAGGCCAGAGCCCGCGCCAGCAACGACCGCAGCTCCCACAGCGGCAGGTCCCCCGAGGCCTGCCCCAGCACCTGCCCATCGACCAGGGTCACCACCGTGGGCCAGACCGGACTCCGGTACACCCCCGCCGGCACGGCGCCGCTCACGGTGAACACCAGCCGCACCCCCTCACACGCCGCCCGCAGCCGCGCCTCGAACGCCGGAAACAACCGGTCCGCCGGCCGAAAACAGACCACCTCCACCTCCGACGCAACCGGACGCACGGACACCGAGCCGAGCATGATGCCCCCACAAGCAGCATCCGATGTGCCATCCGCCCCCCGCGCGTCAGCCCGCATCCGGCCACGATCCCCTGCGCCTTGCCGGCAGCACGCCCGATGCGATTTGCATATTGCAGCCCCGGGTGGGCGGCGACAGAGATCCCGCGGCTCCCGGGCGTGACTGGTGTGCTTGCGGGACCCGATGGTCGCGGATAACTTCGCTCGTCCATTTTCCTTTGCGCGACTGAAACGCGATGACGTCACGTGAAACCGGCCCGGTGGCGGGCGAGACCACCGCGGCGGTGATGACGGTCGCGGCAGGCGCGCTGCTGGGGCTGGCGTTGCAGATGCGCAGCGGCCGGCTGGATCCGGTGGCGATCACGCTTGTCGCGGCGGCCCTGGTCGCGCTGGTGCTGGCGGTGCGGGGGCGACCGTGGGGTTTGATCGAGGGGCCCGGCGGCAGCCATGTCGGCGGCGCGGGGTCCGGCGGCGGGCCTGGCGGCGGTGCGCTCCAGCAGCCGCAGCTCGGGGAGCACGGTCGGGACGTCGACGGTGGGCAGCGCGGATCGCGGGCGCTGGGCTGTGCTCTGGTGGGCGCGCTGCTGGCAACCTTGATCGCCCACCTGCCGCGGCCGCCAGGGATCCATCTCGACGTCGCGGGGTTCGGCGGGCGGGCCTTCTTCCTGGTGGGGCTGGGGCTGGCCAGCGCGGTGGTGGCGTCGGCGTTCAGGCGAGGGCCGGCCGCAAACGTCGAGGCAGGGAATGCGCCGCGCGCAAATGAGGCGGACGCAGCGGAGGACGCCGGCGGGCGGTGGCGGGCGGTGCTGCTGATCGCGATCTTCCTCGTCCTCGGCGCCTGGGTGATCCGGCATTCGCCCGATCCGCAGATCGACGTGTTCATCTTCCAGCGCGACTCCGCAGCCGCGCTGCTGGCCGGCGAAAATCCTTACCGGCTGACCTTTCCCAACATCTACGGGCACGGCCACTATTACGGGCCCGGGCTGGTCGTCGATGGCCGGCTGCAGTTCGGGTTCCCCTACCCGCCGCTCACCTTGCTGCTGGCGTTGCCGGGCGCGCTGGCGGGGGACTTCCGGTACAGCCAGCTCGCGGCCATGGCGGTGGCGGGCGGGATCATGACCGTGCTGGGACGGGGGCGCCTGGGGCTGAGCGCGGCGGCGCTCTACCTGTTCTCGCCGCGGACCTTCTTCGTGCTCGAGCAGGGGTGGACCGAGCCGTATCTGGTCGCGCTGGCGGCGTTCGTCCTGCTGGCGGCCACGCGCGCGCGGGCGCTGCTGCCGGTCGCGCTGGGGCTGTTCATCGCCAGCAAGCAGTACCTGGTGGTTGCCCTGCCGCTGGTGCCATGGCTGGAACGGCGGGCGCGGCCGCTGGCGCTGGCGGCGCTGGTCGCGGCGGCGGTCACCTTGCCGTTCGCGCTGTGGGATCTGCCGGCGTTCTGGCACAGCGTCGCCGCTCTGCAGTTCGGGCAGCCGTTCCGCGACGACGCCCTCAGCTTCCTGGCGGTGGTCGCCTACGTCACCGGGTTCCGGCCGCCCAGCGGGCTGGCGCTGGTGGCGGCGGTGGCGGCGCTGGTGCTGTGCTTCCGGCGCTTGCCGCGGTCGCCGCACGGTTTCGCGCTGGCGCTGGCGCTGTCCTTCTTCGCGTTCTTCGCCTTCAACAAGCAGGCGTTCTGCAACTACTACCACTTCGTGGTGGGCGCCATCGCCCTGGCGGTGGCTACGGGATCGGCTGGTTGGGGCAGCCGAAGATGATCTTCACTTCGACCGAGCGGTCCTTGACCTTGTCGCACGCCGGTCCCGCCAGCACGATCGACATCCCGCCGGGGCCGTAATACCAGCCGTTGGCTCGCGCCGGATCCGGGGCGATGCGCTGACCACCCACCTCGACGGCGACGTTGTCCGGCACCGGCGGCCGGTTCGCCAGCGGGAAGGTGCAGGCGGCCACCGCGCTGCTGATCGACGTGAACGCTGCCACCAGCTCGTCGCGGCTGCCCACCGGGTAATATTTCACGGCGTCGTTGCGCGCGCGCCCGCCCGCCACCGCCATGCGGTTCAGGGTCTCGTGCGCGTCGGTGCCCGCGGTGGCGATACCGACGACGAAAGAGGGGATGCCCGCCGCGGCCGCCGCCTCCACCGCCTGCACGGCGCCGTCCGGATCGGGCGGGTTGCCCACCACGCCGTTACAGTTGGGGATGCCGTCGGTGGCGATCAGCAGATGGGGCGACAGCATGGTCGGCTGCGCCTTCAGGTTCTCGACCGCCTTGAGGATGGCGTCCCGGGTGGGCGTGGCCCCGCCGTCGATGTAGGGCCGGTTGCGGTTGACCGCCTCGAGGATGGCGGCCCGGTTGCTGGCCGCGATCGGCACGGTCAGGTCCGCCGGCACCGCGCACACAGCCCCCAGCGGGTACAGCTTGAGCCCCCAGGGCAACACCGCTTCGGTGCTGGCCAGCACCGCGTCCAGCGCCTTGACCGTCTCGCCCCACTTCTCCACCGGCTGCTGCGGCCCCAGCTGCTGCGCCATCGACCCGGACCGGTCGAGCACCAGCAACAGCTGTCCGGGCCTGGCCTGCAGCTCGATGCGGTTCAGACCGCAGTTCATCTGATCGGAGGGCGGCGGCCCGACCGGCGCCGCGGGCGGCGCGCTCATCGGCCCCGCATCGGGCAACGTGAACACCGGTGGAGACGGCCCACCGCCCGGCGATGGCCCACCGGGCGTCCCGCCGCCGCCGGGCCCCGTCGACGTCACCTGCGCCGCCCCGCACCCCGCCGCGAGCAGAACAGCGCCGATCGACAGAACACATCCCCGTCGCATGCGTGCCTCCTCACAGATAGCAGACCCGGTCTCCCCGTCCAGAAGCGACGGCCGCATCGACGGGCGCTCGGATCGGGTCATGGATACATCCAGGCCAGCGCCTCCGACCTTCCGACACCGATTGCACCGTCGGGCGCCCGCAGGATTGACGGCTGCTGTGCGCGCGCGTTATCGAGGTTCCCGTCGGGCGAATCGAGAGCCCGTCGTGTCAGGTGTAGGAGGACGACATCATGTTCATCCAGCGAAGCGCGTCCGTGGTCGTAGGTCTGTTGCTGGTCTCTGCCGCCGCCGCCCGGGCGGAGATCGTGTCGAGCGTCGCGGTGGGGCCGCGGCCCGAGAGCATCACCCGCGGGTTCGATGGCAAGTTCTTCGTGACCATCCAGGGGCCGTCCGGCGGCCTGGGCGGCCCCAACGATTTCGATGGCGAGGTCCGGCAGGTGGACCTGCAGACCGGCACGGTGACGTCGTTCGCGTCCGGCATGGAGAACCCGCGCGGGATCACCTTCACGGGCAAGTTCCTGGTGGTGGCGGATCAGAAGCGGATCTTCAAGATCGACCGCCACGGCGCCAGGACCGTGCTGGCCGAAGCGGACCGCTTCCCCTTCCCCATCAACTTCTTCAACGACGCCGCCACCGAGGAGGGCGGCCGTGCCGTGTACGTCAGCGAGATGGGGCGCCGTGACCTGATCCGCGACACCGGCACGCCCGCCCACCTGATCCCGGTCGATTCGCCGGCGGCCTACGACATCCCCGCCATCTCGCGCGTGTATCGCATCCCCATGGACGGCGGCCCCATCACCAGCGTGTTCGAGCCGTCGCGCAAGCTGCTGGTGATCAACGGCGTCACCGAGATCAAGAAGCGCAGCCAGCTGCTGGTGCTCGACTTCTTCCACGGCAACGTGGTCAAGGTGGACATCAAGAAAGGCACCAGGAAGATCCTGGCCACCGCCCTGCGCGGCGCCGACGGGATCGAGCAGGCGGACGACGGCACCATCTTCGTCTCCAGCTTCGAGAACGGCCACGTCTGGCGCATGGACGCCGACGGCGAGAACCTGCAGTTCCTGGCGCGCGACGTGGGCTTCCAGACCACCGCCGACTTCTATCTCGACCAGAAGGCCAACCTGCTGTACGTGCCCAACACGCCCGCCGGCACGGTGATGGTGGTGACCACCACGCCCTGACCGTCCCCGACGGCCGCCGCATCGACCATCCGCGCGACCCGCGCTCAGTCGATCGGGAACACGTAGTCGAAGGTGGTGCCCGGGTTCGCCCGGAACACCAGCAGCCGCACCGCCTGCTGGCGGCAGCTGTCGGCGGGCGTCCCGGTGACGGGTCCCAGGCTGCGCACCTGGGTCACCCGTCCACTGGGCGCCACGTCGACCTGCATGTGCGGCGCCGCCGATCCCGGCGGGTAGTCGGGACAGAAACGCATGCGCGGCATCGCCCGCGCCATGCCCAGCTCGATCTCGTCGCGGGTCAACGGCGGCGGCTGATCGCGCGCACCGGCGGCGGCTGGCGACGGAAGCGGTTGATCGCGCGCATCGGCGGGTGGCGGCGGTGCTGGCGCCGGCGGCGCATGCGCGCAGGCGGGCGCCAGGCAGGCGAGTGCGACGGCGATCCTGCGCAGCTTCGATGCCCGGCGGCTCCCCATGTTCGCCCCCCGCCGCAAAGATAGCTCCTCCGGCCGGATGGCGCTGCCGGGTCCCTCATCCTGCCAGGGGCTTGCGCAGCACCTCGAACACCAGGTCGTCGGTACGGGGAAGGCCGAAGCGGGGGTCGCCGTAGGGGAAGGGTTCGCGGTGGCCCGTACGCTGGTAGCCGCGGCGTTCGTACCAGGAGATCAGCTCGCCGCGCTGGACGAGCACGGTCATGCGGACGGCGGGGCGGCCGAGCTCGTCCCGGGTCACCCGCTCGGCCTCCGCCAGCAGCGCCTTGCCCACCCCGCGACCCTGCAGGCCAGGGCGCACCGCGAACATGCCCAGGTAGGCGGCGTCCGGCTCCTCGCGCAACATCACGCAGGCCAGCAGCCCGTCACCGGGTTCTTCGGCCAGCAGCACCAGGGTCTGCGGGCCCGCCACCAGCGCGGTCACCTCCTGCGGGTCGGTGCGCTGGCCGTCCAGCAGGTCGGCCTCGGTGGTCCAGCCGCGCCGGCTCTCGTCGCCGCGGTAGGCGCTCTCGACCAGCGCGACGATGGGCGCCACGTCTTCGGACCGGGCTCGGCGGAACCGCACCCGCCGTTCCTAGCACGATCGGGGCGCGGTCAGATCTGCAGACCCGCCACGAAGCCGGGGAACAGGCGCACGCGCTGCTGGCCCGAGCCGAACTCCTGTTCGAGCACCCCCAGGCCGGGCCGATCGGGCGCGTCCACCTTGTGCACGTGCACGTTGAAGGTCGGGCCGGCGGTGATGGCCAGGTGCTGCATCAGCCGGTAGCCCACCACCAGGCGGGCGTTGTTGAGGGTGCCGTCCTGGTCCCAGCTCTTGCGCGTGCCCATCGACACCGAGCCCAAGTCGGCGTCCAGGAACAGGCGGTCGCCGAGCAGCCGGAAGTGCACGCCGATGGCGGCCTGGGCCACCATCAGGGTGAGCTCGTCCCCGCTGCCCCTCACCCCGCCGAACCCCAGCTGGGTGTACACGTGGCGGCCGCCCAGCTTCAGGCCAATGTTGGCGGGCGCCAGATCGCTGGTGTAGGCCTGCAGCCCCCAGTAGCCGTCGCGGATCAGGTTGAGCAACCCGATCGGCGCCGGGCTCGAGCGGGCCACGTTCACCACCCCGATCTGCGTGCCCTTCACGCTGTCGGCGATGTTCAGCACGCCGATCTGGGCGCCGGTCACCGCTCCGCCGATGTTGACCACCGCCACCTGCAGCCCCTGCACCGGCCCGGCCGCCACGCCCGCCACCGACGCCTGCAGCCCGCGCACCCGGCCCGCATAGGCCGCCACGGCGGTCTGCAGCCCGCGCACCTCGCCGCCGACGTGGTTGACCACCCCGGCCTGCAAGCCCACCACGCCGCCGCCGATGTGATTGATCACCCCGGCCTGCAGCCCGCGCATGTCGCCGCGGACGGCGTTCGCCACCGCAGCCGTCTGCAGCCCGACGAAGTCATGCTCGGCCAGGTTGATCCCCGACGTCGCCTGCAACCCCTTCGAGTCGCCGCGCGCGCGGTTGAAGGCGACCGAGACCTGAGCGCCCACCATCTCCTCGTCCACCAGGTTTCCCACCAGGGACAGCTGCATGCCACGCAGCTCGCTGGAATGCCCCACGCCCCCCAGCACGAAGTTGTTGACCACCCGCTCGTTGGTGCGGCCGCCGCTGCGGAACTCCGGCGCGAGCACGATCTCGAAGGGCACCATCCGGCGCGGGCGCTCGTCGACCGCGCCCCCGCGCACCGTCGCCACCACCGTGCCCGCCGCCGAGAACTGCGCCCGCGACAGGCGCGCGGTCTTCCCGTTCTCCAGCACCACCGACGCCTCCATCGGCTTGCCGTCGGCGTCCAGGAACACGCGGTACTGCCCGGGCCCCAGGCCCAGCTCCACCGGGTACAGCGGTTCCTTGCGCAGCTCGACCAGCAGCCGGCCGCTGCTGTCGCGCACGTACAGGCGGCCGGCCACGTTCTCGTCGATCAGCAGGCCCGCGCCGGTGGCGCGCAGGTCGGTCATCACCAGCAGGTCGCCGGTGCCGGCCATCTGGATGTCGTAGTTGGCGTGCTGGGGGCCGCCCACCGTGCGTTCGGTGCGGAACAGCGTCTCGGCGTAGGCGTAGTTGTAGGCCTCGCTGAGGGTCACCCGCCCGTCGCGGCTGGTGTCGGCCGCGCCCCGCAGCCCCGACACCAGGAAATGGGTGAAGAACGCGCCGCCGATGCGGTCCGATTCCTGAGCCGACTCGTCGGCCGCGCTGGCGGTCAGGAAGGCGTGCCCGCGCGACGCCGTCGAGGCGTCCTGCAGGAACGACGCGCGCCGGGCGCCGCCCTTGGCCCGGATCAGCGCGCCCGAGGCGCAGGAATCCAGGATGGCGATGCGCACGTCGGCGTCGGTGTCGGCGATCCAGCGGCGCAGCTCATCGTAGGCCACCTGCTCGCGCCCCAGCAGCAGCCCCTCCTCGTTCGAGTGGCCGGAGTAATAGACGAACAGCTCGCGGCGCGAGCGCCCGCCCGCCGACCGGGCCAGCGCCTGCCTCAGGCGGTCGAACCCGGCCTGCAGCCCGGCGCGGGTCACCGCCGGCACCACCACCGTGTCCTCGTCGCGCAGCCCGCCCAGGCTGCGCAGCACCTCCGCCACCGCCCGCGCATCCGAATCGGCGTAACGCAAGGTGGGCCGCCCGGGGCCGCCGTCGTTGGCCGAGACGATCAGCGCGAACCGGCGCAGCACCGGCTCGGCTCCGCCGGCGGCCCGGGCCCAGGGCGCTGCCGCCGCCAGCACCGCGGCCGTCATGATCCAGATGCGCGCACTTGCCTTCATCGACCACCTGCTGCCTGTCACGGTGTTCCTTTCTGCAAGACGATCTCGGCCACGTCCAGCCCGCGCAGCGGTTGCCCGTCGCGCAAAGCTCGCACCACCAGCGAAGTCGGGAAAGGGACATCGCCGGTCACGAAAACGAACCGTTCGAACCCCGGGCTGTCGTCCAGCTCCAGGGCCGAGGGCGCCGGGTGCTCGCCGGCCGGCTCCAGCGGCGCGGCGGCGCCGGGCTGCTCGGGCAGGTGCAAGGTGACCTGCCCGCGCGCGTCCACGGACGCCACCACCCCGAAGCGCCGGCCCGCCGCCGCGTATTCCACCTGCACCACGTCGCCCGCACGCACGCGGCTGCTGGGCGGCAGCGGCCGGGGCGGCGAATCGCTCTGGCGGTAGACCGCCAGCCGCGGGTGCGTCGGCGCGACAAGCCCTTTTTCGCGCGTCACCTCCGGCTGCGGCACCGCCAGCAGCGCCGCCGCCATCCCGAACGCGAGCACCGGCAGCACCAGGCGCGATCGCCGCCGGCCCAGGCGGCGGTGCACCTCGGCCGCCACCTGCGCGGGCGGATGGGCGGCCAGCAGCTCCCGGTTCGACCGGTGCAGCTCGGCCAGCCGCCGCCCCTCGCCGCTCGCCTGCAGCCGGGCCCAGACCCGCCGGGCGGCGTCCTCCGGCAGCTCACCGGCAGCCAGCCGCTCGAGCAGCCATTGCGGCAATTCGTCCCGTTCGAACCCCATCTCTGGAAGGGGAAACACCGCAGGGGCGCGCAGGTGTCACCGGGTTCTGTCGCCGCGGAGCAACAGTCTCCCGCCCTGCGGCGCTCGGCGCTCGACCGCGGCAGGAGGGCCAGGTACGCTCGACGACCATGCGTGGCATCAGCGTCGCGAGCGGCATGCTCCTCGTCCTGCTGGTCGGTCCGGTCGCGGGCGTCGGGCGCGCCGCCGCAGCGGACAGGCCGCCGCCGCTGTTCACCGACCCACCCGCGAACACCTCGCTGGTGCTGCTGTACGACCGCCCCGCACAGAAGTGGACCGAGGCGCTGCCCATCGGCAACGGCCGCATGGGCGCCATGGTGTTCGGCGGGCCGGACCTCGAGCACCTGCAGCTGAACGAGGACACGTTGTATTCGGGCGAACCGCCCCCCGACCTGCGCAGCCTCAGCATCGTCAAGAGCCTCAAGCACGTCGTCGATCTGATCCGCGCGCACAAGCAGGTCGAGGCCGACACCTACATCCAGAAGAACTGGCTGGGCCGCAACCAGCAGTGTTATCAGCCGCTGGGCGACCTGCACCTCGAGTTCGCCGGCGGCGGCGCGGCCAGCGGATACCGCCGCTGGCTGGACCTGCGCAACGCCACCGTGGGCGTCAGCTTCAACCGCGACGGCGTCATCTACACGCGCGAGGTGTTCGCCAGCGCTCCCGACCAGGTGATCGCCGTGCGCCTGCGCGCCGGCAAGCCGGGCGCCCTGACCTTCACCGCCCGCCTGGGCTCGGTCCATCCCACCGCCAAAACCGACGTGCAGTCGAACAACGAGCTGGTCCTGCGCGGGCAGCTGCCCGGCTTCGTCGCCCGCCGCCCGATGAAGACCATCGAGGAGTGGGGCGACCAGTACAAGTACCCCGAGCTCTACGACAAGAACGGCCAGCGCCTGCCGCAGGCCAAGCAGGTCCTGTACGGCGCCGACATCGGCGGCAAGGGGATGTTCTTCGAGGCCCGCCTGGGCATAAAGACCGACGGCCGGGTGGTGCCCGGCCAGGGCGCGCTGCGGGTGGAGAACGCCAGCGAGGCGCTGCTGCTGCTGGCGGCGGGCAGCAGCTTCAACGGCCCGGACAGGAGCCCCAGCAGGGCCGGCGTCGACCCGGCCGTGCGCACCACCCGCGACCTGCGCGCGGCCCAGGCCCAGGACTTCGCCACCCTGGCCCAGCGCCACCAGGAGGACCACCGCAAGCTGTTCGACCGGGTGTCGTTGCGTCTGGACGGCGACCCGGCCAAGGAGAAGCTGACCACCGACCGGCGCATCGCCGCCTTCGCCGCCTCGGGCGATCCCGACCTGGCCGCCACCGCCTTCCAGTTCGGCCGCTATCTGATGATCGCCGGCTCGCGCGCCGGCACCCAGCCCCTGAACCTGCAGGGCATCTGGAACGACCAGGTGGTCCCGCCCTGGGCCTCGGCCTACACCATCAACATCAACACCCAGATGAACTACTGGCCGGCCGAGGCGACCAACCTGTCCGAGCTGACCGAGCCGCTGTTCCGCATGGTGCGCGAGGCCGCCCGCAACGGCGCCTACACCGCCCGCAAGATGTACGGCAAGCGCGGCTGGGTCCTGCACCACAACACCACCATCTGGCGCGACAGCTTCCCGGTGGACGGCAACACCCGGGCGGCGTTCTGGAACATGGCGGGCGGGTGGTTCGCCTCGCACTTCTGGGAGCACTACCTTTACACCGGCGACCGCGCCTTCCTGGAGAAGGAGGCGTACCCGCTGATGAAGGGCGCCGCCCAGTTCTACGCCGACTGGCTGATCCCCGGCCCCGACGGGCGCCTGGTCACCCCGGTGAGCACGTCACCGGAGAACCGCTTCGTCTCGCCCGGCGGCGGCGAGGCCTCGGCCTCCTTCGGCAGCACCATGGACATGTCGATCGTGCGCGAGCTGTTCTCGCGCACCCTGGAAGCGGCGCAGGTGCTGAAGAAGGACAAGCCGCTGCAGCGCGAGCTGTCCCGCAAGCTGGCGCGCCTGGCGCCCTTCCGCATCGGCGCCCGCGCCCAGCTGCAGGAGTGGAACGAGGACTACGCCGAGGTCGAGCCCAAGCACCGCCACCTCTCGCACCTTTATGGCCTGCACCCGGGCAACCAGATCAACCCGGAAGCCACCCCCGAGCTGTACCGGGCGGTGGCCCGCACCCTGGCCCTGCGCGGAGACGAGGCCACCGGCTGGTCGATGGGCTGGAAGATCAACTTCTGGGCGCGCATGCGCGACGGCAACCACGCCTACACGATCGTGCGCAACCTGTTCTCGCCGGTGGAGGGCACCGAGGTGGTGATGGGCGGCGGGGGCCTGTACCCCAACATGTTCGACGCCCACCCGCCCTTCCAGATCGACGGCAACTTCGGCTTCTCCGCCGGCGTCGCCGAGATGCTGCTGCAGAGCCACGACGGCAACGTGTCGCTGCTGCCGGCCCTGCCCTGGGCCTGGCCCAGCGGCCGGGTCACCGGGCTGCGGGCGCGCGGCGGCTTCGAGGTGGACGAGGAGTGGGAGGGCGGCAAGCTCAAGCGCGCCACCATCCGCTCGCTCCTGGGCGGCAACTGCCGCCTGCGCACCGGCGGCCCCGTGACCGTGGCAGAGGGCTCCGCCCCCGTCGCCACCCAGCCGGCCAAGGGCGCCAACCCGAACCCGCTGTTCCACATCGTCGCCGCCGGCAAGCCGGTGATCGCCCCCAAGGCCGAGGCGCTGGCCGACGTGCACGTCCCCGCCAGCCAGACCATCGACTTCCCCACCCGCCCCGGCGGCACCTACACGATCACCCCCGTCACCAAGGTCAGTCTCACCCGGCCCCCCGCCGCCGCCGACACCGGCACGCGCTGAGCGTTCAGCGGGCGCGCATCAGCGGACCGGCTGGGCGCGGCGGTCCAGCTCCTCGTTGGGCCGGTCGTCGTATTCGACGACGCTGTCGCTGATGCGCGCGGGCAGCGCTTCGAGGCTGGGGTCGTCGATCAGCTGCTGCACCAGGGAGCCGGGGCCGCCGATGAAGGTCGAGGCGAGATTGACCTCGGTGGCCACGAACCAGCGCCGGTCCTCCGGCCACCAGAACGTCGGGACTTCATGGACGCTCACGACTGGCGAGACGGCGGCGTTGCTGCGGCGACGATTGCGGGCAGCCCGCCAGGCGGCGAGCTCCAGCTCCATCTCCGCGGGGGTCAGGTCACGCCGGGAGGCGACGTATTCGTCCTCGGTCTGGGTCAGCCCTCCGTCGTCTTCGATCAGCGCGGGCGCCGGCTCCAGCGCCAGCTCGATCGGTCCGCTGTGCAGGAGGTAGTCCCGTCCGCCGCTCGGCAGGATCACCCGCTCGGCCACGCCGGCATCCTGGACCCACCGCTGGTCGGCCCACCGGCAGAACCAGCAGCTCTCCGGCGTGTCCGTCGCGGGCCTCAGCAACTCGACCAGCCTGCGCGCCTCGGGCAGCGGCAAGCTGGGCGGCGGCGCCTCCACGTCGTCGGCGACGGTGCGGCCCGGCCACCGGCTGATGGCCGAAAAGCGCATCTGACCATGGACCACCCGTCCGTGCTGCCGGGCCAGCGCGCCCCAGGACACCGGCCGCCCACCCTGCCGGGCAGGATGGAACACGCGCGCGTACGCTTCGTACCGCGCCGGCATCAGCGCATCGACCCGGTCGTAGGACGGATCCAGCCCGCGGAGCCACCAGTCCGCCCGGCTGATGTCTCGCGTCCACCGGATGGGACCCATCCCCCGCGCCATCGGCCCAGTATGAGCCATGGCGGCCCGCACACAACGCTGTCGCGCGGGTCCCCGCGAGAAGCCGCTCAGGAGCGGTGGATCGAGCCGGCCAGCTGGGTCAGCTCGCGGTCGGTCAGGGCGCGGTCGTAGACGGCGACGTCGTCGATGGTGCCGCGGAAGCAGTTGTGTTCGACGTCGTTGTCGGCGGTCTTGCAGCCGATGGCCAGGGGGTTGGGGGTGGTGGCCAGGGCGCCGCCGCTGGCGGCGATGGAGGCGACCTCGGTGCCGTTGACCAGCAGGCGCACCTTCTTGCCGTCGTAGGTGCCGGCGACGTGGGCCCAGGCGTCCTTGGCGGGCAGCGGGCCGGCGGCGGTGAAGCGTCCGGCGGCGGTGGCGACCTCGAACTTCAGCTCGCCGCCCTCGGCGGTCAGGCGGTACTGGTTGTCCGAGACGCCCTTCTGCAAGATGCGGCGGTTGCCGGTCCAGTCGCTGGCCTTCACCCAGGCCGCCACCGTGATCTGCTCGCGCGGGTTGAGGAAGTCGCTGTTGCGCACCATCACCGTCGTGTGCCGGGTCGACTCGAAGGCCAGCGCCCGTCCGCTGTGGCCGTTGCCGCGGTCCTCGTCCGAGAACCCGAGCAACACGCCGGTGTTGCCCTTGCCCGACGAGTCCGCCGCCGCCATGCCCTTGCTCTCGTCGAACCGCCACTGCGCGATCAGGCCCATCTTCAGGTCGGGCCGCGCGGGCAAGGTGCGGGGCAACCGCTCGAAGGCCAGCGGCCAGGCCGGCGGCGTGCCGCCACCGGGCGGCAGCAGCGCCGCCAGCAGTGGGCTGGGCCGGCTGTCGCGCCGCCGGTAGCGGTCCAGCTCGC
>JBKPRZ010000818.1:0-21626 GCA_046734815.1 Myxococcota bacterium | reverse complement strand
CCTCGGCGCTGCGGATCTGCCCCAGCGCCCGCGCCGCCGCCGCCCGCACCGCCCAGAAGCCATTCGCCTTCAGCGCCGTCGACAGCGCCGCCACGGTCTCGGGCCCGGGCAACTCGCCCAGCGCGCGGGCGGCGGCGATGCGATCCACCGCCAGCTCGGCCGCCTTCAGCTGCCGCACCCACAGCGGGCGCGGCTTCTCCAGCTTGATGGTCTTGAGGATGACGTCGCCGGGATCGAAGATCACCTGGTCGGGACGTCCGCTCAGCGGCAGCTCGAAGGTGTGGCTGCGCTCGCGCACCATCAAGGTCTGCTCGGACAGGGTGCCGTCGATCTCGAAGACCACCTTCACGTCGAAGTTGTAAGTGCGGTCGTGCCCCTGCTTCTGCTCCAGACGCAGGCGGCCCACCTTGGCGTCATCGTCCCAGCGCCAGGAGCCCTCCAACTCGGGGTGGCCGGGGTTGCCGATCCACTGGTCGAAGAACGGATCCAGGTTGCGGCCCGAGGCCTCCTCCACCGCCCGGGCCAGGTCGCGTGTCTCCACCGACCGGTGGGCGTGCCGTTCGGCGTAAAGGTGCAGGGCCCGCCAGAACACCTCGTCGCCCAGGGCGTGCCTCAGCATGTGCAGCACCCGGCCGCCCTTGTCGTAAAGGTGGCTGTCGAACAGCTCGATGGGCTCGTTGTATTGCCGGCAGACCACCGGGCGCTGGTACTTGCCGGCCTCACCCAGGTAGGCCTGGGTGTCGTTGAGCAGCTCGGCGTCGGCCTCGTCGCGACCGTGGGCGTGCTCGCGCCAGACGTATTCGAAGTAGGTGGCGAAGCCCTCGTTCAGCCAGGCCTCCGGCCACTCGCGGCAGGTGAGCAGGTTGCCCCACCACTGATGGGCCAGCTCGTGTGCCACCAGGCCTTCGACGTCGTGGTCCAGCCCCGCCCGTTCGTCGACCAGCGCTTCGGCGGTCAAGGTGGTGGCGGTGGTGTTCTCCATCCCGCCGAAGATGAAGTCATTGACCACGATCTGGCTGTAGCGCCGGTGTGGGTAGCGAACGCCGATGCGCCGGGAGAAAAAGTCGATCATCCGCGGCGTGGCACCGAAGCTGCGGCGGGCGTCGTCCTCCTTGCCCGGCGGGACGTAATAGAACACCTCCACGTCGGTGTCGGGTGCGCGGTCGCTGATCTCGACGAAGGTGCCGCACACGAGAGTGACCAGGTAACCGGCGTGCGGGAAATCGAGGGCGTAGTGCCAGCGCGAGCGGTCCGATCCCACGTCCACGCGCTCGCGCAGGTCGCCGTTGGACAGCACGAACAGGCCGCGCGGGGCCGTGCAGATCACCTCGCTGGTGGCCTTCTCGATCGGGATGTCCAGGCCAGGCCAGTAATGGCGCGAGTCCTCGTCCTGGCCCTGGGTCCAGCACTGCCGGGCGCGCCCAGGATCGCTCTCGTCGGGGCCGACGAAATACAGGCCCCGGGCCGGCGAGCAGCGGTAGGCCACCTCCAGCTCCAGGGCGGTCTCGCGCTCGTAGCGGTGGGGCAGCTCGATGCGGATGGTCTCGCCGTCGTAGCGGTGCGCCTGGGGAGGGGCGCCGTCCACCTTCACCTCGTCGATCTGCATGTCGACCGCGTGAAGCTCCACCGCCGTCAGGTCGTCGCGGCGCACGCGCAGGCGCAGGTGCGAGCGCCCGCTCAGCTTGCGGCCCGCCAGGTCCAGGTCCAGCGCCAGCCGCACGTGCTCGACCGACACCGGGCGATCGGGCAGGTAGCGGACCGGCGTTCCGGGCGGGGCAAACGGTTTCGGCATAAGAGCACAGTAACCCGAAACTCCCCCGGCCGCGCATGAGGTAACATCGGGCACCGTGAGCAAGTCCGCCCTCGCTCCCGAACCGGTCCGCCGCACCCATCATGTGCCGGGCGCCCGGCCGCGGGCGATCTACGACATCGTCACCGACTTTGCCGCCTACCCGCGCCTGTTTCGCGAGATCAAGTCCGCCCGCATTCTGTCGGTGGACGGCAACCGTTCGCGGGTCGAGTTCCGGGTCGAGATGGTGGTCGCGATCCGGTACACGCTCGACCTCGTGTGCAACCCCGAGGCGCTCAGCGTGGACTGGACCTACGTGGAGGGCGAGGTGGTCACCGGGTCGGAGGGCAGCTGGCGCTTCCGCGAGCAGGACGGCGGCACCCTGATCGAATACCAGGCGGCGCTCAGCATCGATGCGCCTTTGCCCGGGTTCGTGGTGCGCAAGGTGACCCAAGCCCTGGTCTCCGCCTCCTTGCCCGGCATGTTCTCGTCGATCGACAAGGAACACGCCGCCCGGCAGAAATCCTAGCCGGGCGCGAGCCTGCGAGCGAACCCGGCTATTTCTGGAATCTGATCAGAGCAGCAACAGGCGCGCGCGGTCGGCCTTGGCGGCCAGATCGGAGACCCGCGGGTCGGCCTCCACGGCGGTCAGCATCGCCTCGGCGGCGTGGCGGTACGAGGCCCTGTCCAGTTGCCCCATCAGCAGGCGCGCGCGCAAGAACAGGAACGCGGTCTGGCTGACGTCGGTCAGGCAATAGCGCTGCACCGGATCGATCTGCCCGGCGGTCCACAGGCCCTCGACCTGGCTGCCGTCCATGCCGTCCTTGCCGGGCAGGCCGATCAGTCGGGCGGCGCCGTCCAGCGAGGTCATGCGCGCGGCGCCGTGGTCGGCCAGGAAGTCACCCAGGTCGAGATGTCCCTCCCCGCTGTAGCGGTAACGGTAGTCGCGCTCGCGGTAGTACCAGGGCCAGGCCAGGCCATGGCGCAAGGACCGCAGTGCCAGAACCGGCAGGTCGAAGCCGCGGCCGTTCCAGGTGACCAGATGCGGCCGGTGGGTGTCCATGAACGCGCTGAACTCGTCCAGCATCGACACCTCGTCGCTGCCCTGTCCCAGGGTCTGCAGGCGGGTCACGGTCAGGTCTGCGCCCAGCCACATGGCGCCGATCACCACCGGCTGGCAGGCATACAGCGGCGGAAAAAAACGGTCACCTTCCGGCGGCGGATCGGGCGGTGTGTACAGTTGCCGGTCTGGCACCGTCTCGATGTCGAGCACGAGGTAGGTGGTTGTGGACATAGCGCCGCCCGCGATTGTAAGCCGCGAATGGACCTTTGCTTTGCGGCCTTTCTCGCTATAGGACATTCGAATGAACGGCTCACGTATGCGCTCGCTGGGCAAGGGCGCCTGGTTGCTCCTTGTCGCCCTGCTGTGCGGGACCGCCGCCAGCGGATGCCGGCACGCCCCGCCGGTCAAGCCCTGGCAGCGCGGGCACCTGGTCCGTCGCGCGATGCAGTTCGACGACGGGCTGGAGGGGCGCTTCCGGCAGCACATGTTCTCGTCGCGCGAGGGAGCGGAGGGCGGCTACGGCCACGTGGGTGGCGGATGCGGCTGTAACTGATGCGGCTGCCTGTCCGGGCGGCGGGGTCGCTGCTGGGCCTGGCCGTCTGTCTGTCCGTCGCCGGGCCCACGCGCGCGCAGACCGTCGAGGACCGGGTCACCGTGCGAGGCGCGTATTACCGCGAGGCCTCGACCCGCGTGATCCAGCCGATGGTGCAGCTGACCAAGAACCTGCCCAACGGCTACGACTTCGGCACGACCTTCCTGGTGGACGCCATCTCCTCGGCCTCCATCGCCCAGGGCGCTGTCACCGACGAGGTCTTCAAGGAGAAACGCTACGAGGGCTCGGTGTCCGCCGGCTGGACGCGCGCGGAGACGCGGCTGGGGGGCTTTCTCCGCTATAGCCGCGAGCCGGACTATGTCTCGCACACCGCTGGTGTGTCGCTCACCCGGGACGTCTGGGAGCGCACCGGCACCCTGGGCGTCAGCCTGGCCTACACCCACGACGACGTCGAGCCGCGGCCGCCGCTGGTCCCGCGCGATCTGGACGTCTGGTTCGCGGGCGTCTCCTACGCGCAGGTGCTCACGCCGACCACGCTGGCGCAGGTGGGCTACGAGGCTTATTTCCTGAACGGCTTCGCCGGCAACCCATACATCTCGCATCCCAACCTGGGCCGCGAGGACCTGCCGCAAAAGCGCCTGCGCCACGCGGTGGCCTTCCGGATCGCGCAATACCTGCCCAGCTGGACCATGGGCGCGCAGCTGCACTACCGGTTCTATTTCGATCAGCAGGCGATGTTCGACACCGGTCCCTGGGGCATGGCCGCGCACACCTTCGAGGGGCGCATCTACAAGAACCTGGGCCCCGACGTCGAGACGCGCCTCTCCTACCGCTACCACTGGCAGAGCCGGGCCGAGTTCTGGTGCAACGCCCGCGCGGACATCGGCTGCTACGGGATGACCCCGGATTATCACTCCTGGGACGTCAAGTTCGGCGGGCTGAGCACCCACCTGCCCGAGATCAAGGTCATCTGGGACCTCCGGCTGCTGGCGGCGGTGCCGGGGCTGGCCTGGTTCGCGGGCGGCGCGGTGGAGGTCTCCTACGGCTACCTGTTCCAGAGCACGCCCTATGGCATGCCGTTCACGGACAAGAACGCGCCGCCGGTGCTGGGTGACCTGCCGTTCACGCGGAAGTATGGGGGGGCGCATCTGTTGCAGACCGGCTATTCTCTGCCGTTCTGATGAACCTGCCCGGCGCGAAACCGGATCGCGACCGTCGCGGTGGCCCGGCCCGGACGCTCAAGGAGGTGCGCGCCGCGCAGCTGCGCGCCCGGGCCGTGCGCTGGGCCATCGGCAAGATCGCCTTCGGGATGCTGTTTCTGATCGGAGCGATGTCCTACACGCTGGCGCCCAACCCGCGCACCGGCGCCGCCCCGGTCTGGATGGCGCTGCTGGTGTTTCTGTCCAGCTTCCACATCGGGCTGGGGCTGCGCGTGCTCACGCGCGTGCGGCGGCGGGCCACCCGGCTGTGGTTGCCGGCGGCGGTGGCCTGGGGCCTGCTGGCCACCTTGATGCTCCGGATCCTGGTCGGCGGCGTGAGCAGCGTGAATCCCTAGCGCCGCGGGAAAGCGAACCGACCAACAAAGGACCCACCATGATGGATGGCTCGGAAACGCTGTCTTCTTCCAGTCCGGGCTCGTCGGCGGCGATGCAGGCCTCCGGCCGCGACGCCCCCGTCGTGCTGATCACCGGCTGCTCCAGCGGCATCGGCCGCGCCACCGCCCGCCGCTTCGCCCGGGCCGGCTACCGGGTGTACGCCAGCATGCGCCGGCCCCAGGCGGGCGCCGAGCTGCGGGCCGAGGCGGCAGCCCAGGGCTGGATGCTCAGCACGCCGGCGCTCGACGTGAACAGCGACATCTCGGTCGAGGCTGCCGTGGCGATGATGCTGGCCGAGACCGGCAACCGCATCGACGTGCTGGTCAACAACGCCGGCTACTACTGCTACGGCCCGCTGGAGGAGACCTCCCCCGACGAGCTGCGCGCGCAGCTGGAAACCAACGTGGTGGGCGTGCTGCGGGTGACCCGGGCCGTGCTGCCGGTGATGCGGGCCCGCCGGACCGGCGCCATCGTCAACCTGAGCTCGATCTCGGGCCGCGTGGTGTTGCCGATTGCCGGTCCTTATCACGCCTCGAAGTGGGCGCTGGAGGCGCTGGCCGAAGCGCTGCGGTACGAGGTGGCGCCCTTCGGGATCCGGGTCACCGTGGTCGAGCCGGGACCGTTCCAGACCGACTTTCACGCCAAGGAAGTGCGCGTCCGGCAGTCGCAGCGGGACGATTCCCCTTACGCGTCGCTGATGGCAGCGTACGAGAACGAATCCAGAAAGCTCCGCCGCGGCAACCCCGAGCAGGTGGCAGAGATGATCCACCGCGTCGCCACCCGCCGGCGGCCGCGCCTGCGCTGGCCGGTGGGCCCCACCGCCTTCACCGGCGGCGTCCTGCGCCGCTTCGTTCCGGACGCGATCTACGAGCGCGTGGTCGAGTGGGTCTTCCACCGCAAGCGCCGGCTGACCGCCTGAGGGCGGTACCCCGAACTTTCAGGGGAGCTCGCCGGACGGAGGTGGTCCGGGCTCGTATAATCTGTGGGCGTGGCCAAGGGTAGGCTCTCCCGTCCACAGATCGAGCAGGTGCTTCGTCGCGCTGCGGAGCTGGAAGCCAGCCGGGTCGGTGGTGCCGACAGCGACGATGGTGCAGAGAGCGCCCTGGACGAACAGGACCTGCTGCGACTGGGCGCGGAGGCGGGGCTGTCGGAGGACAGCCTCCAGAACGCCCTCGGCGAGCTGCGGCGCGGGCAGCTGGTCCCGGCCGAGCCGGACACGCTGGAGCGCGCCCTGGGGTCGCGTCAGGTGGTGGTCTCGAGGGAGGTGCCCGGTCCGGTCGAGCCCGTGCGCCGCGCGATCGAGCGTTTCTTGCGCGAGCAGCTGATGACGGTGCGCCGCCACCACGGCGACCGCGTCGAGTGGGAGCGGGCGCGCGGGCTGTGGCCGGGGCTGGCCCGGTCGCTGGACTTCGCCCGCCGCTACGCCTTCGGGCCGGTGACGCGCGTCGAGACGGTGGTTGTGGCGGAGAGCAACGACACCACCTCGGTGACGTTCCGGATCGACCTCACCGAGCTGCGGCGGCACCGGCTGCTGCGGGCCTGCCTGCGCGCTGGCGCCGCCTTCTCGATCTTCGGGCTGGGCGGGGCCCTGTTCTTTCCCGGCTTCGGCCTGGAGGACGTCGCCTCGCTGCTGGCGGGTGGCGCCGCCGCGGGCGGGCTGATGGCGCTCGAGCGGCGCCGCTACGAGGAGAACCGGGCCTTCGTCACCCTGGCCCCCGAACGCTTCCTCGACCTCCTGGTGCTGCGCCGCCGACGCGCCCTGGCCGCAGCCGCCACCGACGAGTGACCGTCAATCCACGACGCTGACTTCGACCCGGCGGTTCTTGACCCGCACCGCCGGCGACAGGTTCGGCACCTTGGGCTTGCTCGAGCCCATGCCCACCGCTTCGAGCCGGTCGCGGGCCACGCCCTTGCTGACCAGGAAGTCGACCACCGACTGAGCCTGCTGGGTGGTCAGGGTCTCGGCCTGCTCGCGCGGCAGACCGTTGTCCCAGTGGGCCTCCACGCGCAGCTTGGCGATGGCCGGGGTGCTGGTCATGACGTGCGCCAGCGCTTCGAGGGTGCTGCGCGTGGCCGGGGTCAGCTCGGCGCTGGGGTTCGCGTCGACCAGCTTGAACGTGATCGGGCGGCGGACCAGCAGGTGGCCGTCGCGGTAGCTGACCGGCGCCGGCGCGGTGGCGGGCGGGGCAGCGCCGGAGGCGGCGGCGGCCGGCGCGGACGGGCCGTGCTCGCGCTGCAAGGTCACGTCCAGCGGGTAGACCATCCCGGGCTTCAGGTCGAAGCGCTGCTCCAGCGGCGCCTGCCCGGGAGCATCGATGGTGACCACGTACGAGCCCGGCGCCAGCTCGGCGGAGAAGCGGCCGCTGGCCTCGCTGGCCAGCTCGGCCGACGTGGGGCCCACGATGCGGATGCGCGCGCTGTGCAGCGGCCGGTTGCTGGCGTCCGCCACCCGGCCGTCGACGCGCGGGGCGGGCAGGGAAGGCCGCAGCGCCGCCGCGATCTCGGTGGTCTTGCCGATCACCACCCGCGCCTCGTACACCTGCGGCTCGAATGTGGGAGCCGAGACCTCCAGCTTCACCGGACCGGGCGGCAGCCCCTTGGTCGCGAAGCTGCCGTCGATGTCGGTGGCCACCCGCGCGCGGTTGTGGCCGATCACGCTGACCACCGCCCCGGGGATGGGCTCGTTGGCCTGGGCGCTGGTCACCTTGCCGACGACGAAGCCCTCCTTCGGGTCGGGGGCGCGTTCGACCGTGCGCTGGACGGTGACCGTGCGGGTGACGGTGCGCGGGGGCGCGGCGAAGTCGAAGGGCTGGGCGATGCCGACGATGAAGCTCCAGGGCATCAGCGCCGGCCCATAGGGAAAGCCCACCGAACGCACGGTCACGTCCATGCCCGCGACGACGCTGAACCCGCTCTGCAGCTGCGCGCGCAGACCGAAGCTGAGCCACTGCTGGTCGCGGTTGTCGACGCAGCTGCCCCCCGGGGCATCACACTCGGGCGGCATGAACGAGCTGTAGGCGGGGTCCGCGTCGGCGGTGATCAGCTCGACGTGGTACTCGGCGAACGGCTCGATGGCCACCGCCCGCGACAGCGACTCGAGCGGCGAGGAGACGCCCAGGGCCGCGCGCACGCGGCTGGCGCCCATGCCGTAGGCGAAGCTGGTCACCAGCCGCGAGGGCAACATGGTGGGGCGGAAGGTGCTGAAGTCCTGCAGGTTCTGCGAATTGTCCGCGTAGTAGCCCAGGTTCAGGTGGGCCAGCAGCGGCAGGTCGGCCATCTCGCGCAGGTCCACGCTGCCCAGCGCGTTCAACCAGGCGGAGGTGGAGTCACCGTCCAGCGACAGGCCGTCGTTGGCGGCGAACAGCCGGATCGCACCTTCCACCCCGGCGC
The DNA here is from genome assembly GCA_046734815.1 of Myxococcota bacterium. Classification (GTDB taxonomy): domain Bacteria; phylum Myxococcota_A; class Polyangia; order Fen-1088; family Fen-1088; genus CAVYGB01. Next base: position 13,236 of record JBKPRZ010000818.1, on the reverse strand, counting down.
TCATCCAGGGCAGCACCGGCATGGCCAGCTTGCCGCCGAAGACCAGGTCGCCGAAGGCGCGGATGGTGGCCGGGTCCACCCGGTCCGGCTCGGTGGTGCAACCTACCTCGCCGGTGGCGCAGCGGTCGTTGCGGTTGGCCGACGCGAGGATCGCGCCGAACAGCTCGATGTAGCGCCGGGGGGTGACCGACACCGACAAGGTGCCGGCCAGCCGGCGGTCGCGCGAGCCCTTGATCAGGAAGTCCTCGGCGCTGCCGTATTCGCCGCTGAGGCCCAGCCGCACCTGTCCGCGATCGCCGGCGTCGGCGGCGCTGAGCCGGTAAAGGCCGATCGGGCCCTTCTGCGACGGCAGCACCAGGCGGCGCCGGTCCGCCTCGCTGGCCGGGATCTCCGTCTCGTCCGCGACCACCACCGGCGGCGCGGGCACGATCGGGTTGGTCAGCGGAGGCGGGGTGACCGCCGGCGTGGCCGCCGCCGGTGGCGGAGGCGAGCCGACCGGCAGCGGCGCCGTGGTCGGCGGGTTCTCCACTGGTGGCGGCGTCACGGTCTGGGCGCGGAGCGACCCCGACACGAACAGCCCGCAGGCGAGCGAAACCGTGCTGGCAACGAGCGTCGACCGCAAGCGCTTTCCCCCTGGAATTTCAGGCACTCTACACGGCCTGCCGTCGGCGGAATAGTCATACCATTCGGACCGGCGGCGTCGTGGGGGCTGGGATTTGCCCCTAGCCTCACGAACTTTTCGACGGGCGATTTGGAAAGCGCACGGGTTTTCTGCTATTTGAGCCGGATGCGGATCGCGCCGAACGCCCCTCGCCGATCCGCGCCCACACCATGGATGAACCGCTGTCCTTCGAGAAACTGAGCGAGGAGATCCGGGAGCTCGCGCTGCAAGTCAGCGCCGCCCAAGACCGCGTCGAAGAGCGAGATTTCATCACCGCCACCTACATGGCGGTCGATCGAGTCGCGCAGCGTTATCGGGATTTTTACGCCGGGCTGTCCGACGGCGAAAAGATCAAGATCGATCGCACGCTGGGCCGCCGGATGTCGGACATCAAGCGGCTGGCCTCGCTGCTGCCCAAGGTGGGGGTGGTCGTCTCGAGCACGCCGGACCGGCAGGCCGGGGTGTCCGAGGTGGGCGAACGACGCATCACCGGCGTCTCCTGGGGCGCCGGCAACCGCCCGGCCTCCGCGGGCGGCGGCCGCTACCGGGTCGGCGCGGAGATCGAGGCCTGGTGTGGTCCCTGCGGCGGGATGACCGACCACCACATCGTGGCCCTGGTCGGCGACGAGCCGAAGCAGGTGGTCTGCCAGGCCTGCAACAACCGGCACGGCTACCGGACCACGCCCGCGCGCAAGGGCGCTTCCGAACCCGAGAAGGCTCCCGATCGCACCGCCAGCGGCGCCGAGCGCGAGGCGCAGAGGCGCGCCGATCAGAAGGCCGCCGAGCTGCGCGCGCTGGCCAACGAGATGGCCGTGGCCACCGAGGTGCGGGCGTTCGATCCCAAGGGCCGCTACCGGTCCGGGGAGATCATCTCCCATCCGGAATTCGGGCGCGGCAAGGTCGAGACCGTGTTGCGCTCCAGCCTGCTGGTGCGCTTCTCGATCGGCGGCCTCAAGTCGCTGATGCTGAACTGATCGCGAATCGCGAGCGCGATCAGAGCGAGTCGACCTGCTCGAGGAAACGCTTGAGCAGGCCGCCCACCATCAGGTTGCGGCCGGCGGCGTCGTAGCGCCCGGCCCGGTAGCCGCCCTGGATCTCGTCGAACTTGGTGCGCGACTCGGCGATCAACGTGCGGCAGGGATCGAGCTTGGCGGTGATCGATTTCTGGTTCTTGATCAGGTAGGCGACCGCCGAGGCCACCACCGCGGCGCTGACCAGCAGGCCCAGCGGACCCGACAGGAAGTACCGGAGCCCGAACCGCAGGGCCACCACGCCGGCCGCGCCGATGGCGGCCTTGCGCAGACCCGACCCGTCGCGGACCGAGTCGGCGGCCATCGAGGCCATCTGCCCCGACGTGATCACCAGCGCGATGAAATTGCCCCGGTGGCTCTTCCACCCGCGCGAGTAGTACTCGCGGACCGCCTGCTTCAAGAAGGCGTCGTAGTCGTCGTAGGCTTCGGGCCTGATGTCGGACCCGGTTTCGGTGGAGGCTTCCTGGCCCATGCGCTGATGGTAGCACGGCGCGTGGGCGCCGGCTGCATCGGCGGGCAGCGGGCGATACAATCCAGCGCATGGGTCGGCGGGCGTTCCTCGTTGCCCGGAACCCTCAAAGGGTTCCGGACCTCCGAGCGGTCACCGTTGCGGTCACCGTTGCAGTCATGGCCGCTGTGTACGCCCTCACCCCCGGAGCGGGCGCGCTGGCGGCCGGCCCGGCCGCGCCGGCGGTTCCCGGGGCGGCGGCGGTCGAGCAGCAGCTGCGGACCGGCCAATACGAAAAAGCTCGGCGCGCCGCCGAGGCGCTGGGTCGCCGCAAGGGCAACGCGCGGGCGGCGGTAGCCGGTGCGACACTGGCCGCCCGGGCCGAGCGGGAGCTGGGCCTGTACGCCGAGGCCCGCAAGCGGCTGGAGCTGCAGGCGATCTCGTCGCCCGACGACCTGGGCCTGCGGGCCGAGCTGGTCAAGACCCTGGACAGCCTGGGCGACCGGGGCGCGGTCAAGGACCTGGTCAACCGCAGCTACGACGACTGGGAGCGCGGGCGGGTGGACCGCAAGAACGCCGCCGAGCTGGTGTCCATGGCGGTGATCGTCCGCCGCGACAACAACTGGGAGGACGCCAACTCCGCCTTCCGCGGGGCCGTGCGCGCCGACCCCAAGCGCCTGGAGGCGAACCTCGAGTGGGGCGACCTGTTCCTGGAGAAACACGCCGCCGACAACGCCCTGGCCTGCTTCAAGGACGTCCTGGCCCTGGACCCGCACAACCCGGACGCCCAGGTGGGGGTGGCCCGGGCGCTGCTCGAGCAGGGGGGCAGCGGCGAGCCGGTCGACCGGGCGCTGGAGGCGGCGCTGGCGGTCAACCCGCGCCACGCCCGGGCGCTGGCCCTGAAGGCCGAGCTGGCCCTGGACGCCGAGGAGTGGGGCACGGTGTCCAGCCTGATCTCCACCATCCGGCGCACCAACCCGCGCGATCCCTCGGCGGCCTGGCTGGCCGCCGCCCGGGCCCTGCTGCTGGAGGACCGCGCCACCTACGACAACGAACGCGACCGGCGCCTGGAGGTCCGCCCGGCCGACGGCGACTTCTTCGCGCGCGCCGCCGAGGCGCTGGTGCGCCACCGCCGCTACGACGACGCCCGGCTGGTGGCCGCCGACGGGGTCGAGCGCGACGGGGCCAACGCCGCTCTGTTGAGCTCGCTGGGCAACACCTTGCTGAGGCTGGGCGAGGAGGACGAGGGGCTGGCCCTGCTCCGGCGCGCCTGGGACCGTGACCCGTATGACGTCCGCACCTACAACCTGCTCAACCTTTTCGAGAAGGTGATCGCCACCCGCTACGTGCAGGTGACCACCGCTCACTTCCGCTTCCGGGTGGACGCCGGGCATCGCGCCGCCATCGAGGGCGTGGTGGCCCCCTTCCTGGAGGAGACCTACGACCACTACGTCGCCCGCTACGGCTTTCAGCCCACCGGCCCCATCGTCTTCGAGCTGTATGCCGCGCCCGAGCACTACGCGGTCCGCACGGTCGGGCTGCCGCGCCTGGGGGTGGCGGGGGTCTGCTTCGGCCGGGTGATCACCTCGCAGTCGCCGGTCAACGGCGCTTTCAACTGGGGCATGGTGCTGTCCCACGAGCTGGCCCACGTCTTCTCGCTGCAGCTGTCGCGTTCGCGGGTGCCCCGCTGGTTCACCGAGGGGCTGGCCGAGCTGGAGACCGGCCGCCTGCGGCCCGAGTGGCGGCGGCAGGCAGACCTCGAGCTGGCGGGGGCCATCCAGGCGGGTGGGGCGCCCACCGTGGGCTCGCTGTCGCGGGCCTTCGTGAAGGCGCGCGACGCCCGCGAGGCCACCCTGGCCTACCTGCAGTCCTCGGCGGCGGTCGAGTTCCTGGAGCAGCGTTTCGGTTTCCCCCGCATCCGCGAGGCGCTGGTGGCCTACGGCCGCGGCGAGCGGGGCGCGGCGGTGCTGCAGGCGCTGTCGGGCATGTCCGAGGCGGCGCTGGACCAGGCCTTCCGCGCCCATCTGCAGGAGAAGCTGGCCCCGCTGGTGCGGCAGTTCCTGCCGGGCACCTCCGCGCGCTACGGCGACCCCGGGCCGGGGTCAGAGGGCGGTGGGTCGGCCGCGCACATCGCCGAGAGCGGGCTGCGCAGCCTGGTGGAGGGTGACCGCCCGGCCGCGCAGGCGGCGCTGGCGCGGGCCCGCGGGCGGACCGGAGGCGCCGACGACCCGGTGGTGGACTTCCTGTCGGCCGACCTGGCCCTGGAGGGCGACGAGCCGCAACGGGCGCGGCGCGAGCTGCTGGCGCTGGACCGCAAGGGCCTGCCCAGCTACGACGTGCAGGTCCGGCTGGGTCTGGTGGCGGTGCAGCTGCACGACGAGCAGGAGGCACTGACCCGCTTCCGGGCGGCGGCCGATCTGGCCCCCGGCAGCGTCGAGGCGCGCACCTTGCTGGCCGAGCAGCTGCGTTCCATGGGCAAGGAGGACGAGCGCCTGAAGGTGGAGACCGAGATCCTCCGCCTGGAGCCGCAGACCGCCAGCCTGGCCAAGCGCGTGGTGCTGGGGCACGGCCGTTCCGGCCACGTCGGGCAGGCCTCCGAGCTGGGGCGGATGGCGCTGTTCATCGACCCCGACGACCCCGACCTGCACGCGGCCGTGGGGCGCGCTCTGGCGGCCCAGGACAAGCCGCTGCCGGCGACCCGCGAGTTCGAACAGGCGCTGCTGTTCGGCCCCGCCGATCCGCGCCCGCTGCACCGGGCCCTGGCCGACCTCTACGAGAAGCTGGGCGACCCCCGCAAGGCCGCCTCGCACCGCCGGCTGGCCACCGGCGACAAACCCTAGGAGCGCGTAGAGCGTAGCGCCGCCAGCGAGGACGGGGGTGGGGCGGGGGGCTCCTCGGCCTCCGCGGCCGGCGCCTCCTCGGCGGGCGGGGGCAGGGCGGGGAAGTCGAGCACGAAGGTGGTGCCGCGGTCGGGGCGGCTGTCCACCTCCACCCGGCCGCCGTGCTCGTTCAGGATCTGCTGCACCAGCGCCAGCCCCAGGCCGGTGCCCTTGGCCTTGGTCGAGAAGAAGGGCTCGAACAGACGGGCCACGTTCTCCGGGGCGATGCCGCCGCCGGTGTCGCTCACGCTGATCGCCAGCCGGCCGGGCCGGGGCACGTCGACCGCCACCCGGATCTTGCCGCCGCCGGGCATGGCCTCCTTCGCGTTGCGCAGCAGGTTCAGCAGCGCCTGGCGCAGCTGGTTCTCGTCGGCGGCGATGTCGGGCAGGTCCGGGGGCGCGTGCAGCGACAGCTCGATCCCGGCCTGGACCAGCTCGGCGCGCGCGAACTCCACCGCCGAGCTGACGATGCCGGCGGGGTCCTCGCGCTCCAGCTTCAGCCGCGGCATGCGGACGAAGCGCAGGTACGATTCGGTGATCTCGCTCAGCCGGTCGACCTCGGCGCTGATGGCGGCCAGCTGCCGGCGAGCCTCGTTCTGCGCGTCGCCCAGCTCGTCGGCGATCAGCTCGGCGTTCAGGCCGATGGCGGCCAGCGGGTTGCGGATCTCGTGGGTGATCTGGGCGGCGATGCGGCCGACCGTGGCCAGCCGCTCGGAGTGGATCAGGCGCTGCTCGCGTTCTTCCAGGGCCTGGGCCATGTTGTCGAACTCGCGGGCCAGGTCGCCGATCTCGTCGCGGGTGCGCAAGCCGATGCGCCGCCGGTAATCACCGCCGGCGAGCTGCTGCGCGCGCACCCGCAGCTCGCGCAGCGGGCGCAGGGTGCGCCAGACCGACAGCGCCGCGGCCAGCGCCCCCAGCAGACCCGCCAGGCCCAGCAACACCGCCGCCTTCTTGGCCCGCAACTCGTCCTCCGACAGCTGGAGGATCACCCGCGTGGCGTCGTTGCGAATGTTGCTGGAGAACACCTCCAGTCGTGAGCTCAGATCCTCGAGATGGGTACGGAACGCATCCGTCCCCTCTTTCCCCTTGTTCTCCGAATAGGCCTTGGCCAGCGCCGGGCCCAGTTGCGCGGTCTCGCCTGCATACGATGCGAGCTGACCCAGGTAGGACTGCAAATCCTCGCGCCGCAGAGCGGGCGATTCGTTCAGGAATGTCTCGAGCTGGTTCCGGCCCTCCGTGAGCTTTCCCTGGGCGGACGCCAGGTAGGCGGGGGCCAGGGTGGGCAGGTTCTGGGCTGGCGATTGTCTCAGACGATCCAGGTGGCCCTTGGCCGCCACCACCGCGCTGTCCACCCGCAACGCCGCCTGGTGACCGGCCACCTGCTCGCCGGCGCTGTGCAGTGACGCGACCGAGAAGGCGCTGTTGGCCCCGAGCGCGATCAGAAGGACGGCGTAGGCCAGCAAAACTTTGGCTGAAACCCCGACGCGCATCGTTCGTTGTTGAGTATAGGAGAGCCGGGCGGGCGGGGTTCGCCAAGAGGGGCGGCGCTTGGTACGGTAGGGCCCGCACGGCTTCGCGGCCCCAACAGGAGGATGCGCTTTGCGTCACGAAGGCAACCCCGATCGATGCGCGTCCGGTGGGCACTTTCGGGTGGAGGCTCCCGCATTGACAAGGATGAACCGGTGCGGAAACATTCCCCCGAATAAGCCTATGAAAGCCTTTGGTAGTTTCGCGAGGTTCCAGGTGGTTTCAGCGACCTCGATAGCCGCGATGCTGGCGCTGTTCGCGCCGGGCGAGACGGCCCAGGCGGCCGACAGCACCATGGCGATCCTCGGCATCGAGGCCACCGAGGGCGCGCCCGAATCGGTCGCCGTGGCGCTGACCGATGCCCTTCGCCAGCGCGCCTCCGCCGAGCGGGGGCTGCGCCTGGTGGCCGGCCGCGAGCTGCTGGCCATCAAGATCATGTTCTCCTGTCCCGACGAGGCGCCGACCTGCATGGCCGACGCCGCCAAGGGGCTCGGCGCCGCCAAGCTGATCTTCGGCAACGTCAAGGGCTCGGCCGGCAATGGCTACGTCGTCACGTTGAAGTTGCTCGACGCCGGCCGCCGCCAGATCGACAACTACGTCGCCGAGCCGATCAGCGCCGGCCTGGCCACGCCGGGCTCGATCCGTGGGCCGGTGCAGAAGTGGTTCGCCACCTTGATGGGCCAGAGCGCGCTCGGCAGCATCCGCGTGCGCGGCGATGTTCCCGGCACCGCCATCGCCCTGGATGGCCAGCCCATCGGGGTGATCAGCAGCAGCGAGGACCTCCTGCACAGCAACGTTCCCGCCGGCCGCCGCGAGATCGTGGCCAGCAAGCCGGGTTACGCCCCGGTCCGGCGGGAGGTGACCGTGACCGCCGGGAGCACGACCGACGTGTCCATCCAGATGGCCTCCTCGGCCGGCTCGCCCTTCCCCATGGGTAGCCCGACTGTCGGCGCCGGCGAGCCGTCGCTGAGCAGCCCGCCGGTGGTTGGGGACGACCCGACCCGGTTGACCGCCAGCCTGCGGGACAACGGCCGCGGCGGGCTGAAGCTGGCCAGCTGGAGCACCCTGGTCACCAGCCTGACCGGCTTCGGTCTGGCGCTGAAGTTCGCCCTGGACATCCAGAGCATCAACCGCGACCTGGACCCCTACCGCCGCTACCCGTGCACCGCCAACTCGGCCGCGCCAGCCACCTGCGACCGCACCGGCATGGTCATGCTCCGCCCGATCACCCCGGACGAAGCCCGTTACGTCAACGAGCTGCAGGGTGAGGGCAAGCGGTTCGAGGGCTACCAGTACATCGCCCTGGGCGCTGGCTCTATCCTGGCGGTGGCCAGCGGCGTGCTGTTCTATTTCGGCTACCTGGCCGAGGACACCTCGGGGCTCGCGCTGGGGCTCGGCAGTCACAAGCAGGTCCGCCTGGAACTGATGCCTACGATTGTTCCCGGCTCGGCGAACGGCATGGCCGCCCGCCTGACTTTCTGATCGTCGTATGCGGGGCCCGCAAAGGGTCCTTCTTCGCGCACGCGGTCTCTGGCGTCGCCGGTGACCTCTCGTATACTTAGGACGCGATGGGTCCTGGGCGTGAACTCGACGATTGGTTGTCCCCCAAGGCCGCGACAGCAGAGGCGAATTCCGGGGGGCGCATACACCGGAACTTGCAATCGGCAGCCCTGGTCGAAGCCGCCATCCGGCGCGAGGAGGGGGTGCTGGCGGACAACGGCGCACTGGTGGTACGCACCGGCGCCAAGACGGGCCGCGCCGCCGAGGACAAATACGTCGTCTCGTCGGCCACCACCGAGAAGGAGATCTGGTGGGGACCGGCGCAGAAGCCGGTGTCGGCCGAGGTGTTCAACGCTCTGCTGGCGAAGGCCGTCGCCCACCTGCGCGGACGCGACACCTTCGTGTTCGAGGGGTTCGCCGGGGCGTCGCCGGCCCAGCGCCTGCCCATCCGGGTGGTGAGCGAGAAGGCCTGGCACTGCCTGTTTGCCCGCACCCTGTTCATCCGCCCCACCGCCGCCGAGCTGGCCGAGATCAAGCCGGCCTTCACGGTGGTGCAGGCTGCGACCCTGCCGGCGGGCGGGGCGGCGGCGGGGGTCCGCTCGGACAGCTTCATCGGGCTGGACTTCGAGCGCGGCTTGGTGCTGATCCTGGGCACCGAATACGCCGGCGAGGTGAAGAAGAGCATCTTCTCGGTGATGAACTACCTCCTGCCCCGGCGCGGGATCCTCACCATGCATTGCTCGGCCAACGTCGACGCCGCCGTCGAGGACAACGCGGCCCTGTTCTTCGGGCTCTCGGGCACCGGCAAGACCACGCTGTCGGCCGATCCGTCGCGGGCCCTGATCGGCGACGACGAGACCGGCTGGAGCGACGAGGGGATCTTCAACCTCGAGGGCGGCTGCTACGCCAAGTGCATCAACCTGCGCCGCGAGAGCGAGCCCCAGATCTGGGAGGCCATCCGCTTCAACTCGGTGATGGAGAACGTGGTGATCGATCCGGTCACCCGGGTGCCCGACTTCGCCGACGCCCGCTACACCGAGAACACTCGCGCGTCGTACCCCCTGTTCTACATCCCGGGCGCGCGGCTGTCGGGGCAGGGGCCGCACCCGCGCAACGTCGTCTTCCTGACCGCCGACGCCTTCGGCGTGTTGCCGCCGGTGGCGCGGCTGAGCACGGCGCAGGCGATGTATCATTACATCTCGGGCTACACCGCCAAGGTGGCGGGGACCGAGGCGGGCGTGACCGAACCCAAGGCCACCTTCTCGCCCTGCTTCGGCGGGCCGTTCTTGCCCTTGCACCCCATGCGTTACGCGGCCCTTCTGGGCGAACGCCTGTCCCGCCACGGCGTCCGCTGCTGGCTGGTCAACACCGGCTGGACCGGCGGGCCGTACGGCGTGGGTAGCAGGATGAAGATCGCCGTGTCGCGGGCGGTGGTGGCGGCCATCCTGTCGGGGGCACTCGAGAAGATCCCGACCGTCCCTGATCCCGTCTTCGGCCTCGAGGTGCCCACCAGCTGCCCGGGGGTGCCGACCGAGCTGCTATCGCCACGATCCACCTGGGCGGATCCCGCGGTCTACGACGCCCGCGCTCGCCAGGTGGCCGACCTGTTCCGCAAGAACTTCGCGCTTTACGCCGAGGCTTGCTCGCCCGAGGTCCGCGGCGCCGGCCCGAAGGCCTGACACCCGCCCGCGGCGCCGACCCGAAGGCCTGATTCCCCGGCTCCCGAGGTCCGCGGCGCCGGCCCGAAGGCCTCCCGTTCCGGGATCCCCGGTCCGGTGTGACGGGGCGCGCGGTCGCGCATGGAGCGCGCCCCCCGGAGGATGCATACTAGGCATCATGAACTGGCTGGAGCGGCTGAAGAACCTGCGGTCATTTCTGAAGGAGATGGGGTACGAGCGGGAGCGGGCGGCGGTTGCCCTCCTGTCGCTCAGCTTCTTCGGGATCTTGTACTTCCTGGTGTCGCTGAACGCCCCCGACGGCTGGGCGCCGGTGTTCGCCGGGTTGATGGTGTGCTACCTGACGGCCTTCCTGGCGGTTGCGTCGCAGTGGTTCTGGGCGCGCTGGTTCGCCTCCGGCCTGGGCTGGTCGGGATTCATGCTGGGCATGATGGCGCTGGTGATGATCGGCTGGCACCCCTCGATGGCGATCTACACCGTGCTGCACGCGCTGATCGTGCTGTCGCTGATGGGACAGAAGATGTCGGCCCGCTACGAGCTGCAGGCCGCCTGGCGCGAGCGCTATTCGATGGACGAATACGGCGTCGCTCGACTGGGCAAGGCGGTGACCCGCGGGGCCGCCTCGCTGCCCACCTTGATCATGTGGGCGCTGGCCCCGCGCGAAGGGGACCAGATGTTGCTGCTGGGCGGGCTGGCGTTGCTGCTGGCGGTGGGCGGTCTGTCCGGCCTGGTGCGCATGCGCGCCTGGGGCCTGCTGGCCCTGGCCGGCGCGGGGGCGGCGCTGCTGGCAGTGGCGGCGGTGGGGTCCAACCTGTCCTTCTCGGTGGCGGACGTGGATCTCCCCACCGCCGGGCTGTGGGCCCTGCAAGGCTCACCCGCCATTGGCGTGGTCTGGGTGAGCCTGGCGCTGCTGCCGTTCGCGATGCCGGTGCTGCGCTACCTGCGCGGACATTGAATGTGGGACCCTCAAAGGGTCCCACGCCCCCCGCTCGACGCGGTTGACCCGGGTAAGGCCCGCTAGGCGGTGCGGGCCTCGGCCGCCTTGGGCGAGGCCGAGCTGGTCGTGCGCTCGGCGGTGATGCGCATGGCGTAGAACGACCGCCAGACGAAGACCAGGGAGATCGCGAAGAAGACCCCCGCTAGGACCGTGCTGATGGTCTTGCCGGTCTCGGTCCTGGCCATCGACACCGCCAGCTCGACCGCCAGCAGGCCGAACAGAGTGGTGAACTTGATGATCGGGTTCATGGCCACCGAGGAGGTGTCCTTGAAGGGGTCGCCGACGGTGTCGCCCACCACGGTGGCGGCGTGCAGGGCGGTGCCCTTCTCCTTGAGCTCCACCTCGACCAGCTTCTTGGCGTTGTCCCAGGCGCCGCCGGCGTTGGCCATGAAGATGGCCTGGTACAGGCCGAACAGCGCGATCGAGACCAGGTAGCCCACGAAGTAGAAGGGCTCCATGCAGGCAAAGGCCAGGGTGGTGAAGAACACCGTCAGGAAGATGTTGAACATCCCGCGCTGGGCGTATTTGGTGCAGATCTCGACCACCTTCTTGCTGTCCTCGGTGGAGGCGCGATCGGTGCCGGTCAGGCGGATGTTGGCCTTGATGAACTCCACCGCCCGGTAGGCGCCGGTCGAGACCGCCTGGGTGGAAGCGCCGGTGAACCAGTAGATCACGGCGCCGCCAGCGATCAGGCCCAGCAAGAAAGGCGGGTGCAGCAGCGACAGGTTCTTGAGCAAGGTGGGCTGCAGCTTGTCGGTCAACAACATCACGATCGAGAAGATCATGGTGGTGGCGCCCACCACCGCGGTGCCGATCAACACCGGCTTGGCGGTGGCTTTGAAGGTGTTGCCGGCCCCGTCGTTCTCTTCCAGCATGTGCTTGGCCTGGCCGAAGTCGACGTCGAAGCCGTGGCTCTTCTTCAGCTCCTCCTTGATGCCGGGCACGTTCTCGATCAGCGACAGCTCGTAGACCGACTGGGCGTTGTCGGTGACCGGGCCGTAGGAGTCGACCGCGATGGTGACCGGGCCCATGCCCAGGAAGCCGAAGGCCACCAGACCGAACGCGAACACCGACTCGGCGACCATCAGCTGCGACAGGCCCTGTGAGCTCACGGCGTAGGCGATGGCCATCAGCGCCAGAATCACCATGCCCATCCAGTAGGCGCTGAAGTTCCCGGCGGTCAGGCCCGACAGCACGTTGAGCGAGGGGCCACCCTCCCGGGAGGAGGTCACCACCTCCTGCACGTGTTTGGATTCGGTGGAGGTGAAGACCTTGACCATCTCCGGGATGATGGCGCCGGCCAGCGTGCCGCAGGTGATGATGCTCGACAGCTTCCACCACAAGGTGCCGTCGCCCAGGTCGGCGATCAGCAGGTACGAGACGCCGTAGGTCATCACCACCGAGACCAGCGAGGTCAGCCAGACCAGCTGCGTGAGCGGTTTTTCGAAGTTCATGCGGCGAGCGGTGCCGTAGCGGGCCTTCACCAGCAGCTCGTTGACCAGGTACGAGAAGCCGCTGGCCACCACCATGGCGATGCGCATGACGAAGATCCAGACCAGCAGCTTGACCTGCACCTGCGGGTCGTTGACCGCCAGCAAGATGAAGGAGATGAGGGCCACGCCGGTCACGCCGTAGGTCTCGAAGCCGTCGGCGCTGGGGCCCACCGAGTCGCCGGCGTTGTCGCCGGTGCAGTCGGCGATGACGCCAGGGTTGCGGGCGTCGTCTTCCTTGATCTTGAACACGATCTTCATCAGATCGGATCCGATGTCGGCGATCTTGGTGAAGATGCCGCCGGCGATGCGCAGGGCCGAGGCGCCCAGCGATTCCCCGATGGCGAATCCGATGAAGCAGTTGCCGGCATAATCCCGCGGGATGAAAAGCAGGATGGCCAGCATGATCACCAGCTCGACGCTGATGAGCAGCATGCCGATGCTCATGCCCGCCTTGAGCGGGATGGCGTAGACCGGGTAGGGCAAGCCCTTGAGGCTGGCGAAGGCGGTGCGGGAGTTGGCGAAGGTGTTGACCCGGATGCCGAACCAGGCCACGCCGTAGCTGCCGGCGATGCCCACCACCGAGAACATCAGGATCACCAGCACGCGCTGGATGTCGAGCCCGACCAGGAAGAAGAAGTAGATGAAGATGATGGTGGCGATGAACGCCTCCAGCACCAGGATGAACTTGCCCTGGGTGATGAGGTAGGTCTTGCAGGTCTCGTAGATCAGCTCCGAGATGTCCCGCATCGACTTGTGGACGGCCAGACCCTTGAGCTGCTGGTAGATGACCAGACCGAAGGCCATGCCGGCCAGGCAGACCAGGATGCCGAACAGCAGCAGGCGCGAGCCGGGCAGGCCCAGGAAGGTGACCGAGCCCAGATCGGGCAGGACCAGGCTGGCCTCGCCATGCGTCTCGGCAGCAAAGGCGGGTGTACCGGCGATGAACGACAGGACGGCGGCGAGCGCGGCCAGGAGGTGGACCCTGATTCTCATGGCCGTGTATTAGAATCGAACCGCCGCCAGA
>JBKPRZ010000817.1:0-5172 GCA_046734815.1 Myxococcota bacterium | reverse complement strand
GCGCCGTGGCGGCAGGGGCCGCGCCGGCAGCGCGCTGGGTGGTGACCGCGCTGGCGCTCGCGACGGTGGGCACCGCCTGGGTGGTCCGCGGACGGGCGGCGGTATCGATGGTCGCTCGGGCGGCGGTGGTGGCCGCTCCCGCGACGGCGGGCGCGACGGTTGCGCGCGCGGGCGAGGCAGGGGCCGTGACCCGCGAGGAAGCGGTGGCGACCGCCGACCGCCCCGGAAGCGATCACGGGGCCGCGCCGTCAGAAGCGGGGACGACGACCGGCAAACGACGGCCCGGCGGCGTCGCTGCGAACGATCTGCGCGCGGCCGGTCGAGCCGAGGGATGGATCGAGGGCACCGTGCTGGTGCAAGGGCCGCTTCCGGCTGCGCCGGCGTTCGATGCCAGCAGCGACCCCGACTGCGCGCAACTCGTGGCGCGCAACGGGACGCCGTCCGATCGCGAGGACCTGGTCGTCAAGGACGGGCGGGTGGCGGGTGTCGTGGTGCGGGTTGTGACCGGGTGGCGGCGATCCGAGGTGGCGGCGGCCACCGAGCCGCTGGTCCTCGAGCAGCGCGGGTGCCGGTACGTGCCGGCGATCGCGGTCGCGCGCGCGGGACAGCGGATCGTGGTCCGGAACGCCGACCCGATCCTGCATGCAGTGACCGCCACCGCCGGTCGCGCGCTTCTGTCGCAGGCGCAGGTGTCCGGCGCGGGGGGCATCGAGGTGCGCGCCGAGCGAGGTGGCGACATCGTGCGCTTCGCCTGCGACGCCCACCCCTGGATGACCGCGCAGGTCGTGGTCAGCGACAGCCCGTTCTTCGCCGTCACCGACGGAGAGGGGCGGTTCCGGCTGGGCGGCCTGCCCCCCGGCCACTACCAGCTCGAGGCCTGGCACGAACGGCTGGGTCGACAGCGGGCCAGCGTGGAGGTGGAGGCCGGCGCCCGCAGTCCGGAGGTGCGCTTCGTGCTGGGGGCCGAGGCCCCGCGCTATGCGGCGGCCGCGGGCCCGGACTGCACGGTGGCGGTGCAAGGGGATGGCCCGGTGGTGCAGGCCTGCCAGCGGGGCGGGCGCAAGGAGGCGAAGAAAGTCATGAAGGCGATGCTCGCGAACGCCAAGAAGGGGGGAATGCCCTTCGAGTGCGACAGCTGCCACCGCAACGAGGACGACTGGGCGCTGCTGGGGCCCGAGACCCGGCGCCGGTTCGAGCAGCTGCTGGCAGTGTTGCGCTGACAGCAGGGCGGGCGCGCGTCAGGCGCGGGTTTTGACGCGGACACCGTCGGGATTTGGCGCCATTTCGGCGGCCCGGCAGCTTGCGGGCATTGTGGCGAAGTGTCATCCTTTCGTGTCTGTCATGGCTCTGTTGCCGATTCTGCGTTACCCCGATCCACGCCTGCGGGAAAAGTGCGGGCCGGTCGAGAGCTTCGACGAGAGCCTGCGCAAGCTGGTGGCGGACATGACCGTCACCATGGTCGCAGCCAACGGCGCGGGCCTGGCGGCGATCCAGGTGGGCGTGCCGCTGCGGATGTTCATCGTCGACGCCGAGGTGGCCGGCAAGTCGCCCGACGACCCGGTCCTGGTGTTCGCCAACCCCGAGCTGGTCTGGATCTCCGAGGAGGCGCAGACCGGTGACGAGGGCTGCCTGTCGTTCCCGGGCATCTTCGTCCCGATCAAGCGGGGCATGCGCGCGCGTGTGCGGGCGCTGGACATCGAGGGCAAGCCGTTCGAGATCGAGGGCGAGGAGCTGTTCTCGCGGGCGCTCCAGCACGAGAGCGATCACCTGGTGGGCCGGCTGCTCATCGACCTGGTCGGCCCGGTCAAGCGCGAGATCATCAAGCGCAAGATGAAGAAGGAAGCTCAGGCCGAGGCCGAGTCCTCCGCCTGAGCCCCGGACCGCTGTCCACGTGGCCACGCTGATCCTCTCGCGCATCGGCTTCGAGGGGCGCCACGGCGCCAGCGCGGCCGAGCGCCGCACCACCCGCCGCTTCGAAGTGGACGTCGAGATCGAGACCCGCGTCGACGCCGCCGAGACCAGCGACCGCCTGTCCGACACGGTGGACTTCCGCGACATCGCCGAGGTGATCGTCAGCATCGGCGCCGGCGAACCGCACCGCCTCCTGGAATCGCTGGCCCGCCGGATGGTCACCGCCCTGCAGGCCAAGGCCCCCGCCGCCCGCATCCGCCTCGAGCTGCGCAAGCTCTGGCCCCCCTACTGCGCCGGCAACCCCGCCCACGCCGGCGTCCGCGTCACCTCCGCCGAACGCTAGCCAGCGCCGCCCATCGCGCGATAGCCGACTGTCGAGGTCATCAGCAGCGCTCGACCACCCAACCGCCTGGCCCTCGCCTTGCTGAACCCACTCCCATCAACCAGGGGACTCAGGCGGGGGCGTCCAGCTCGACGTGGCCGGTGTTGCCGTCGACGGTGATGCGCTGGCCGTCCTGGAGGCGGCGGGTGGCGTCGCCGGTGGCAACGACGGCGGGGATGCCGTATTCGCGGGCGATCAAGGAGGCGTGGGCGACGACGCTGCCGGCGTCGGTGACGACGGCGCCGGCGCGGGCGAACAGCGGGGTCCAGGCGGGGGTGGTGGCGCGGGCGACCAGGATCTCGCCGGCGGCCAGGCGGTGCTCGTCGGAGGGGTCGAGGAGGATGCGGGCGACGCCGGTGGCGCGGCCGGGGCTGGCGGGCATGCCCTCGAGGGTGGCGGCGGCGCTTGCAACGGGAGCGCGTGGTGGGACGCGCATGGCGGTGACGGTGGAGGTGATCATGCTGCGCAGGAAGCCGGGTAGCTTGCCGACCACCAGCGGAGGGGTCAGGCGGCGGTTGCGTTCCCAGGCCGCCCGGCGCTCGGCGACGGCAGCGGTCAGGCTGGATCGCTCGGCGGGCGTCGAGGTGATTCCGGCGGCGGCGGTTTGCGAAGGGCCGAGCAGCGGCTGAAGCTCGTCGCGGGTCAGAAAGAAGACGTCGGCAGGATCGGCGAGCGCGCCGGCGGCGACCGCGGTTGTGCCCAGCGAGAGCAGCGCCCGCCGCAGCAACGGCCAGGCCAGGGTCAGCTGCGACAGTTGATCTTCGCGGATGATCGCCCAGCGGTGAGCGATCTCGAGGCGGGTCTGGAAGCGCGCGAGCCAGCGCGGGTTGTCGGCGAGGGCGCGTCGGCAGGCGGTCTCGGCCTCGCGGCGTGCCCGTTCCAGGCGGTCGTGGCGGGCGGGGTCGGGGGGCGGGGTGGGGCGCGGTTGCTCGCCGGTGGTGGGGTGGTACCAGTCGAGGCTCGATACCGCGTGCGGTGGGGGCGGTGCCGGTCGGGTCAGGCCGGCCAGCAAGGTCTGATGGCTGCCGCCGATGCGTGGGCGCAGGTGCTGGCCGAAGAAGCGGGCCAGGCTGCTCTCTGCCTTCCAGGCGAAGCCTCCCACCATCGACACCGACCACATCAGGGCGCCGGAGAAGTCGGCGACCTGGTCGATCCATCCGAACCGTTCGGTGGGCGAGCCGCGGGACACCAGGTCGCTGCCCTGGGCGACCAGCTGCTGGTAGCGCGGCAGCAGGTCCCGTTGCCACCGGCGGAGGTGGGGCGCGGCGCAGAGGCGCTCGGTTACTTCGGGGCGCTGGTTGTGGCGGATGAACGCCACCGTGAAGCGCGGGTGGGTGAACAGACCGCGCAGCATCACCGTCGCCCGGCCGCTGCCCACGGGCGAGTGGTAGTACCAGCCGTTGACCAGCACGTGCAGCGGCGGCGGGCTGCGGACGCCGCAGGCGGCGGCCTGCTCGACGATGAAGCGCGCCTCGCTGCGGGCGAGGAACCAGGAATCGAACAGCGGCGTCACCGGCTCGGGCAGCCACTCGCCCCAGCGGAAATGGCGCAGCCACCCTCCGGGCAGCGGCGGGTCCCAGCGCACGGGTCCGGGCGGGCTGGTCGTCATGGGTGGGGCACCGGGCGGCGAGGGCGGCGAGGGCGGCGATCTTCGCCGATCGCCGCCCTCACCGGTGGCGGTCACGCCGGCGCCAGCCCCAGCTGCTGCAAGAACACCATCTGGTCGAAGTACACGTGCCAGGAGGCCGCCTTGCCGCCCTCGAAGCGGACGACGTCCTGGGCGTCGATCTTGATCCGGCGGCCGGTGGCGGCCAGCGGGCCGTTGGGGGTCTGCATCGTCCCGGTGTGGGTGGCGGTCACCCGCACCTGCCAGGAGGCGCGGTCACCCTCCTCGACGTAGCCGAGGATCTCGTGCTTGAGGTCGGGGAACGCGCTGATCCAG
This sequence comes from Myxococcota bacterium, assembly GCA_046734815.1. GTDB lineage: Bacteria > Myxococcota_A > Polyangia > Fen-1088 > Fen-1088 > CAVYGB01. Next base: position 937 of record JBKPRZ010000817.1, on the reverse strand, counting down.
CCCTGCACCATCTGGACGAAGCCCTGGCCCCCGCGCATGGGCGGGACCCCCGGCATGATCAGATCGCAGCTGTCCGTGAACAGCGTCTTCAGCTGGTCCAGGTTGTGGGCGTTCATCAGGGCGAAGGCGCGTTCGGCGGTGGCTCGGTGTTTTTCCATGGTCCTCTCCTTTCCGTGGGGTCGTTGGTTCAGCGCGCCGGCAGCAGGCCCAGCTGGGTCACGAACGTGATCTGGTCCCAGGTGGCCTGCCAGGCGGCGATCTTGCCGTCCGCCACCCGGATGAAGTCGGCCGAGTCCCACCGCACCTTGCGGTTGGTGGCCGGGATGTCGCCCTTGGGGCTGGGCAACACGCCGGTGTGGGTGCCCACGATGCGCAGCTCCAGGGCGACGGTGTGGTCGTCCTCCACCGAGCTGATGATCTCGTGCTTCATGTCGGGGAAGGCCGACAGCCAGGCGGCGAGGAACGGCCGCATCTGGCCCGTGCCGCGCAGGTTCACCCCGCCCGGCCCGTTGAACTCCACGTCCGCCGCGAACACCTCGCCGATGCGCTCCAGCTCCTTGTTCTCCAGCAACCGCCAGGCCCGGTCGACCAGCTCTATGTTTTTTCCCATCGCTCGCTCCTTTCGATGGTGAAGGTAGGCGGTCGATGGGGGGACCCGGTATCACCCGATCCTAGTATTCTTTTTCTTCGGCCCAGTACTACAGCAGCTGGCGCTCGATCAGGGAACTGGTGAGCGCCGCGCGCGAGTTGACGCCCAGACGTTCGTAGATGCGCTGCAGGTGGGTGGTGGCGGTGTTGGGGCTGATCACCAGACGTTTGGCCACCTCGGCGGTGGTCAGACCCTCGGCGTACAGGCGCGCGACCTCCAGCTCGCGCTGGCTCAGCGGGCCGCCTCCCGGTCCGGGCCGGCGGCGCGGCGCCGGCTTGGCGCCCGCAC
>JBKPRZ010000816.1:0-16224 GCA_046734815.1 Myxococcota bacterium | reverse complement strand
GCTCTATTCCTACAACTCTAGTAGGGCCCTCTATCCGCTGGAACGCTTTCGACCCCGCCCCGGGCGGCCCCCGCGCCACGAGTTGCTCGCGCTCCTCGCCGCGCGGGCACAGCAGCCCCGGCGCCCGCCCAACCCGCCCGTATGGCGCGGGGGCCACGCTCGCTGTCGACGGAGGGGGGGTTCGGCCCCCAGTCGGCGCGCGGGGCCTGGCCGCTACTCAAAAAACTTATTCCCTCCCTCCCATTGTTCTGGGACCTTCGAGCGGCATGGACTTGAGCGTCGTACTCAATGGCCTGGCTCGACGTCTGGATCGGAGGCGGTGGGGAGAGCGTCGCGCGATTGGTGGTGCCAGTCCTTCGTCCGGCGGCGTATGTCCCCAACCACCTGGGCGACTTTTACCACCCCTTCCTGAACGCGTACGACAATGGCCCGTACAAGGACGACGGCTTGAAAAAGTTCCTCGATTCGGTCGGCATCCGCTTGCTGGCGCCGGTGCAATACCTGGATCGGATCGATCTGGACAAGAGCGGGCTCCACGTGGCGTCCAACAGCGACGCCCGGAGCGCCTTCGGTCTGCCGGACATCCCGGTGGTCAAGGACGGCGGCACCGACAGCGGCAGCGACAGCGGAGCCGCCCGCGACGGCGGCGGAGCCACCACCGTCCCCGATGAACCATGGCCGACACCTCGGCGAAGTCCCCGCTGACGTCGAGAATCTCGACGATGATGAGGTCCTGGCCAGGCGCGTTCATCGGGGCGCCCCCTCGCCGGGCGCGCGGAGCTGAGCCAGCACCGCGGACAGGGTGTTGATCCCCCAGTGCTCGACGTAGCGTCCGTCGCAGACGCGCACGATGTCGATCACCTCGATGGCCACCGCCCGCCCGGTCGGGGGGATCCCGAAGATCGGCCCCCGGTGGATCCCGCGCAGGGTCTTGCGCGTGCTCACCTTGTCCCCCTCGGCGAGCTGGTCGTGGATCTCCACGCGCAGATCGGCAAAGGCCGGGCGCAGGACCTGGTTGATCATTTGGAGGAACCCCTCGGGCCCAGGCGGTGTCCCGGGCGGCGCCGTCCGGTTGACGAAGTCGGGCGCCACCAGCTCCCGGAAGGCGGCCTCGTCGCCCCGCTCGAACACCTCCCGGTTGAACCGCTGCACCACCGCCTTGTTCGCGGCGAGCGTCTCGTCGTTCATCGTGCCGCCAGTGTACCGCCCGGTCCTCGAACTGGCAGGCCGCTGTAACCGACCTTTTGCCCACCCCCCGGCGGATCCCCGATCATTTGCCGACGATGTTGGCACCAGCCGCGGAGCAGCGGTCCTCGCCCGAGGCGGGCCGACGCGTCGTGGTCGGGAGGCAAGCTGCTCCCGCTGGGCAGCCGCATCCGCCGCCGCCTGCTCGAGCACGCCTCGCGTGACGAGCTGCTCGCCTGTCTCGACCACCTGCTTGAGGCGGCCGGCAACCCGAGCCTCATGACCACCGAGTTCAAGGCCACCCTGGCCGACCACGCCGCCGGCAACTACCGAGTCCTGATGAAACTGGCCGACGAGCGCTCACCGTCGCCGCGGACCGCGACCTGCCACGCCTGACGAGAAACTCTTCCTGGAAACCTTCAGCCAGCAACCGCGCCCGGCCAAAGCCGCGGCCAAACGCCGATGATCATCAGCACCCCCTTCGCCGGCGACCTCTGTCCTCACGCCCTCTCCACTTCGCCCGGAACTCGCGATCTTATCGGCCGTCGAGGTCTCGCTCGCCAACATCATCCAGGTCCTGATCATCGCCCCATCCAGAACTCCAGGACGACGCCCTCATTCCCGACGAAATCACCATCGGCGTGGACACCGCCGCCAAGCTGTCCCGCCAGGCCAGAGCGCCGTGTTCGGTGTCGGACGTCACACCCGTCTCGCCGGCAGCGCGCGGGCCACCGCCCGGACCCGCGCCGTAACATCGGAAGCTCCGATCCGATCGTTACGTATCGGCGCTGCGCGGTTGCGGGTGGCGATTCGTTGTCTCGTTTCGCCGGCGATCGGGAACAGCGCGACCGCGATCTGGCGAGCACGGCTCTTGCTGCCGACCGCGACGAACCAACTCCGCACGATGCGGGGGGAAAAGCATCCGGATCTGAATACGGAGGTTGCAAATGATTGCCAACTCTGGTGGCGGGCTGAGTAATACACTCATTGGGAGTATTTTCTTGTTTTCCATCGCCGGCTGCGGCGCCGCTCTGGCGCCCGACGAGCCGGCGAGTGAAGCTATCGAGCGGGTCTCGCAGCAGCTTGTCGGCACGGTGATCGGTTCATGGAACGATTGGTCCGGAGAGGTAAGCGTCAGGCTCTATCGATGCCCGGCGACTTTCGTGTCCACCGGTGTGAACCGGGCCACGTGCTCGGTGGATTCGGACTTCGCGCTCGTGGGCGGCGGCGCCGAAGCCTGCTCCGTCGATCCGGGCTCGGGCGCGTGCCCGACCAGCAACTTGCAGTGGAACCCCGGCGTCCTCCTCGCCGGGAGCGCTCCCGATCTGGGGCGCAGTCCGATCACTGGTGATTTCTTCAGCGACAAGGCGACCTGGCGAGCCACCGCGAAGGATCACGCCGTGGCGACAGGATATTGGCTCCGTGCCTACGCCATCGGCATGAAGCTCGCCGGAGTGGCCGATACTCGAGCCGAGATCTTCGTCAGCCAGCCGGGAAGCGCGCTCGACCCCAACACGGCCCGGTGTGCGCCCAAGCCGCCCGCTGATTTCATCCTCGTGGGCGGCGGCGCTTACACGTCGTGGCCGAATGGAAACCCCGGTGAGCTTCTCAAGCGGACGTTTCCGGGCAACCTGGGCGACAAGTGCTGGTGGGGCGAATCCACGGGAAATCCATTCGGCAGTGATCCGAACAACTCAGTGAACGTGGTCAGCATCGGCGTACGCCGGTGCCCGAACGGGTTCTCTGGCTGCCTCACCAACGGCGCCTTCGCCTGGGGAGAGGGCAACGTGCCGACCGGATATACGAGCAGCACCAGCGCAGTGCCCACGGATCAGTGGTGGTGGGCAACCACGTCGATCGGTGGTGAAGCAGCCTCCAGCACTTCGGGCATCGAGCGGTTCCTGACCGGCCTCATCCCCTCGACGGGAAACGGTCAGGGAGCGGGCACAGCCTGGTCCAAGGATCATGTCAATCCCGCCGCGGGATGGAATACGGCGCACCTGCTGGTGATCGCCAAGCAGTGAGAAGAGCCGGCTAAGTACTGTCAGCGCCGCCACCGAGCGGTGGAGGTGGTGGCGCGGCCCCGGCGCCCAGCGCGTTCACGTCGAGGTTCATGGGGATCTTCTGAGCGAGTTTGCGGCCGGCGACCTTTTGCTGCGTGCGCTTGCTGCGACGGGATGCCCGAGCTTGGCGGCTGGTGGGCGCCGACGGCGATCGGAAACGGCGGAGATTGATGCGGCAGGCTGGCGTTGCTAGGCGCTCGGTTCACCCGCGACGGCCGGAGCCAGTCAAGAGTACGCTTTGCGCTCCTGACCCGACGTGGCCAGACAAGCGACCGCTAATATCCGCGAGCCGGCACCTGGTGAACCTCCCCGCTCCGTGAAGGAAAAAGACGCGGCGTCTCGCAGGGACCACGCTCCAGGCAGCGAACGACCGGGCAGGTCGCCGACACGCGCCCGAACCGGGCGATGACGGTGAGGGCGGCGCCATTGATTCTCGAGAGCGCCGGCCGCGCAGACTCAGGACCGGTGATGTGGTCGCCGATCTTCAGGCCGGCGCGCTCGGCGTTCGAGCCGGGGAAGAGCACGGCGACGCGCGCGCCGCTCCCGCGATCCGCCAGGACGAAGCGCAGGCCGTCGACCATCGGGCCGGTGCCGGCGAAATCCCCGCGCAGCAACCGAAAGGTGCCGGCGTCGACGGTGGCAGCGCCGGCGGGCGCGCGCACCCACCGGCTCTCGGAGACGAAACCGGTGGCCCGGACGGTCACCTCGGTGTCCTCGCCGGGCAGCAGGCCCACCATCTCGAACGCACCCTCATCGTTGGTGGTCGCGACCAGCGGGTTGCCGGGGGCCCGCGCGTACACCTGCACGCGCTCCATGGGGGCACCGGTCTCGAGCGACACGACCTTGCCGGTCAACTTCAGGGCGCCGCCCACCACCAGGCGCAGACCCTGCTTGTGCTCACCTGAAGCCACCGTGACCACGTCCGTGCCGGCCGCACCGTCGAGGCCGTTGACCTTGATCCGGTAGCGGCCCGCGAGCAGGCCGCGCCACTCGAACCGGCCGTCGGGGTCGCGCACCGGGAGCGGGCGCATGACCCCGGCTTCGGTCCGAAGAAGACTTTGCTGCTCCGTCTCGGCGCCCGTCGGGGCGAGAGGTAAGACCTGCAGCGAAAACGCCGGGAGCGCTCGCCCGTCGCGGTCGGTGACCACGCCGCTCAGCCGGGCCGGCGCTTCCAGCTGCAGCCGCACGTCGGTGCGGCCGGCGGCCACCTGCCGGAGGACGGCGTCGGGGAAGCCGGGCCGGACGGCGAAGAGCGAATGATCGCCGCGCTCGAGGTCCTCGAGGACGAACCGTCCGTCGTCGCGGACGATGGCAAGGCTTTCGACATCGGGCGCGAGCGGCTTGGCGGCGCGGCCCAGCTTCTCGAAGGCGGCGATCACCTGCGTGCCGGCGGCTGGTCGGCCGTCGGCGTGGAGGACGCGCCCCTCGATGCGCTGGCCCCCCCTGGCCAGCACCAGATCGATGCCTGCGGCGTGCTCGTCGGGTTCCAGCGTCACGACGCGGACGTCGGGGGCCGGGTCGGGCATGGTGAGGTTCCAGGGGCCTGACTTGCGGCGGGCCTTTACCGTGTAGCGGCCGGGCAGCAACCCGCGCACCGAGAAGCGGCCGTCGTCGGCGGTGCTCACGCTGGTGTAGGGGAGCGCGCGGCCGTCGCCGGTGAACGCGACGCTGACCGCGGCGGCGGGTGAGCCGTCGTCGAACGTCACCCGACCGGAGATGAAACACGCGGGTTGCAGCCGCAGCTCAACCGTCATCGAGCCGCCGGCCGTGAAGCGACCGACCTGCTCGCGGGCCGCGCCCCGCGTGGGGTCCCAGGCCATCACCAGGGCATCTCCGTCGGGCAGCCCGGCGATCCGGAAGCTGCCGTCGGCGGCGGTCTCGACGCGAAGGAGCCGCAGGTCGACACGCGCGTCGGGTTCGGCCGCGACGTACACCGCTGGCGCGGGCCGGCCGTCGGCGGTGAGCACGCGGCCGGTCAGCAGGGCGCCTCGCTGCAGCGGCACCTGCAGGTCGCGCAGACCGTCGGGCGCGACCGTGAGCTCCCGGCCCGCCGCGCGCCAGCCGTCACGCGAGGTGGTCACGTTCAGGTACTGGCGCCCTTGCGGCACCCCTTCGAGCCGGAAGGTGCCGTCGGGCGCACTGACCCGCGGTGGCCGAGCGCGGCGGTGAAGCCGTCCGCCGTCGCCGACACCAAGTGCTCGCCGGGAGCGGCGTCGAACCGGAAGCGCCCGTTGCCGTCGCTGACCGCCACCGCCGCGGGCGCCGTCGCGGGGTTGCTGGCCGCCCGCGATAGCACCACCACCGCGCCGACGATGGTCCGCCCGGCGGGGTCTTTCACCGCGCCGTCGACGGATGCCGGAGGCAGCGCCGCCTCCTTCACCACCAGCGGCAACGCCCGCCCGCGCGTCGCCATCGTGTCGCTTCTTCCGGCATCAACCTGACGGACCCGCCAGAGCGCGACCCCGACAGCGCTCAGGACCACCAGCGCCAGGACCGCCACCGCGAGCACAACTCCGCTCGACGCCGCCACCTCCAGACTTTCGAGCGCTGTGCCGGGGCGACGTCCTGGGGGCACTCGAAGCAGCGGCAGCAGCACGGGCATCCAGCGGCTGCGGTCGCCGCCGTGCCGCGCGTCCAGCCCGCGCCGCAGGTGCTCGAGCCCCTCTTTCAGCCGCCAGCGCACGGTGCCGGCGGGGACCTCCAGGATGCGCGCGATCTCCGCGCTGGTGCGCCCCTCGTGGTAGCGCAACATCACCGTGCTCCGATAGGGCTCCGGGAGCTCCAGCACCAGCTCGGCGAGCAGACACTGCAGCTGCGCGCGCTCGAGCAACTCCTGCGGCGTGCCGGACGACTCCTCCGGGGCGGTCTGGGCCGGCTGCGCCCGCTGGCGTACGCGGCCGGCGCGCCAGCGGTTGCGGGCGAAGTTTCGCAGCACCGTGGCGAGCCACGGCCGCACAGGGCGGTCGGAGCTCGGCGGCGACTTCAGGGCGGCCACCCAGGTGTCCTGGAGCACGTCCTCGTCGTCGCCGCCGAGCCCCGCGGCAATCCGGCGCAGCCAGTCTGCGTGCTGGAGGAGGTCTTCGATCCGGGCGGTCTGGGCCTTGTTGCGCATCATTACTCCCATGCACCCGCGGCCGGACCGGGTGTTGGGTCGCCATATATACATTTCTCCAACTGGCCGGCTTCCGCCCGGCGAAGTATCTCTGACATTGGTGGAACGCACGGTCGGTCGAGAGATGATGACCGCATGCGAGAGGTGCCAGAGAGCACCACTCACCTTGGAGCTCGCCGCCGCCGAGCTGGCCAGGCGGACCGGCCTGACCCGGCGGCAGGAAAAGGTCCTCAGCATGCTCGCCCGCGGCATGCGCAAGAAGACCATCGCCGTGGAGCTGGACATCGATCACCGCACGGTCTCGGAGCACGTGGCCCGGGCGTGCTTCAAGATCGGGGTGCGTGACCCTGAGGAGCTGGTCGGCCGGCTCATCGACGTGTTGCTCGAGCTGGCCAATCAGGGGCTCGGCGGCTCGGCCCCTGCGTTGAGTCTCATGGGATCGTGAGCTGCGATCGGACAAGGCTGGCGTACACCCCACCCCGGGCCAGCAGCTCCTGATGGCGGCCCCGCTCCACGATGCGGCCCTGCGAGAGGGTCAAGATCAGATCCGCGTTCACGATGGTGCTCAGCCGGTGGGCCACCACGATGCGGGTGCAGTCCAGCTCGGCCAGCGCCCGGTGGACGCGTGCCTCCATGGTCCCGTCCAGCGCGCTGGTGGCCTCGTCCAGAAGAAGGATCCTGGGGTTGCGGACGAGCGCGCGGGCCAGCGCCAGCCTCTGCCGCTGGCCCCCGGACAGCCCCGATCCCCGATCCAGGATGGGCGTCTCGTAGGCCATCGGCATCTCCCGGATCTCCTCGTCGATCTGCGCGCGCCGGGCGGCGGAAATCAGCTCCTCCAGGGTTGCGTCGGGATTGGCCAGGGCGATGTTGGAGCGCACGCTGCCCGAAAAGAGGTGCGGAGACTGGAGCACGATCCCCACCTGCGCCCGGACCGAGCGGACGTCGAGCTGCCACAGGTCCAGGCCGTCGAAGCGTACGCGCCCAGAGGTGGGCAGGTAGAGGCCGAGCATCAAGGCCGCCAAGGTGGACTTTCCCGAGCCCGAGGGACCGACGATCGCCACCAGCTGGCCCGGCCGGATGTCGACGCAGACGTCATCCACCACCAGCGGCGAGGTGGCGCCGTAGCGGAAGGACACGTGCTCGAAGCTGATGCCGCCCTCCAGCCGCGGGGCGCGGGGTGCCTCACCGGGAACCTGCTCCGGCGCAGCGTCGAGGATGTCGTAGATTCGCTCGACGTGGGTGCCGATGAGCTGCAGCTGCATCGCCGTGCCCATGAGATTGGAAAAAGGCACCAGGAACCCGGTGGCCAGCGCGGCCGACGCCAGGAACGTGCCCAGCCCGAAGGCCCCCTGCATCACCTGCCAAGCGCCCAGGCAGAGGACGACCAGAGGGGCGCCCGCGCGCAGGACCGCGTTGAGTGATTCGGTCAGGGCGCTCAACCGCCCGCGATCGATGGAGGCGTTGAGGACGTCGAAGTAGGCGGCGGACCAGCGGCGGACGGCACGATCCTCGGCGCCCATCGCTTTGAGGGTCTCCATGCCGGCGATGAGGTCGTATTGAGCCGAGGAGGAGCGAGCCTCGCAGTCCAGGCTGCGGGCGAGCAGCTCCGCCTGGGCCCGACGGCTGGCGACCAGGACCGCCAGCTGCGCCACCGCCGCAACGACAGCCACCAGCCACAACCTGACGTTCAAGGCCACCAGCAGCAATGAATTGAACAGGACCAGGACGCCGTCGAGAACACCCGACAGGGCGCCAGCGGTGAGGATCTCTCGGGCCTGCGCATTGCTGGTGAGCCGGCTCATCAGGTCTCCGCTGGAACGCTGCTGGACGAAGGCATAGGGCAGGCTGGCCAGGTGCCCGACCAGCCGCACGGTCAGCTCCGCGTCCAGCTCGGTGCGCAGGGCGAGCAGCAGATGCGAGCGGACCAGGTGGGCCAGCCCCTGCACCAGCACCGTCCCGGCCAGGCCCGCGCCCAGGAGGAAGAAGAGCGGCAGATCGTGATGGGGAATGACGGTGCCGACCAGAGCGCCGGTCAGCGCCGGCAGCGCGAAGGAGAGCACCTGCACCACCGCGGAGACCACGAGGATGCGCGGAAGCAGGCCGGCATGGGCCAGCACCCGGCGGAGGTATCGAACCACCGGGCTGCCGTGGGCGGCGTGGCGCTGGAAGCCTTCCCCCGGCTGCAGCAACACCGCCACGCCGGTGAAGGAGGATCGAAGCTCCTCCGGCGAGACCCGCCGCCGGCCGGTGCTGGGGTCGACGATGTGGATTCCTTTCGCGTCCACCGAGTCGAGCACCACGAAATGGTTGAAGTTCCAGTGCAGGATCGCACCGGGCTTCAGGTAGCCGAAGTCGTCGAGCTCCACCCGTATACCCCGACCGATCAAGCCGTAGCGGCGGGCGGCTTCGAGGATGGAGAGCGCGGTGACCCCGTCGCGGATCGTGCCGAAGGCGCCCCGAACCTCGTCGAGGCGCACCTGCTGTCCGAAATGGTGCAGCACCATCGTGAGGCAGGCGATGCCACACTCGGCGCTGGTCAGCTGCTGGACGAAGGGTATGCGCCGTTCCCGCCGAAACCAGGCACGCCGGCGCCGGGACGTCGCCCGGAGCAAGGACTGAAGCGGGACTTCGCTGGCGGTCATGGAGGTCAGTCCAGCCACCGGGCCAGGACTGGCACCAGGCTGGCGACGATCCGTTGTCGGTGGGTGCGCAGGCCCGTGGTGCCCCGCATGCCCTCCCGGTAGGGCACCGGGCGACCCTCGAGGTCGAAGCCGGCCGGGAGCGCTGCCCGCGCCACCACCACCGGTTCGCGCGGCGCGGGGATCAGCGGCGCCTCGATCCCCAGAACGCGTAGCGCGGACCCCCACTCCATCGCCTTTCCGGCCACCTCATCGACAGTGACCACCTGCTGGATCAGGGGAAATCCGTCGAGCTCGAGGCGCAGCGTATCGCCGGCATGCACGGTGTGGGCCGCCGAGACCGGCAGCATCACCACCGCCACCGGCTGCCGACCGACGCCCCCCCGCACGAACACCGGCGCTGCGACGTAGCGGCTGACGTGTCCGAAAAACACGAACCCGATTGCCAGGAAAAAGGCCAGCACGACGAAGTGGTAAGCCCAGCGGGCCCACCGCGGCGACAGCCGGAGCGGCGGACCGAGCTCGCTTCTCTTGCGCTCGCGTTCGAAGAGGGCCTCGCGGCGGAAGATGAGCTCGTCAGACTTCATCCGGCCATCCCGTCCAGCGCTGGCCGCACGTTCTTGCGCGCCCGGGCCGCGGCCGAATCGTACAGGCGGATCAGAAAATCGTAGAGGACCACCTCGTACTGGTTGGGCGCCGCGCGCAGCATGCGGTTGGCGTGCATGTGCAGGAAGCTGGAGAGCAGGGCCAGCACCGGACGACTGAGGACGCCCTCTTTTTCGCGTTGCCAGAGCTGGCGAAAAAGCGCGGTGCAGGCGCGCTGATGGGCCTCCCAGGCGGGCGCCAGAGCCTCGCCGGCCGTCAGCAGCTCCCCCTCTCCGCGCAGCAGAGCCTCGAGGCGGCGGCGCCGCTCACGGAAGCGGCCGCCCAGGATCCGATGTGCGCTTTCCGCGGTCTGCAGCCTCTCGGCCACCGCGTCGCGCGCCTGGGTCAGCAACCGGTCGCGATCCACCAGATCGAGGCCAGCGGCGTCGAGCAGGCGATGCATCCCCCACAGGGCGTAGGGCCAGCGCTCGCCGATGCCGGCGCCGAGCAAGGTGGAGATGGTGCGCGAGACCAGCTCGCTGTCCAGGTGGAAAAACCGCTCCGCCAGAAGGATCCCCTCGGGACCGCCGTAACGTTCCACCTCCCGGTCGTAGCTGTCGAGCTGCAAGGTGTACACCCCGTAGTCGCCCAGGTGAGGGACCAGCGTGCCCAGCGCCTCGTCGATCAGCCGCCGCCTCAGATCCGGATCTTCCACCCGGAACCGCAGCCGCAGGTGGGGAAGTGGATCGGCGTAACGGATGAAAAACCAGGGCGCCCCCTCGGCGACAATATTGAACCGGTCCGCAAAGCTCCGGAGCGCTCCCGCCACCAGGCCGTCCAGTGTGTGGACGCCGGAGTACAGCTTGAGATAGGTCCACTCCGACCCAGGCACGAAGGTGCGCTTCCCGGTTCCGAAAAGCTCGCGGCCCAGGGCGGGGACCTGGCGCTCCGGCGGCGCGCGTCGGACGAAGGGAATGATCACCTCGTGGACGAATCGGCCTTCCGGCGATCGCACGCAGGGGGCGCTGGCCATGAGACCGTACTCTTCCAAGATGGCCAGGTGGGTGTGTTTGAGCAAGTCCACCATGCTGTCGACGCTGAGCACGTTGTCGAGGTCGATGGGCAATCGGTGGTCGCCGTCGGTGATGCAGATCCAGCGGGGGAGGCCCACCCGTTGACGGAAGCTCTGGACCGCGGCGAAGGTCTCCGTCAGGGTCGGGCACTGCCAGCGCCGCAACTCGGCGCGGTCCACGGTCCAGCGCGCCCACTCCAGCACCGTGCCCCGATACACCACCCGGGGAAGGAACGGCGCCGTCCGCAGCTCACCCCAGGGCCACTGGATGGCGGTGGCGCCCTGCAAGGGCAACGCCGCCAGGAACCGATAGATTCCCAGGCTGGACATCAGCGTGTTGTGGGCCGAGGTCAATCGAGGACAAACTTCGCAATCCAGACGCTTCGACCAGAGGATGATCCGCTCGCCCCGCACCGCCACCAGCAGATCATCGATGGGAATCTGCCGGTCCTCCGGCGCACCTGACCGGCCCAGGTATGGGATCTCGTGGCTGCGCAGGAGGGGCCGCGCGGTGATGTTGCCCATCCTCCCGTCGGGCTGATGCACGATCTCCGCCAGCAGGCGGTCGGGATGCAGCGCCTGCTCGGCCTGCATGTGCTCGCGGAGCAGGTCGCGCAGCGGCTCGCTTCCCGCGGAGAAGCGACCGAGCAGGGCGCCGGCTGAGAAGGAATGGAAGCTCTCGAGATGGAACCGGAAGTCACCGCGATCCAGCGCTTCCGCCGACTCGGCCAGAAGCGTTCCTGCGATGGAGAAGGCGTCGGGAAGCTCGAGGGGCTTGTCGGCGAGGGCCTCCAGATCGCGGTCATCGAGCGTCAGCTCCATCCCGCCCGAACGCCAGACCTCCAGCAGCTTGGGAAGCAGCACCTGGTACGGGAATTCCACCTTCTCGAGCGCGCTCGCCTTGCTGTAAAAGGGCAGCCCGGCCAGCAAAGGTTCGCCGGCCAGCTCGGCGCGGCCGCCGTCCGCGTCTCCGAAGCCGACGCCGTTCTCCTCGTCGAGGGCCAGCGCCAGCGGCACCACCCGCCCTTCGAACCGGCGCTCGAACGCCTGGCGAAAGTTGGCCAGCGGTCGATACGGCACCGGGCGCGCCAGCCGGCTGAGCGCGCGGAGGTCGGCCCAGATGCGCTCGACGATCTGGCGGGAGAGCCGGACCTCCCCTGGCTTGTGAAGCTCCACGTGCAGGGGGCTCTGGGTGGCGACATCGAGCGGGGGCTCGCTCAGTCTGCCGGCCAGCCGTTTCTGGGCCTGGTCGCTCTCGCCCAGCGGCGTCCGGTCGATCTCATCGATGTCGGCGAGGACCGACGCCAGCGCACGGGCCAGGGGCTCGGCCGCGGCCAGGGGCTGGAGCGAGCGAAGCAGGGCGCGCGCGGGATCTTCACCGGTCACCAAGAGCTCGAGGTCGGAACACAGGATCTGCGCGCTCTCCAGCTCCAGCAGGAAGTCGTGAGCCTCCTCGATGGTCAGCGTGGAATCGGCGGCGCACAGCGCCTGGGCGAGGGCGGCGGCGGTTGCGCCCTCCCGCGCGCCCGCCAGCACCGCATCGAGGTATTCCGTGCGCTCGGCACGAACCAGACGGTGGGTGCGGGAGCCCTGGCGGATGTGGGTCTCCACATAGCGGTGCTCGCCGGTGGTGGTGTAGAGGCTGGAATTTACCCGCAGCCGCCGGGCGGCGTCCGGCATCTGACCGCGCAGCGGAGCGATGACGCTCTCGAGGTAGTCGATGTCCAGCCGGGAAAAGCGGCGGTAGCCCGCCGCCGCCTCCAGGCGCAGCTCGGTGGTCGCTTCGATATGGCCCACCGAGCAGCCCGCGAACAGCCCGAAGGGCGTGCACCGACCCGACATCCGGGCCACGTAGCGCGCGGCCGGCGGCTCGAACCCTCGCCCACGCTGGGAGTCGGGCGCTTGCTCCCACAGCGGCTGGGTGGCGGCCAGGCTGGGCGAGGCCACCAGCAGGGCATCCCGCACCATCGGCCGCGCCAGGAAGGTCCTCAGCCGCTGGCGGACCAGCTGGACATCCCGCTCCACCGCCGCGGCGAGCGCCTCGCCGGACGCGCGGGCGCTGACCAGATCCTCACCCAGCGCGATGAGCTCGTCGATCGAGCGGAGCGGCGTCCGCAGAAGAAAGAACCCCGAGGGTCGGTGAGACGCCTGCTCGCTCGGCCGCGGCTTCTTCATCGATCGTTCACCGCCTGACCGCCGCCCGGACCGACGTCCGTCATCAAGAACTGATCCCAGCGAGGTGAGGTGGAGGAGAGGGCGGACAGCAGGGCCAGCCCGGCCCCACCGCCGCCGAGCAGGAGGTCGTCACACGGCCCGAACGACGTTTCGATGGTCCCGTCTGGCCCGCGCCCGCTGACGTAGGCGTCGAAGTGCACCTCCCCTTGTTCGCGCCGCACCCGTTCCAGGGTGTCGCGAAACCAGGCCACGGCGGCATCACGAAAACACGGTTCTCCCGTCGCCTGGTAGGCGCGGTTGAGGATGTGGGCAAGGCCGGCGCTGCCATGGCAGAGGCTCGCGTCCTGCACGCCGGTTTCGGCGGGGGGTCGGACCGCGGCGTCGCGCAGAACCGCCACCGCCTCGCGCTCCAGCGGAACATCCCCCAGGGCCCTGGCCGCGCTCAGCAAGGCGATACCGACGCCCGGATTGCCATAACACCACGCCTCGCGCGACAGCTCGCCCGGGCGGTCCGGCATCCAGCGCGACGGGAAGCTGCTTCGCTGCCGCCGCGCCAGCAGCCAGGAGGCGCCCGCTCGGGCCAGAGGCCGCGCCAGCTCCTCTCGAACTCCGGCGGCCGCGCAACGAGCCAGCAGCGACACGACCGCGGGCATCCCGTGGGCCAGGCCGAGATTGAACGTCCCCCGGGGAAATCGAGCCGCCTCCTCCGGCTCGAGCAGCCCCACCGGGGTCAGCCAGGTCACGCCATCGGGGTCGTGGGTTGCGCGGGCGGCGAGCTGCTCCACGATTCGCGACAGCACCTGGTCCGCCCAGGCGCCCGGCAACCGGGCGAGCGCGAGCACGCCGATACCGGCCATCCCGTAGATGAGCTCGTAGCGATCCCAGGGGCGTTGCACGCGCTCGAGCAGCACCGGGTCGATGCTCGCGAACACCTCCTCGGGAAAATCCATCAACCCGAGGCGATGTATCTCCAGCAAGCCCCAGCCGACGCCGGCCAGCCCCCCGAAGAGCGAGCAGTCGGCCGGGTGTTCGTCGAGGCTTTCGAACGTGAGCTCGATGGCCCGCTCGCACAGGGCCCGCGCCCCGCGGAGATCGAAGCCCACGGCCAGGTTCGCCCAGAAGAGAGCGGCCCCGCACGAACCGCTTGCCAGCGATGCGCTGCGGAGCCGCAGACCCTCCGGGCGCGACGAAGCGAAGGCGCGGACGACCTCGTCGGCCTGCACGCCCAGCGCACCACCGAGAAGCGGTTGCCAGCTCACGTACCCGTTCTGGCTTCGCTCAGCAGTTATGTGAGGGGCAGGTCTCCGTCGGTTCGCAGCCGCCCCAGCAGCTGCATGTGGCCTGGCTCGCGTTGCAAGAAAGGCTACGCTTGCACAGCTGACAGCACGACGGGTTGTCACAGAAGCTTCCCGAGATGCCGCCTGCCACCTTCTCCAGATCGGCGCTGTCCAGCACCCGGATGGTTTGCCGGTTCAGCGACAGCTTCTTCAGTTTGATCTTGTCCATCTGCTCGCCTCCTCCTTGCTGGATAACAGACCCTCGCTCGCATTTCGGTCGTCATTACGCCGTCAGCGCCGCGCCAGCATCGGCAGGAGGATTCCGGGTGTAAGAAGGAGCATGCCCTGGAGGGCGCTGGTCGACGGGGATCTGGCCGGGGCGGCGCTGGATGCTGTGCGCGCCGTCGCCTCGAGACCCATGCAGGTTCACGCCGTGCCGTCGCTGGCCACCGGTCTGTCCGGAGCGTTGCTGTTCTGGGGTTCGATCCTCCTCGATCTCGACGCGGGGCTCGCGAGGCAGCCCTTCCGGGCGGTGCTGGACCAGAGCCTCGAAGCCGTCGGGCGGGTGGCCAGCGATGGGTCTCTGTATCAGGGCGTGACCGGCCTGGCGTGGGTGCTCCAGCACCTGCATCGACGGGGGCTGGTCGGCCCGGCCAGCGACGCGATGGCCGACCTGGAGGATCTGCTCCTGCAGAATCTCCGCCGCCAGCGCTGGGTATGCCACGACTTGACGGAAGGTCTGGCCGGGCTGTGTCTCTACGGGCTCGAGCGGCTGCCGTCGCCCTGGGCGCAAGCTTTTCTGAGGGAGGCGGTGGGCCAGCTGGGTGCTCTTTCGGTGGTGCGTGGGGAGGGCATCACCTGGCCGGCGCTCGACGCCGCCGGACGGCCGTCGGAGACCCGTTGCAACCTCGGCGTCTCCCACGGCGTGTGCGGCGCCGTCGCGGTGCTGGCCCTGTGCGGGCAGGCGGGCATCGACCGCGAGAACTGCTTTCACCTGGCCGTGGGCGGGGCGCGGTGGTTGCTGGCCCAGCGCGCGGGAGACCGCTATCCGATGTCTGTGGACGCATCCGCCGCACCTTCCTGGAGTGAAGAGAACTGGGGCTTCGGTAGCGCCGGAACCGCCGCCGCCTTGCTGTTCGCGGCCCGCGTTGTGCGTGACAGATCGATCGAGCAGCAAGCGTTGCGGGCGCTTCTCGCCTCCGCCGAGCGCGCCAGCCGAGACGCTCGGGCCGAGCCGGGCCTGTGGTTCGGGGCGGCGGGCCTGGCGCAGATTTTCAACCGCGGCCATCAGGCCACGGCTTCGCCCCGGCTGCGGGACGCGGCCAGGCTTCAGATCGAGCGGATCCTCGGCCTGCGGCGGGACCTGGGCGACGGGACCTTCTTCGAGGATGCGCAGTCGGGGCGCAGCGACATGTTCTCGGTTGGCTCGGTCGGTATCGCCTTGACCCTGCTCGCTGCCGCCCAGAACCAGGAGCCATCCTGGGATCGTCTACTCCTGCTGAGCTGAGTCGCTCCTGGATTTCGGTGGGATCGGTGCGCAGAGCGCCCATGCGCAGGAGCGGTGGGGCTGGCGGCGGAATCGTAGAGGTGCGGGGTGGGTGTGGCGTCGGCGCGGCAGAGGGGCGGACGTCGGGTGGGTGCGGCTCGGATGGCGCTGTCGGCTCGGCGGAGTGCAGCTCGATGGGCCGGCGTGGAGCGAGCGAAGGACGTCCTCGTCGCCGTGAAGCACGGCCTGCTCGCGGATGAAACGACGCTGAACATCGCGGTTCTTCTCGCCGAAGTACGCGAGCTGACCAACGCCCACGTACAGATCGAACAGGTCGGGGCGTCGCGCGGCCACTTCGACGCCCAGGTAGCTGCCCCAGCAGTGTCCGACGAGGATGAGCCGAGGCGGCCGAAACCGCGCCCGTAGAGCCAGAGCGAGCTCGATCGTGTCCTCCACGAGCTTCGATGCCGTGATCGACTCCGGGCGCATGTCGGGACGAAATGACTTCCCGGCTCCGCGCCGATCCCATTGCACGACCACGAAGTCGCGCTCGAGCGGCCGCTGGAACGAATGAGCCAGATACATCTGCGGCATCCCCGGCCCACCGTGGAGCATCAAGACCACCGGCCG
>JBKPRZ010000815.1:0-3253 GCA_046734815.1 Myxococcota bacterium | reverse complement strand
CGCCAGGGCCGGGGCGTCCCGAGCTGGACGCGGCGCCGGCGGTGCCGCTGCCCGGGGCGGACCCGCCGCCGGCCCCCGGCGACAACCCCGACGCAGGCGTACGCCCCGAGAGCGAGATGACCGACCCCGACGCGGGCGCTGCCGGGGAGCCGGACGCCGGGCCCGACGCCGGCGCGGGCGAGGACCGCCCCTTCGACCCCGAGAAGCTGAAGATCTGCCCGCGCATGGGCGACCTGGCGCTGTGCCTGCGGTTCGAAGGTCAGACCATCGACGAGTCTTCCCAGCTTGACCCGCTGGACGTCAGCAACGTCGAGTTCCAGCCCGGGGTGACGCGGCTGGCGGGCAGCTTCGCCGGCGGGGGCATCGCCGTCCCCGAATCGAGCGCCCTGGACAGCGCGCGCCTGACCATCGAGGCCTGGGTCAACCCGCGCACGTTGCCGGCGGCGGGCACCCAGATGGGCCTCGTCGACAACAACGGGCAGTGGGGGATGTTCCTGCGCGCGGACGGCAACGTGGTGTGCCTGGGCCGCGGCATCGTCACCGCGCCGGCGGCGATGGTGGTGGGCGAGTGGCACGCCCTGGCCTGCACCTTCGACGACAAGCTGCTGGCCATCTACGTCGACGGGGTCAAGAAGGCCGAGGTGGTGTCGCTGGGCCCGCTGCTCGGGGGGGGCACTACCGGGACCTCAGTGGGGCGCGACAACCCCATGGGCAGCGAATTCGACGGCCTGCTGGACAACGTGCGCATCTGGCGCGTCGTCCGGACGCCCCAGCAGATCTGCGGCGCTGCCATCACCTGCAAGCCGTAGGATCGTGTCCGCACTCGACGGAGCGGGGATCGCCGCGCGGGGCTGACACCCGTGCCGGTTCGTGACAGAAATGGAGCGTGACGGAGGGTGTCCCGGTCTCCGCGGACGAGTTGTGGCGGGCCCTGCTGGGCGGGTCGCCGGACTACGTCTTCACCGTCGGGCTGGACGGCCGGATCACCGCACTGAACCGCGCCGCCTCCGGGCTGCAGATGGACCAGATCGTCGGCCGGTCGGTGCGGGATTTCGTCTCCGATGGCGAGGGCCGCCGGTTCCTCGAGATGCTGGAGCGCGTGCGCGCCAGCGGCCGTCCCGAGTCGATGGAGACGCCCGGGCCCGGCCACGACGGGCAGCTGGCCTATTACGACAACCACTGCCTGCCGGTGCTGCGTGACGGGGTGGTGGTGTGCTTTTTGGTGCTCAGCCGCGACATCACGGAGGCGCGGCAGGCGCGGCTGTCGCTGCAAGACAGCGAGCGTCGCTTCCGCGCGCTGATCGAGAACAGCGCTTACGCGATCTCGCTGTTCGAGCCGTCGGGGCGCGTGCTGTACGCCAATGCGTCTGCCCACCGGATGCTGGATTACCCGCGCGACGCGATCGTGGGCGGGCTGGGCTGGGACCTCATCCATCCCGACGACTACGCCCAGCTGCGCGAGCCGCTGGCGCGGCTGGTGGCCCAGCCGGGCGGGTCGGTCGAATTCCCCCGCTACCGCATGCGCCACCGCGACGGCAGCTGGCGGTTCGTCGAGGCGGTCAGCACCAACCTGCTGGCCGAGCCGGGGGTGCGGGCGCTGATGTCCACTTTCCGCGACGTGACCGACAGCGTTCACCTGGAAGAGCAGCTGCGCCAGGCGCAGAAGATGGAGGCGGTGGGGCTGCTGGCGGGGGGCGTGGCCCACGACTTCAACAACCTGCTGACGGTGGTGCTGGGCGCGGTCGAGCACGCCGCCGAGCAGCTGCCCCCCGGCCATCCGGCGGGGGTGGACCTGGCCAACGTGCAGCGGGCCGCCACCAGCGCCAGCGAGCTGACCCGCAAGCTGCTGACGTTCTCGCGCGGGGCGGTCCAGCGCGCGGTGGGGTTCGACCTGGGTGATCTGCTGCGCGGGTTCGTCGACACCGTCATCCGGCGCATCCTGGGCGAAGACGTCACCGTGCAGCTGGCGCTGGCTCGGGTGCCCATGCCGATGCACGGCGATCCGGTGCAGCTGCAGCAGGTGCTGCTGAACCTTTGCACCAACGCCCGGCAGGCGATGCCCACGGGGGGCAGGCTGCAGATCGCCGCCCGCCCGCTGCCGGACGATCCGGGGCGGGTCGAGCTGACGGTGATCGACAACGGCACCGGCATGAGCGAGGAGACGCGCCGCCGGGTGTTCGAGCCGTTCTTCAGCGGGCGGCCGGGCGGCACCGGCCTGGGCATGTCGGTGGTGTACGGGGTGGTCCAGGACCACCGCGGCACCATCGCGGTCGACAGCAGCCCGGGGGCGGGCACCACCGTGCGCATCCAGCTGCCGCTGACGCCGGTGCGGCCGCCCGCGCCGTCGCTGCCACTGCCGGTGGAGGACCCGGTGGGGCACGGCGAGACCGTCCTGGTGGCCGAGGACCAGCCGATGGTGCGCGAGCTGTTCGAGCGGACCTTGCAGCGGCTGGGCTACCAGGTGCTGCTGGCCGGCGACGGCCAGGAGGCGCTGCAGATCTTCGGGCGCGACCCGGCGCGCATCGACCTGGTGGTGCTGGACGCGGTGATGCCGAAGATCGGCGGCCGCCAGACGCTGGGGCAGATGCTGGCACAGCGTCCGGACCTGCCGGCGCTGTTCGTGTCGGGCTACGCGCCCGAGGCGTCGAATCTGGGCGAGCTGCTGGCCAGCGCGCGGGTGGGCTTTCTGAACAAGCCGTTCGCGGTGGCCGAGCTGGCGATCAAGGTGCGCGAGCTGCTGGACGTGGCGGGCGGCTCGCGCCCGCGGTAGCCTGGCGCCGGTGAGCGCCCTGGCCATGCTGCTGCTGTTCGGCCTGGAGGGGACGGCGGTGCCGGTGCAGGGCGAGGGGAGCTGTCCCGCGCCCGAGCGGATCGAGGTGCGCCTGGGGGCGCTGCTGCCGGCGGCGATCACGGGCGGCCCGGTGGCGCGGGCGAGGGTCGACCGGCGGGGCGGGTCGGTGCGCATCGCGCTTCTGCGGGCCGACGGCAGCTTGCTGGCCGAGCGCTTCCTCGACGGGGGGCAACCGTGTGAGGACCTCGCGGCGGCGGCCGCGGCGGTGATCGCGGCCTGGCAGGCCGGGCGCGCGGAGGAGTCGGTGCTGCCGCTTCCCTTGCCGGCGGCGCCGCCCGATCCGCCGAAGACGGAGGCGAAGGTGCGCGCGAGAGAGCCGGAGCGGGAGGCGGCGGTGCGCGCGCAGGAGCCGGGACCGGAGCGGGCGGTGCCGCTGGCGTTCCAGCTGGCGGTGGGCGGGGG
>JBKPRZ010000814.1:0-13164 GCA_046734815.1 Myxococcota bacterium | reverse complement strand
CGTGCGGGTGCGCGCGCCACCAGAGGCCCCCTCCCAGGCCCCCCAGCACCGCCGCGGTACCCAGGGCGCGCGCGAACAGCCGCCGGGGCCGACGCACGCGCGCCGGAGCAGCGAACGGAGCGAGCGTCGAGGGCCCCTCGTGCACGGCGGTGAAGACGGGCGGCTGCGGCGGGGCGGTGAAGACGGGCGGCTGCGGGGGGGCGGTGAAGACGGGCGGCTGCGGATCGGCGGTGAACACCGGTGCCTCCGGGGCGGCGGTGTTCACCGATGTCTTCGTCGGGGCGGCGAAGACGGGGACCTTGGGCGGGGCGCTGAAGACGGGTGCGCCGCTGGTGTCCGCCTCGTCGCCGGGCAACGCCGACGCGGCCGTGTCGGGCAGGGGGGAGACCTCCTCGGGCGGCAGCCACTCCTCGGCGGTCACGTCTTCGGCCGACGGAGCCGGGGGCAACGCCTCCTCGCCGGTCGCCAGCAGGCTGGACGCGTCGGGAGTTTCCAGCTCCACCGCCGGCAGCTCATCCGCGGCCGAAGCCGGGGCCGGCTCCGCTGCCGCCTCCGGTTCGACGACCAGGAGCGGCGGCGCGACCATGGCAGCGGGCGGCTCGGCGAGCGCGGCCGCCGGCTCGACCGGGACCGGTGGGCTCTCCTCGCCGGCGGTCACGGGCTCATCGCTCGGTGCGGGTGCGGCGACGGCGGCGGCGAGCGACGCCCAGGCCGCCTCCATCGACGGGAAGCGGTCGTCGGGCGACTTGGCCAGCAGGCGCAGGATCACCGCCTCGACCGCGGGCGGTATCTCCGGCACCAGCTCGCGCGGCGGGGTGGGCGCCTCCATCAGCTGCTTGACGATCACCTCGCCGTAGCCCTCGCCCGGGAAGGGAACGCGCCCGCACAACATCTGGTACAGGATGGTGCCCAGCGCGTAGATGTCCGTGCGCGCGTCCACCTCGCCGGCGCCGCGACACTGCTCGGGCGACATGTACGCGGGCGTGCCCAGCAACTGGGCCCCGGTCTGATGGCTGGTGGTGTCGCCGCGCAGCTTGGCCACCCCGAAGTCCAGCAGCACCACGCGCTCGCCCGTGCCCAGCGGGTCGCGGGCGAGGAAAATGTTGTCGGGCTTGAGGTCGCGGTGGACGATCTCCTTGTCGTGCGCCGCGCTCAGCGCCGAGGCCGCCGGCCCGATCACCGCCAGGGAGTCGGCCAGCGACATGCGGCCGACGCGGGCCAGGCGCTGGCCCAGGGTCTCGCCCTCCAGGTACTCCATCAGGATGTAGGGCATCCCATCGGGCAGCCGGCCCACGTCCAGCACGTCGATGATGTGCCGGTGATGGATGGCCGCGGCCGCGCGCGCCTCGGTCACGAAGCGGGCCATCATCTTCTCGTCGTCGGCGAACGCCCGGCGCAGCACCTTGACGGCACCGCGGCGCCCGATGATCGAGTGCTCGGCCAGGTACACCGAGCCCATCCCGCCCTGGCCGACGAGACTGCGGATGACGTAATGGTTGACGATCTGGCCGATCACCGTCGCATTTCCTTTTTCGAGCTGGGCGCGCGGGGCCTGCTTCTCGGCGCGAATCCGTCAGGTGAGGCTAATGCGCAGCCTGGAACCCGTGTTGCCGGGGGTTCCAGGTGTCGTCGGTGGTGTGGCGCGACATGGCGCCTGCACATGTCTAACATCCGGACGGTGCGATGAACAATCTTCCTGTTCGGGAAGATACAGGCCAATCACGCCGTGACGCGGGGGTTGTAGACCAGAAGGCGCGTCTCCAGGGGGCCGTTCCACAGGCGGTGGGTGATGTCGGGGCGGCGCAGGAAGACGCGCGAGAACAGCGGATTGCCCGAGAGCACCACCGCCCGCCATCCCGGGTACCGCCCGAACAGGTCGACCAGGCTCTGGTAGGTGGGAACCAGCTCGTCGCGCTCGCCGACGCGCTCGCCGTAAGGCGGGTTGGTGCAGAACGTGCCGCGTCCCTCCGGAAGCCGGAGACTCATCAGGGCGCCCACCTCGAACACGATGTCGCCGGCGACGCCGGCGGCGGCGGCGTTCTTGCGGGCGGCGGCGATGGCCGGCGGGGCGATGTCGCGCCCGCGGATCGGGGCCACCACTTTCGGGCGGACGTCGGCCCGCGCCTCGTCGACGATCGTCTTCCACAGCGGGCGCTGGGCCTGGGAGGGCCAGCGTTCGAACCCGAAGCGACGGTTCAGGCCGGGGGCGATGTCGCGCGCGCGCAGCGCCTGCTCGATGGCCAGGGTGCCAGAGCCGGTCATCGGATCCAGGAACGGCTGGTCGGTGTCGGCGCCGCCGAGCGCGAGGATGGCGGCGGCCAGGTTCTCCTTCAGGGGGGCGTCGGTCATGGCCACCCGGTAGCCGCGCCGGTGCAGCGGCTCGCCAGCGAGGTCCAGGTACAGCCGGGCCTGCGCGCCATCGAGGTGCAGGACGATGCGCACGTCGGGGTCGGCCGTGTCGACGTCAGGGCGCGCACCGAGACTGTCGCGGAGCGCGTCGACGACGGCGTCCTTGACCTTCAGGGCGGCGAAGCCGGAGTGCGAAAGCGCGGGGTTGTCGTGGACCGTGGCGCTGACCGCCAGGGTGTGGCGCTGGTCGAGGTGCTCGCGCCAGTCGATGGCCCGCGCGCCGCTGTACAGGGCGTTGGCATCGGGCGCCTCGAATGCGCCCAGCTCCAGGAGCACGCGCATGCCGACCCGCGACCACAGGCAGGCGCGCAGCGCCTCTTCCCACCCTCCCTCGAAGGTCACCCCGCCGGTGGCGCCGCGCGGCCCGCGGATGCGCAGGTCCGCCAGCTCGCGGCGCAGCGGGCCCTCGGTGCCCTTGGCGCAGGTGACGAAGAAGCGCACGGCGCAGTCATACCGGATCCGCAGACGAACGGCTCGCGGTCGCGACGCCTCGGTCGGTCAGTGCGCGGTGGCGCGGGTGGAGGCGGCCAGGCGGGCGGCGGCCCAGGCGCGGCGGGTGAGGAGGGCCTTGTGCTCGCCGCCCAGGTCGCGGTTCCAGCGGGCCAGCTCGGCGTCGGCGGCGGCCACCTCCTTCTCGGCGGCGTCGCGGTCGACGTCGTCGGCGGGCTGGGCGTCGGAGACCAGAACGATCACCTTGTCGGAGCTGGCCTCGGTGCGGGCCACCTCCAGCACGCCCTCGCTGACCGCCAGCACCCGGGTCTGGTCCTTTTGCCGGTAGGAGAACACCCCCGGCTGCAGCGCCGACAGGAAGGGCACGTGCCCCGGCAACACGCCGAACTCGCCCAGCGCACCCGGCGCGGTGACCTCGTCCACCTCGGCCTCGACCAGCGCCCCGCGGGGGGTCGTCACCGACAGTTTCATCACGCCTTGGCCATCTGCTCGGCGCGGGCGCGCACCTCGTCGAGGTTGCCCATCATGTAGAAGGCCTGCTCGGGGATCTCGTCGCAGCGGCCCTCGATGATGTCCTTGAAGCCGGCGACCGTCTCCTTGACCTCGACGTATTTGCCGGCGCTGCCCGTGAAGGCCTCGGCCACGTGAAAGGGCTGCGACAGGAAGCGCTGGATCTTGCGGGCCCGCGAGACGATCAGCTTGTCGTCCTCGCTCAGCTCGTCCATCCCGAGGATGGCGATGATGTCCTGCAGCTCCTTGTAGCGCTGGAGAATCTTCTGCACCCCCCGGGCGACGGCGTAGTGCTCGGCGCCGACCACCTCCGGCGACAGGATGGTCGAGGTCGAGTCCAGCGGATCCACCGCCGGGTAGATGCCGATGGCGACCAGGTCCCGGCTGAGCACGGTGGTGGCGTCCAGGTGGGCGAACGCGGTCGCCGGGGCCGGGTCGGTCAGGTCGTCGGCGGGCACGTAGATCGCCTGCACCGAGGTGATCGAGCCCTTGTTGGTCGAGGTGATCCGCTCTTGCAGCACGCCCATCTCCGTGGCCAGGGTCGGCTGGTAGCCGACGGCGGAGGGGATGCGGCCCAGCAGCGCGGAGACCTCCGAGCCAGCCTGGGTGAAGCGGAAGATGTTGTCGATGAAGAGCAACACGTCCTGCCCCTCTTCGTCCCGGAAATATTCGGCCACCGTGAGTGCGGACAGTCCCACCCGGGCGCGGGCCCCGGGCGGCTCGTTCATCTGGCCGTAGATGAGGGCGGCCTTGCTGATGACCGATTCGCCGGTGGACAGCTTCGATTCCGTCATCTCGTCGTACAGATCGCGGCCCTCGCGGGTCCGCTCCCCCACCCCGGCGAAGACCGAGTAGCCGCCGTGCTTCTTGGCGACGTTGTTGATCAGCTCGAGGATGGTGACGGTCTTGCCCACGCCGGCGCCGCCGAACAGGCCGATCTTGCCGCCGCGGCGGTAGGGGGCCAGAAGGTCGATGACCTTGATGCCGGTCTCGAACATCTCCACCTTCACCGACTGGTCGACGAACTTGGGCGCGGCACGGTGGATGGGCAGGAACTTGGTGGCCTTGACCGGGCCGCCCTGATCGACCGGCTGCCCGACCACGTTCAGGATGCGCCCGAGCACCTCCCGACCGACCGGCATGCGGATCGGATTGCCGGTGTCCTTGACCACCATGCCCCGGACCAGGCCGTCGGTGGTGTCCATGGCCACGCAACGGACCGAACGTTCACCCAGGTGCTGGGCCACCTCGATGACGAGGTTGTCGGGCCGTTCGTCGATCGACGGGTTGGTGACCGTCAGGGCGGTGTTGATCTCGGGCAGCTTGCTCCCCTCGAAAGCGACGTCCACGACCGGTCCGATGACCTGGAGGACGTGTCCCTGGGCGTTGGCTTCAGGCATGGCGCTCGACCTTTTTTCCTTTGCGACTCGTGCGGTGTTCTCGAAAATCTCGAAATCAGCCCTTGAGGGCCTCGGCGCCGCCCACGATCTCCATCAGCTCCTTGGTGATGGCGGCCTGGCGGGCGCGGTTGTAATCGAGAGTCAGGCGTTCGATCATGTCACTGGCCGCCCGGGTGGCGTTCTCCATGGCGGTCATCTTGGCCCCGAACTCCGAGGCGATCGACTCGAGCATGGCCCGGTGGATGCGGCTCTCCACATACAGCGGCAGCAGCAGCGACAGCAGCTCGCGCTTGGACGGTTCGTAGAGGAAGTCGATGGCGCCCGCCTCGGGTGGCAGCTCCGCCGCGATGATCGGCAGCAGCGGCTGCATGACCACCCGCTGGGAGATGGCCGAGCGGAACTCGTTGTACAGCAGGTAGACGGCGTCGCAGCGGCCCTCGGCGAAGTCGTCGCTGGCGGTGAGGGCCACCTCGCGGGCGCGGTCCTGGGCGGTGAGGCCGGTGGGGCCGGAGAACTCATGGGAGATCTCGATCCGGCGGCGACGGGCGTATTCGCGGCCCTTCCGCCCGACCCCGAGCAGGCGGACCTTCACGTCCTCGGCCTGCTTGTCCTTGACGAAGCGCTCGGCGGCGCGGCCGATGCCGGCGTTGAAGCCGCCGCACAGCCCGCGGTCGGAGGTCAGGGCGATGAGCTCGATCCGCTTCTGCTCGCGCTGCTGCAACATCGGGTGGGAGGTGTCGCCAGCGCGGGCGGCCAGCTCGGCCACCGCGTCCGACAGGGCGTCGGCGTAGGGGCGGGCGGCCACGATGGCGTCCTGGGCCCGGCGCAGCTTGGCGGAGGCCACCAGCTTCATGGCGCGGGTGATCTTCTGCGTCGATTTGACCGACGCGATTCGGATCCGGACCGCCTTCAGCGAGGGCACGTCGACCTCAGGCCTTCACGTCCGGCGCGAACTGCTTGCCGAAGTCGCCCAGCGCCTTGCGGATCAGCGCAACCAGACCGTCCCATTCCTTCTTGTTGTTTCCCTTGGCCCGCAGCTCGGTCCAGACCTGCGGGTGCTTGGAGTCGATGAAGGAATAAAGCTCCCGTTCATAGCGGCTCAGCGCCTCGACCGGGATGTTGTCCACGTAGCCGTTGGTGGCGGCGTACAGGATCACGACCTGTTTTTCCACCGCCAGCGGCGCGTATTGCCCCTGCTTGAGCAGCTCGGTCAGGCGCGCGCCCCGGGCCAGCTGCTGCTGCGTCGCCTTGTCCAGGTCGGAGCCGAACTGGGCGAAGGCGGCCAGCGCGCGGTACTGGGCCAGCTCGAGCCGGAGCTTGCCCGCCACCGCCTTCATGGCCTGGATCTGGGCGTTGCCGCCGACCCGGCTGACCGAGATGCCGGCGTTCACGGCCGGCCGTAGCCCGGAGTAGAACAGGTCGCTCTCCAGGAAGATCTGGCCGTCGGTGATGGAGATGACGTTGGTGGGGATGTAAGCCGAGACGTCGCCGGCCTGGGTTTCTATGATCGGCAGCGCGGTCAGCGAGCCGCCACCCTCCTTGTCCGACAGCTTGGCGGCGCGTTCGAGCAGGCGCGAGTGCAGGTAGAACACGTCGCCGGGGTAAGCCTCGCGGCCGGGCGGACGGCGCAGCAGCAGCGACAGCTGCCGGTAGGAGACCGCCTGCTTGGACAGGTCGTCGTAGATGATGAGGGCGTGTTTGCCGTTGTCCCGGTACTGCTCGGCCATGGTGACGCCGGTGTAGGGCGCCAGGAACTGCAGCGGCGCCGACTCGGAGGCGCCGGCGGTGATGACGGTGGTGTACTCCATGGCCCCGGTCTCGCGCAGCTTCTCCACCACCGTGGCCACGGTCGACTGCTTCTGGCCGATGGCCACGTAGAAGCAGAACATGTTCTGGCCCTTCTGGTTGATGATGGTGTCGACGGCGATGGCGGTCTTGCCGGTCTGGCGGTCGCCGATGATCAGCTCGCGCTGACCGCGGCCGATGGGGATCATCGAATCGATGGCCTTGATGCCGGTCTGCATCGGCTCGTGCACGCCCTTGCGGGCGATGATGCCGGGGGCCTTGATCTCGATCTTGCGGGTCAGCTTGGAATCGATGGGGCCCTTGCCGTCGACGGGCACGCCCAGGGCGTTGACCACCCGGCCGATGAGGGCGTCGCCCACCGGCACCTGGGCGATCTTGCCGGTGCGCTTGACGGTGTCGCCCTCCTTGATGGCCTCGAAGTCGCCCAGGAGCACGGCGCCGACGTTGTCCTCTTCCAGGTTCAGCACCAGGCCGACCACGCCCTTGCCGAAGTCGAGCAGCTCGCCCGCCATGGCCGACTGCAGGCCGTAGACGCGGGCGATGCCGTCGCCGGTCTGGAGCACGGTCCCGGTCTCGGTGACCGTCACCTTCTGGTCGAAGCCCTCGATCTCCTTGCGGATGATCTGGCTGATCTCTTCGGCGCGAATCTGCATGTTGGTTTCCTCGGGTGCGAAATCGGAAGATCGAAAACGAAGATCAGTTCAGGACGCGGGCCTTCAGGGTGTCCAGCCGCGTGCGCAGGCTGCCGTCGAACACCAGGTCGCCCACCCGGGCCACGATGCCGCCCAGCAGCCCGGGATCGACCGAGCTCGAGAGCAAGACCTTCTTGCCGGTGCGCCGCTCGAGGGCTCGCTGCACCGCCGCGGCGGTGGTGTCGTCGAGCGGTCGGGCCGAGACCACGGTGGCGCGCACGCGGCCCAGCGCCACGTCCACCATCTCGCGGTAGGCGCGGGCGATGGACGGCAGCAGGGAGATGCGGCCGCGCTCCAGCAGCAGCAGGGCGAAGTTGCGGGTCTGGGCGGTGGGGGCCAGCTGGGGCAGCAGGCGTTCCAGCAAGGCCCGACGCTCGGACAGCTTGAAGACCGGGTTCTCCAGGGTCTGGCGCAGCTCGGCTGAGCCGCTGTAGGTCTCGGCCAGCGCGTCCAGCTCGCGGCCGACGGCATCGGACAGCTTCTTCTCGGCCCCCAGCTCGAACAGCGCGCGCGCGTACCGGCGGGCCACCGAGCCGCCACCGACGGCCATCAGGAAATGGCCTCCTCGCCGCTGCCGTCGAGGTCGCCCAGGGCCGGGCGCTCACCGCCGTTGCCCGAGCTGCTCACCACCTTGCCGCCGCCGCCTTCCAGGTCGGCGATGAAGGCCTTGCCCAGCCGGGTGTCGTCCTCGGGCTGGACCGACCCGCGCACCACCTCCTCGGCGATGCGAACCGCCTCGGCGGCCACCTCGGTGCGGAAGCGGATCTCGGCCTGCTTGACCTCCTGATCCATCAGGAAGCGGGTCTCCTCCTGGATGCGCCGCGCTTTCTCCTCGGCCGCCTCCAGCAGGCGCTTCTCCTCGCCCACTGCCTCTTCCTTTATGGAGGCGCGCAGGGCGGCGATCTCCTTCTCGAGGTTGTTCAGCCGGCGCTCCTGTTCCTTCAGCCGGCCCTCGGCTGCGGCGCGGGCCTGCACGGCCTCGTCGAGGTCCTTCTTCATCTGGTCGTGGCGGCCGGCCAGGGCGCGGTTGATGGCCCGCCCGCCGAAGTAGCCCAGCACCCCGACCAGGATGGCGAAGTTCAGCGCCTGGAAGGCGAAGGTCTTGCCAGAAAACCCGTGCTCGCCGTGAGCGCCGGCGCCCCCGTGCTCGCCGCCGTGCTCCGGCTCGGCCGCCAGCGCCGCCGGCATTCCCTGCAGACAGAGCGCGAGCAGCAGATGTCGGGCGCTCAGTTTCCTCATGCCGCGATCCTCCGGCCGAGGATCCGCTCGGCGGCTTCCCGCCCGAGCGCCTGGGCGCGCGAGGCGACGGTCTTGCGTTCTGCCGCTAGCGCGGCGTCGATGCGGGTGCGCGCCTCGCCGAGGCTCTTCTGCGCCTGGGTCTGGGCGGCCGACAGCACCTGTTGCTCGCGCCTGAGCGCCTCGGCGCGGACCCGGGCGCGCTCGGCGCTGCCCTCGCGGCGGGCCGCGGCCAGCTCGGCCTCGACCCGGGCCAGGCGGGCCCCGGCCTCCGCCTCCAGGCGGCGGGCCTCTTCCTTGTAGCCCTCGACCCGGGTGACCCGTTCCTCGCGCACCTTCAGGTAGGGGCGCCAGAGCAGCGGTCGCAGCACCACCATGGTCAGCAGGAACAGGCCGAACATGATCAGCGCCGTCGCGTCGACGTCGAGGAGTTGCTGCTCGCCTGCCTGCGGGGCCGTTCCCGCGGCCAGGGTCACATATAAGAAGGATGCGTTCATGTGCTTCGGCCCGGCGTTCGCGTACCAAATTGGCGGGCGCAGGTCAAGCCGACATGCCGTCCCGGCCGGTGCGCGCGAGACAGAATGTCCGGCCAGACTAGAATACGTAAATTCCGGTCACCAGGGCCAGCAAAGCGAGCGCGAGCAGCCCCATCCGGAAGCCCCAGGGGTCGATCCGCAGGCGCGCCTGCAGCTGGTGGGCGGCGGCGGCCACCTCGGGCGTGGGGTTCCCGGCGAAGATCGCCTGCAGCGCCTGACGGGTCCCCCGGAAATCTCCGCGCTCGAACAGGGCCGTCACTGTTGCCATCTCCGGCAGCAGCTGTTCGGGTGGCGGCGCCGGTGGCGGGGCGGGTGGGGTCGGGTCGGACATGATCCTCAGCGCGGAAGCAATTCGCGGCGCCAGGCCGAGATCTCCGCGCGGCCGGATTCGGCGGGGGCGGGCGGCTGGGCGCGGCTGCTGTGAACGGCGGCGGCGACCGCGGCGTCGATCAGCGCCTGCGGGTCGGGCGTCGCGGGCGCCAGCGCGGCCTTGTGGCGTTCGATGAAGCCGGTGTCGTAGTCGCCGGCGATGAAGGCCGGGTGGCGCATCACCCGGCGGTGGAAGGGCAGGTTGGTGCGGATGCCACCCACATGGTACTCGTCCAGCGCGCGCCGCATGCGATCGATGGCCGCGGGCCGGTCGGCCGCCCAGGCGCACAGCTTGGAGATCATCGGGTCGTAATACACGGAGATCACGCTGCCGGCGACCACCCCCGAGTCGTCGCGCACGCCCGGGCCCGCCGGCACGCGCAGGCTGGTGATGGTGCCGGGCGAGGGGAGGAACTTGACCGGGTCCTCCGCGTACACACGGCACTCGATGGCCGCCCCCCGGCGCGGGATCTGGTCCTGGGCCAGCGGCAGCGGCGCGCCGCCGGCCACCTGGATCTGCCAGCGGACCAGGTCGACCCCGGTGATCAATTCGGTCACCGGGTGCTCGACCTGCAGGCGGGTGTTCATCTCCAGGAAGTAGAAGCTGCGCGCGCTGGCGTCGAACAGCATCTCGATGGTGCCGGCGCCGACGTAGCCCACCGACTTGGCGGCGCGCACGGCCACCTCGCCCATGGCCGCCCGCAGCCCGTCGTCGATCGCGGGCGAAGGCGCCTCCTCGATCACCTTCTGGTTGCGGCGCTGGACCGAGCAGTCGCGTTCGTAAAGGTGGACGGCGTTGCCGTGCTGGTCGCCGAACACCTGGATCTCGATGTGGCGGGCGCGGACCACCGCCTTTTCCAGATAGATGGTGTCGTCGCCGAAGGCGGCCTTGGCCTCGCGCTGGGCGCCGCTGAGGGCGGCCTCGAGCTTGGCCTCCTCGTCCACCAGCCGCATGCCGCGCCCACCACCGCCGGCGGCGGCCTTCAGCATGACCGGGTAGCCGATGCGGGCGGCGGCGGCGCGCGCCTCGGCCAGCGAGGCGAAGCCGCGCCCGTCCTTGCCGTTGTCGCCGGGGACCACCGGCACGCCGGCGGCCTGCATGCGCTGCCGGGCCGCGGTCTTGCCGCCCATGGCGCGGATGGCGCTGGCGGGTGGGCCGATGAAGATGACCCCGGCGGCGGCGCAGGCCTCGGCGAACTCGGCGTTCTCGGACAGAAAGCCGTAGCCGGGGTGGATGGCGTCGGCGCCGGTCAGGCGGGCGGCCTCCAGGATCTTCTCGGCGCGCAGGTAGCTGTCGCGGGCGGGGGCAGGGCCGATGGGCACCGCCTCGTCGGCCGAGCGCACGTGCACCCCGTCGCGGTCGGCGTCGGAGAAGACCGCCACCGTGGCGATCTGCATCTCGCGGCAGGCGCGTATCACCCGGCAGGCGATCTCGCCCCGGTTGGCGATCAGGATCTTGCGGATGGGGCGGGGGGCCATGCCTCAGTAACCCGCCGGCCCGCCGCCGCTGCGAAACTCCGCCGCCGCTTCCAGCTGGTCGCCGTTGCGGACGATGACGTTGATGAAGCCGACCCCCTCGTAGGGCGCGCGCACGTCCACCTTGTGGCCCCGCCGTTCCAGGCCCTCGATCACGTCGCGGGGGACGTCGGCCTCGACCGCGAGGTTGGGCGGCATCCACTGGTGGTGGATGCGGGGCGCGGCGCTGGCCGCCTGCGCGTCCAGGTGCTGGTCCAGGACGTTGAGCATCACCTGCAAGGTGCCGCTGATGATGTTGGGCCCGCCCGCGCCGCCGACCACCAGCTTGACCACCCCGTCCTGCAGGACGATGGTGGGCGACATCGAGGACAGCGGGCGCTTGCCGGGCGCCACCATGTTCTGGGCGCTCTGGATCAGCTTGAAGGCGTTGGGGGTGTTGGGGGCGATGGCAAAGTCGTCCATCTGATCGTTGAGCACGATCCCGGTGCGGCCGGCCAGCAGGTGGGCGCCGAACCAGAGGTTGACGGTGGTGGTCAGCGCGACCGCGTTGCCCTCGGCGTCGATGATCGACAGGTGCGAGGTGCCGCCGTCCTTGGGCAGCTGGCTGAGCACCTCGCCCATGCCGTATTTCTCCGGCGGCAACACGTGCTGGTCATCGATGCGCGCGGCCAGCTGGCGGTGGTACTGCGGGTCGAGCAGCCGGCTGAGCGGCACCTTGACGAAGTCCGCGTCGCCCAGCAGCCGGGCCCGGTCGGCGAAGCCGTGCTTCAGCGACTCGGCCAGCAGGTGAAAATAGGCCGAGGAGCCGCGGCCGATCTTCGCGGGATCGGGCAGCCGCTGCGACAGGATGCCCAGCGCCTCGGAGATGACGATGCCGCCCGACGAGGGCGGCGGCATGCTCAGGACCCGAAAGCCGCGGTACTCGCTCTCGATCACCTGGCGCTCGAGGGGCGCGTAGGTGCGCAGGTCCTCCATCGACAGCACGCCGCCCGAAGCCTTCACGGCGGAGACGATCTCCTCGGCGATGGGACCCTTGTAGAAGGCGTCGGGTCCCGAGACAGCCAGCCGGCGCAGCGTCTGCGCGATGGCGGGGCGCTTGACGGTGTCACCCGCGCGCAGCGGTTCCTTGTAGCTGAAGACCTGGCGGAGGAAAGCGAGGTTGTCGGGGTGCCGCTTGGGGTCCTCGCTCACCACCTGCACCAGCCGGGTCGAGGCGGGGAAGCCGTGCGCGGCCAGTTGCTCGGCGGGGCGCACGCAGTCGGCGAACGAGCGCTTGCCGAACCGGCGGACCAGCTGGGCCAGGCCGCGCACCTCGCCGGGGACGCCGACGGCCAGGCCGCCGCGCTGGATCAGCTCGCGCACCGGCTTGCCGTCCTTCAGGTACAGATCCGGCCGGATGGCGCCGGGCGCCTGTTCCCGGAAATCGATTGCGTAGGTCTTCTTTTCGCTCGCGATGTACACCAGCGCGAAGCCGCCGCCGCCGATGCCCGAGGCCTGCGGGTTCACAACGCCCAGCGCGAGCGCGGTGGCGCAGGCGGCGTCGGCCGCGTTGCCTCCCGCCTTCAGCAGCTGCACGCCGGCGGCGGAGGCAGCGGCGTGATCCGACGCGACCGCCGCGTGCGCCACGCGCAGCGGAGGAGGTGTCGCCGCATGCGCCGTCGGTCGCGCGAGCAGCGGAAGCAGCGCGACAACCAGGGGTCCCCACGCGCGTCTGCGCGCGTGGGGTGGAAGGGCCGTGATCCACGCCCGAGTGCGTGACGAGATGGATTGAAGTCGAGGGGGGCAGGGCGTATATCTCACGATGCGTCCCGGACCTTTAGGGAAGACCGAGATGGCAGAGGCGTCAAGCACTGAAGACGTCATAACTCTTCGGATACGGTTCAGAAGCGAGACGGTCGAAAAATTCGCTGAACGTTACGCCGCCGACCTGACCCCGAACGAGATCTTCATCCGCACCCGGGAGCCACTTCCGGTCGGGACGACGCTCGCGCTGGAGTTCTCGCTGAACGACGGCAGCCCGCTGATCTCCGGTCGCGGGTCGGTCAGCTGGACGCGCGAGCCCGAGGCGGCGGGTGATGCCGGCCCGACCGGCATGGGCATCCGGTTCGAGGCGCTGACCGGGTCCAGCCGGCAGATGCTGAGCCAGGTGATGGAGGCCAAGGCGCGGCTGGCCGAGGGACGCGCGGCCGGGCTGGCGTCCGACGGCATGCAGACGCCCCGGGCGCCGCGGCCGGCGGCGACGCCGCTGGCGGCCACACCGGCGACCGGTACGCCCACGCC
>JBKPRZ010000813.1:0-7766 GCA_046734815.1 Myxococcota bacterium | reverse complement strand
GCGCTGGCCACCGGCGGTCGCCGGTGCGCCGCCACCGCGGCCAGCGCGCCCGCGAGCAGCAGCCCGATCGCCAGCAGCAGCAAGGTCACGGCGCCTCCTCCGGCTGCAGCTCCGGCGGCGGGGTGAAACGCACCTCCAGCCGGCGGGCCTCGCCGAGGATCTCCGCCGGCGGCGCCCGGCGCACCACCGCGCCCTTGAACGCCGCATCCAGCAGCGCCAGCGACAGCTTCGACAGCAGCTGCAGGTGGGCGGGGATCGAGGGGCTGAGCACCAGGAACAACGTGTGCACCGGCTGGCCGTCGAGCGCCTGGAAGTCGAGCGGCGTCTCCAGATAACACAGGGTCACGGCGGCGTCCCCGCCGGGACAGACCACCGGGCTGCGCACATGTGGCAGGGCGATGCCCTCGCCGATCGCGGTCGATCCCGCCGACTCGCGGGCCAGCATCAGGTCCGCGAGGACTTCGCGGTCAGCGGGGTCCAGCGAGGGGAGGCGCTCGATGGCCGCGCGCAGGACCGCCTCGCGGCTGGCGCCCCGGATGCCGGCGTGGATGCCGCCGCGCTCGAGCGCGTCGGCCAGGGTGGGCCCGAGCGGACCGGGACCCTCGCTCTGGAACAGCTCGGGCGAGACCGGCAGGCGGCGGGAGGTGGCCCATTCGAGCAGCTCGGTACGGGCGAAGCGCGGCTGGTGATTGACCAGGTAGTGCGGGATCGTGCCCTCGTCGACCCAGCGGTAGACGTCGGTCTCCTTGACCGCCAGCAGCCGCGCGGCTTCGCGGGCGTTCAGCTTCACGGCCGCGCTCCGGGGTCGCGCGGTTTGGCGGGTCGGGCTGTGTGGGTGTCAGGCGTGGCGAAATTCTCCTCGGAGGCGCCGCAGGATATCACGTTCAGGCGCGGCCGCGGCTGCGCCCGGTGGTCACGCCCCCGGCGATCAGGTGGGCCAGGCGCAGGGCCTCGGGCAGCTTGCCGTGCAAGGTGGTGGCGGCCAGCAGCGCGTCGGCCTGCGCCAGCGTGAGGCCGGCGCGCTGGACCAGCACCCCTCGCACCGGCTCTGGCGGGCCCGCTCGCTGAATCAGCCGCCAGCGGTGCCGGCCCCCGGGCAGGCGTTCGAGGGCCGCGCGGATCAGGGCGTACCGCGGCGGCCGCCGCATCACCACCAGCACCGGCCGCCGCACCAGCGCGGAAAGCTGGTGGATGTCGACGACGTTGAACCCCGCCACCGCGATCCCGCCCAGCAGCACCGCCCGGGCGTGACCGGCGAACTGCGAGCCCAGCAGCAGGGCGGCCATGCGTGAGGTGGCGTTGCGCCCGTCGCGCCGCACGCGCCCGGCCAGCACCCCGTCCAGCCGCGTGCGCGCGCAGACGGCGCCGATCAGCAACACGTCCCGCCGGCCGCCCGTCCGCGGAAACGGCCCATCATCGAACCCCACCACATTGCTGATCGCCGGCACCCGGGTCGATGTTATGCACTGGGAATGCGCTGGGAGCAGCACTACAGCCCGGTGGGCGGCGGCGTGTTCACGTCCGCACTTGTCGCCGCCGTCCCGGTGGTGGTGCTGCTGGGCAGCCTGGCCCTGCTGCACATGCGCCCGCACCGGGCCGCCCTGCTGGGGCTGCTGGCCTCGGCGGGCGTGGCCATCGGGGTGTTCGGGATGCCCGTGCGCCTGGCGGTCGCCGCCGCCGGGTACGGCGCGGCCTTCGGGCTGTTCCCGATCGGCTGGATCGTGCTCAACGCCATCTTCCTTTACGACGTCACCGTCGCGACCGGGCAGTTCGACGTGATCCGCCGCAGCATCGCCGGGCTGGCCAGCGACCGCCGCATCCAGGCCCTGCTGATCGCCTTCTCGTTCGGGGCGTTCATGGAAGGGGCGGCCGGGTTCGGCACGCCGGTGGCCATCTCGGCGGCGATGCTGATCGGCCTGGGCTTCCGCCCCCTGGAGGCGGCCGGGCTGACCCTGCTGGGCAACACCGCCCCGGTGGCGTTCGGGGCCCTGGGCACGCCGCTCATCGCCCTGGCCGCCGTCACCGGGCTGCCGCTCGGCGACCTGTCGGCGATGGTCGGGCGGCAGCTGCCGGTCTTCTCGCTGCTGGTGCCCTTCTGGATGATCGCGGTGATGGCGGGCCGGCGGGGCCTGCGCGAGGTCTGGCCCGCCTGCCTGGTGGCCGGGGCCAGCTTCGGCGCCGCCCAGCTGACCCTGAGCAACCTGCACGGCCCCTGGCTGGTGGACGTGGTGGGTGCGGCCCTCTCGATGCTGGCGCTGTTCGTGCTGCTCCGGTTCTGGCAGCCCCGTTCGGTGTGGCGCTTCCCGCACGACGACGCCGCCGCCGTCGCCGAGGCGCGGCCCGATCGGCGGGCCACCGCGCGCGCCTGGATGCCCTGGCTGCTGCTGTCGCTGTTCGTGTTCGTCTGGGGCGTGCCCTCGGTCAAGCGGGCGCTCGACGGCCTGTTCGTGCTGAAGCTGCCGGTCCCCTGGCTGCACCAGGCGGTGGTGCGCATGCCGCCGGTGGCCGCGCGCCCCGAGCCGGAAGCGGCCATCTGGAACTTCAACATCCTGTCGGCCGCCGGTACCGGCATCTTGCTGGCGGCGATCGCCTCGGGCCTGCTGCTGGGGCTGCGGCCGGGGCGGCTGCTGGCCCTCTACGGCCGCGCGATCCTGCGCGTGCGGCTGTCGCTGCTGACCATCGCCGCCATGATGGCGCTGGGGTTCGTCACCCGCTACTCCGGATCCGACACCACCATGGGCCTGGCCTTCGCCTCGACGGGCTGGCTGTTCCCGTTCTTCTCCCCGGTGCTGGGCTGGCTGGGCGTCGCCCTGACCGGCAGCGACACCTCGTCGAACGTGCTGTTCGGAAATTTACAGAAGGTGTCGGCCGAGCAGATCGGCGTCTCACCCTTGCTCACCGCCGCCTCGAACAGCTCGGGCGGCGTCATGGGCAAGATGATCGACGCCCAGAGCATCGTCGTCGCCAGCGTGGCTACCGGGTCAGGGGCCAGCGCCAGCTCGATCCTGCGATACGTTTTTTGGCACAGCCTGGTGCTGGCGCTGCTGGTGGGGGTGCTGGTCCTGCTGCAGGCCTACGCCTTTCCGGGCGTGGTGCCCGGCTGACGAATTCCCGACCCGCGCGGCGATCGTTATAATGCCCGCCATCGCCATGCGGAGAAAAAGCCTGACTTTCCTGCTGGGGCTGGTGATCGCCACCGGCACCGTTGCACCGACGGCGCGGGCGCGCGACCTGGTGCGGGCCGCCGCCCAGGTGGCGCTGGCCGACGACCCGCCCCCCACCCTGTCCGAGAAACGCGCCCGCGAGCAGCGCGAGGCCGAGGCCCGCGTGCAGGCGGACTCGAAGAAACCCGGCTCGGAGGAGGCGCCCTACTACAAGAAGTGGTGGTTCTGGGCGCTGACCGCGGTGGTGGTCGGCGGCACCGTGGCCCTGGGCGTGTGGGCGGTCCAGCCCAGCACCGTCCCGGCGCGGGCCTGCAGCCCCGGTGTGATCGGCTGCTTCGGCGACGGGCGGAGCGGGATCCGATGACCGGGTCCCGGCTGCGCGCGGCGCTGGTGGGACTGGCCCTGCTGGGCGGCGCCGGCTGCGAGGAACAGGTGGACTACGGCTACTTCGCCGTGCGCGTGACCATCGACCAGACCGCCCCCGACCCCTGGCTGGCCAGCGTAGCCAGCTGCGGGGTCAACGTGGGCGGCGCGGACGAGGACTTCGGAGCGCTGGCCTGCGCGGAAAACACGCTGACCACCCACGAGCTCGGCGTGTTCGAGTGGAGCACCTCCACCTCCAGCGGAGCGGTCCAGTTCACGGTCACCTTCAAGAGCGCCATCGGCCGCGTGCTGGGGGTGGGCAAGTCGCCCGAGGTGAACATCTCGCCCGGCAACACGGTGATGACCACCGTGATGGTGGTCCCCACCCCCGAGAGCCTGATGCCCCCGGGCGGCGCCGCCCCACCCGACCCGCCGGATCGCCGCTAGGCCGCTGGTCGGTCGTCGTCAGCCGGGGCGGTCGGTCCGGGTCACTCGGTGATGATCCGGAACTCGGTGCGGCGGTTGCGCGCGCGCCCGGACTCGCTGCGGTTGTCGGCGATGGGCCGTTCCAGCCCGAAGCCGATGGCGGTCAGCCGCTCGGGCTTGATGCCCCGGGTGATGAAGTAGGTGCGCACGGCCTCGGCCCGTCGCTGCGACAGGTCCTTGTTGACCGCGGCCCGACCGCGGTTGTCGGTGTGACCCTGAATCTCCAGCTTCAGGCTGGGGAACTCCTGCAGAACTTGCACCGCCCGGTCCAGCACCGTGAACGAGCCCGGCAAGATCGACGCCGACCCGGTCTTGAAGTTGATCCCCTCGATCACGCCGGTGAACTTCTTCACCGCCGGCGGCAGCTCGTCGGGGCAGCCGTCGTCGTCCTGGAAGCCGTTCTTGGTCTCGGGCGCATCGGGGCACTTGTCGCGCGACCCCAGGAAGCCGTCGCCGTCGGTGTCCTCCTCCGGGCAGCCGTCGTCGTCGTCGACGCCGTTGATGGTCTCGGCGCGCAGCGGGCACTTGTCCTGCTTGTCGGGTATGCCGTCGCGGTCGTTGTCGTTGTCCGGGCAGCCATCCTCGTCCTCGAACCCGTCCACGTCCTCGGGCTGGGTGGGGCAGCGATCGGCCTCGCCGGCAATTCCGTCGCCGTCGGGGTCCACCGGCGCCGGCGGTTGCACCATCACCGTCTCCTTCTTGACGATGACCTGCGGCAGGGGCCGTGGCGCCTCCAGAAAGTTGAAGAAGATGGTCCCCAGGATCTGGTAGTCGGGCCCGCCGAAAGCCGTCTCGTTGCCGATCTTGATGACGTCGGCGGCGAAGGCCGGCGGGGCCATGATGATCCCGTCCAGGCGCAGGCCGGCGCGCGAGCCGAAGAACAGCTTCAACCCCAGCCCGCCGTGCACCACCGGGTCCTGATCATTGGGGATCTCGACCTCGTCGTTGGTGATCGAGCTGATGCCCCCCGCCCCCAGCTGGAAGAACAGCCGCGCCGGCCCGGTGCCCACCACGTCCACCAGCAACGAGGCGCGGTAGCCGAACACCGAGATGCGCGTGTACCCGTCGCGGCTGCGGGTGGGGGTCCACCAGCCGTCACCCTCGAAAGCGACGTGCTGGTTGACGTTGAAGGTCAGGCGGGCCCCGAAGGCACCCCCGTGCTTGGGGGAAAAGTCGATGGGATCGTCGCTGTACTGGCGCAGGCCGTGTTTCTTGGCGAAGAAATGGCCGCCGCCGTAGATGCCGAACTCCAGCCGGTAAAGCGGTTCCCAGTCGGTCGAGCCCGAGCCGGCATCGGTTCCCGGGGCGTCGTCCTGCGCCCGGGCCGGCGCGGCGGGCAGCAGGGGGGCGAGGACCGCCACCGCGACCGCCAGGCGCATCAGGGCGGAAACCGGCAGGCAACGACGGGTTGTACCAATCGGGAAAGGGGCTCGCCGCGGACTGGATGTCATCGGGTGGGTTGCAAAGCGGATTTGAGCCAGCCCAGTTCGCTTGAGCATACGGTCAATCCCAACCTCCGTAAACCCCCTCCGCCGGACGCGTTTTGCCCGCTGCCCGTCGTCTGCCCGTCGTGGCCCGTCGTCTACCGGTCGTCTTCCCGTGTTGGCGCGCGAAGTGTGGGCCGCTGTTGGGCGTGTTACTCTCCTGCCGGAGGATGAACACGAACGCGGCGGACGGCGTGAATCGCGGCTTGCTGACCGGCCGTACGGTGCAGTGGTTTGCCCAGCTGGCTGGCGACTGGAACCCGCGCGACCTGCGCGACGGCGGCGGCTACGCCGAGCTGCTGGCCGCCCTCCTGAGCCTCGGCGCCGAGCCGGGCGACATCTGGTTCAACCACAAGCCGCGCGAGGAAGAGCCGGGCGAGACCTTCGGCCGCTTATCGCAACGCGACCTCCTGGTTCTCCCCACCCGTCCGCCCTTGCACGACAAGGGCGAGGGTCAGCCGCGACGGCACCTGCGCCCCAGCAGCACCGCGCTCGAACGGGCGGTCCACGGCCCCTTCGAGCTGTTCTTCCACCGCTGCGCCCGCAACGCCGTCACCCTGGCCGAGGAGCCGGCCCGCCGCCTGGACCCCGAGCGCCGCAACCGCCGCTCGACCACCTACTACCAGTACACGCGCAACGGGCTGGAGGTGACCTGGGCGTTCTACAAGACGCTCGACGGCCGCAAGCCGCCCAACAGCCGCGACCGCAGCACGGCGGTGTTCCTGGTGTTCGTGCCCCAGCTGTGGAAGGACGGGCCCAGCATGCTCAGCTCCTTCGGGATGGGAGCCAACGAGACCCTGCTGTGGTGCCACATCCTGCGCACCCGCATGCGCCCGCTGCTGATCGATGTGCTCCGCTCCAGCTCCCCGCGCTTCGTGATGTGCGAGCTGGGCACCACCGCCACCTGGACCTCGGAACCGCTGCGCGCGCCGCTGGATCTGCTGACCCTCACCGCCGCCGCCGAGCACTGGCAGGTCGAGCCGATCGTCGACTACGCCGCGGTCAGCTGGGCGCCTCCCCTGCCCGACACCTTCGCGGTGGCGCCCACCCGCGGCGGCGCCGCCAGCCGGGGCGTGGCCACCAGGCACTGACCGGGCGCCCTTCCGGACCTCCGGTTTTCGAACGCGCCCTGGTCGAGCAGGGCCGTCAGTGGCCGGGCGGCAGGAAGCGGCGGCGGGCCGCCAGGATCACCAGCATCAGCGCGGTCAGCGCCACCGCGCGCAGCAGGCGCACGCGGCGGGCCCGCCGGCGCAGCACCTGGTAATAGGCGTGGGCCTCGTCGACCGGCAGCTTGTGCAGGACCACCTCCTCCTGCTTCAAGCGCAGGCCGTCGGACAGGTGGGCCCCCGCGGACAGCACCAGCACCATCAGCAACACCGAAGTCAACATGATGGCCTCACGGAAGGTGCCGCCCACTGCCCAGGATCAGGTCCACCAGCGCCGCCACGCCGACCAGGGCCAGACCGACAGTCACCCAGATCATGGTGCGCTCGCTGGTTCGCCGGCGTGCCTCCAGCCGCGCGCGCGCCTCGCGCACCGGCAGGTCTTGCATGCGCGCCAGCCGGTAGCGCTCCTGCAGATATTGCCCGGTGGCGGCCGCCACCGCGGCCAGGACCAGGACCGCGCGAAACAGCTGCATCAGCTACCCAGGTCCTTCAAGGCGAGGTCGATGTCCTTGCGCACGCAGTCGTTCCCCCCACCCAATATGCCACCCAGAGGGCCCCGCACGCCGCGCGCCTTGCGCAACCGCTCTGCCGCACGGCGGTCCCGGGTCGCCGCCAGCGCCCGCACCGCCTCGCGTTTCTCGTCGCAGCTGCGCGCCTGAGCGAGATCGATCGAGTAGCTCTCGACCAGGTCCAGTTGCGCGCCGCACTTGACCTTCTCGCAGGCCGCCCGTGCCGCCGCCCGGAACTCGGGGCGCCGGTCCGACGAGGCGATGCGGGCCAGATCGTCGCGCGCCGGAGCGCCGATCTTGTCGGCCAGCAAGGCCAGCGCGGACAGGGCCAGCTTCTTGTCCCGGTCGCCCAGGAGGGCCCGCGTGTTCAGCAGCAGGGCGGCGTCGCCGCGCAGCCCCGGGTCCAGGTCCAGCGCCTGGCCGTACGAGGCCAGCGCCGCCGCCGGGTGCTTCTCGATGAACTCCAGGTTGCCGAGCAGGAAATGGACCCGCGCCTCCCGCGGGTAGCGGGACAGCAGCTGCAGCAGCCGCGCGCGCGCCTCGGCCAGCCGCCCGCTGGCCAGCGCCTCGTCGGCCTGGTGCAGGGGCGCCTGC
>JBKPRZ010000812.1:0-11391 GCA_046734815.1 Myxococcota bacterium | reverse complement strand
CGGTGCGCACCGCGCTGCCCGACACGCGCCGGTTCGTGCCGCGCGCCCGCGACCAGATCGCCGCCCAGCGCTTCCTCGAGCGCATCCGCGCCCTCGACGGCCCGCTGTTCATCCCCTTTCATCCCTACTACGCCGTCCTGGCCGGCCGCCCGCCGCACCTGCATCGGATGGGCGTCTGGGACGTGGGCAACCTGATCGGCCGCCCCGCCGGCCTGGACCAGGCGCTGGCCGACGGGCGCTTTTCCTACGTGGTGCTCGACTACAAATCGCAGCCCTGGGAGTGGCCCACCCTGGCCGCCCGCTACCACGACATCGGCGAGTTCACCGAAGGGGTGGACGCGGTCCGCTCGTTCTCGGGCGCCGAGACCTCGCCGCGCCGGCTGCTGGCCCGCACCCAGCCGCCCCCGCCGCTGCCCGCCGGCGGCGTGCGCTTGCACGACTTCGAGTCGGGATGGGCCGGCTTCGTGCCCGCGGGTGATGCCTGGGGTGTCGACCCGGCGCCCGCCCAGCCGGGGCTGTTCGGCCGCGCCGCGGCCGATTCCCGCCGCTTCGGCCCGCAGGCCACCGGCACCTTGCGCTCGCCGCCGCTGCCGATCGACCGCCCCCACCTGCGCTTCACCCTGGCCGGCGACCGCGCCGCGGACCTGCGCGTGCTGCTGGTCGACGGCGCCGAGGTCATCCGGACCGCCACGCCCGACGGCACGAGCCGCAGCGTGGAGTGGGACGTCAGCCAGCTGCGCGGCCGCGCCGTCACCCTGGTGCTCGAGGACCGCTCGGCGGCCGGCGGTCTCGCGGTTGACGAGATTGTATCGTTTTAGGAAGGTACCCCCATGCGCAAACCCGTGGTCACCGACAAGGCGCCCAAGCCCGTGGGCCCCTACTCGCAGGCAATCATCGAGGGCGACCTCATCTTCCTGGCCGGCCAGGGCCCCGGCAACCCCACCACCGGTCAGCTGGAACGCGGGGACGTGAAGCTCGAGACCCGCCAGACCCTCGACAACATCAAAGCCATCCTCGAGGCCGCCGGGTCGTCGATCGACAAGGTCCTCAAGTGCAACGTGTACCTGCGCGACATCAACGACTTCGCCGCGATGAACGAGGTGTACGCCTCCTTCTTCTCCGCGCCCTATCCGGCGCGCACCACCATCCAGGCCGGCGCGCTGCCCGGCGGGATCGCGGTCGAGATCGAATGCGTGGCCCGACGCTGAGCGGCCCATGAACGCCTTCGACCTCGAGACGCCCGCCGTCTACATCGACCTCGACGTCATGGAGCGGAACATCCGCTCGATGCAGGAGCGTTGCCGCGCCTGGGGGGTGGGCCTGCGCCCGCACACCAAGACGCACAAGATCGCCGAGGTCGCGCGCCTGCAGCTGGAGGCGGGCGCGGTCGGCATCACCGTGGCCAAGATCGGCGAGGCCGAGGTGCTGCCCGGCGACGACGTCCTGATCGCCTACCCGATCATGGCCGACAAGCTGCCGCGCCTGCGCGCGCTGGGCGCCCGGCGGCGCGTGACGGTGGTGGTCGACTCGGTCGAGGCGGCGCGCGCGCTGCCCGGCATCGGCGCGATGGTCGAGGTGGACGTGGGCGCGGGTCGCTGCGGCGTCGAGACTCCCGAGCAGGTGGTGGCCATCGCCCGCGCCTGCGCCGAGTTCCGGGGGCTGTTCTACTGGCCGTCCTGGATCGACGAGGCTGGCTTCGCCAAGGCGCGCGCCCGCATCGACGGCCACATCGCCGCGTTGAACGCGGCCGGCTTCGACGTGCCCGTCGTGTCGGGTGGGTCGACGCCGGCGGCGCCCAAGACGCCGCTGATCCCCGCCACCACGGAGATCCGCCCGGGCACCTATGTCTTCAACGACGCCAGCTGCGTCGCCAACAAGCTGGCCGCCGTCGAGGACTGTGCCCTGCGGGTGCTGGTCACGGTGGTGAGCACCGCCGTGCCGGGCCAGTGCGTCGTGGACGGCGGCACCAAGACCTTCTCCAGCGACGCCACCGTCAACGTCGGGACCTATGGCCTCATCCCGGACCGGCCCGGCTGGACCA
Organism: Myxococcota bacterium; assembly: GCA_046734815.1. GTDB lineage: Bacteria > Myxococcota_A > Polyangia > Fen-1088 > Fen-1088 > CAVYGB01. The sequence continues at coordinate 9,350 of JBKPRZ010000812.1, read as the reverse complement.
TGGTCAAGATGAACGAGGAACACGGCTACGTACGCAACGATTCAGCGGCCAAGATTGGCGAAAAGATGTGGATCATTCCCAGCCACGTCTGCACCACGGTCAACATGCACGACGAGATCGCCTACGGTCGCGGCGGCCGCGTCGAGGGCACCTTCCGCGTCGCCGCCCGCGGTCGGGTGCGCTGATCCTTAAGGGCCTGTCGCGCGGGCGGCAGGGTCTGACGACGTCGGACGTGATGGTAGTCCCAATCGTCGTTCAATAGCGGTGGCCGCGCCTCGGTCGTGGAAATCGCGGGTTTTTGACCTGGCGCGTGGGGGCACCCGTGGTAATGTGAGCTTCTCGGTCACCGTCCTGCCGCAGTCGGTGGTAATCAATTATTAGCAACCTTTGACAGGCGGTTCCCGAGAACGTCGCTGGAGTTGCTTATGGTTTCGTCCCTGCGTATCGGCCATCCCCCGCTGGGTGTCGGGTTCCTGCTGGCTGGTCTGATCGCCGTCGGATGTGGAACCAACCAGGTCGGCCTTCCGGACGTCGACACCGGGGTCGGGCCCGAACCGATGAAGCCCGACGCCAGCGTGCGGACTCCTCCGGTGCTCGATCCGCCCGACGCCAGCCCGCCGCCGCCGCCGGTCGATGCCAGCATGCCCGACCGCCCGGACGCGGCACCCAACATGTGCCAGCCGCCGAACGTCCAGTGCTCCTTCGGCTACTTCCAGCTCAAGCCCACCACGCCCGAACTGGTGCTGGTGTTCGACCGATCCAGCGCCATGTTGCGCATGGTCCCGGGCACCGCCTCGAACCGCTGGAACGAGATGGCGGCAGCCATCGAGGACAACCTCGGCCGCACCAACGCCGCCGTGCTGTGGGGGCTGAAGCTGTTTCCCAGCAGCAACGTGATGTGCGACGTGACCGAGAGCCTGGACGTACCGGTGGCGCTGTCGAACCTCAACCCCATCGTCATGCGCATCCGCGGCAGCATGCCGATGATGGGGATGGACGGCTCGCCGCTGGACCAGGGGGTGAAGGCAGCGACCCGGGCCCTGCTGATCAACCCATCGAACAACCCGCGCTACCTGGTGCTGGCCACCGATGGCATCCCCAACTGTCCCGTCGGGGCGCCCGGTGAGACCGAGGCGGTCAAGGCGGTGGTGAACCAGGCCATGATGGGCGTGCGGACCTACGTCATCGGCACCGCCACCCCGGCCAGCCCGCAGCACCGGACGCTCAACGACCTGGCCGCCGCCGGCGGCGAGCCGCGCGCCGGCGAGCAGAAGTATTTCCAGGCGCTCGACAAGGCGCAGATGGTGGCCGCGCTCGACGAGATCACCAGCCGCATGAGCTCGTGTGTCCTGCGGGTCAACGGCAACGCCCTGCCGCCGGCCCCGGACTTCGTGGCCATGAACATTGGCAACATGCGCATCCCCCGCGACCCCGCCCGACGGGAGGGCTGGAACTGGGGCGGCGCCCCCAACCTGCGCATCGTCCACGTCTACGGCGAGGCGTGCAACATGCTGAAGAAGAACCCGCTGGCCAACCCCGAGCTGGTCTTCGGCTGCGACGGTTTCCCGCCTCCCCCGCCCTGCGGTATGTGAGCGCCGCGCGGTAACGCGCACGGCGCTGCCCGACGAGGCCCCGGACAGGAATCGCGCACCGAGGCGTGTCTTCGAAGTCCTCCCGTCGCCAAGCCGACGATCCGGGCCGGCCGCTTCGTTTCTCCTCGGTTAAATACGTCTAGTATTCGCCCTCGTCGCGCCTCGCGGCCGGCCCGGCTTGTCGGCTTGGCTCGGTCCGGACTTCGAAGACACGCCTCGTCGAAAGATCCTCTATCATTCGGGGATGCTGGCTACGCAGGTACGGCAGAAAGACAGTGTCTTTTACTTCGCGGCTTACCCGACCGAAGACCTGCTGGAGAAGGTCCAGTTCATCAGCCGCTTTTACGGCGAGGGCGAGCGGATAGCGGCCGAGGAGGTGGCGGCGGACGACGAGGTCGCGCAGTTCATCGCGCGCATCGAGCACACCGACGAGGCCTTCCAGCGTGAGCTGTCCCGCAAGAAGGTCGCCGCCATCCAGAACTTCTACGAGACGGCGGTCAGTCAGCCGCCGATTCCGGGCACGGTGCTGCTGTTCACCAACGAGCGGCTGAGCTTCGATCCGGTGCGCGGGTTCGAGAACGTCGGGCATCTGGAAGAGCCGGAGGGCAAATACCTGATCATCGACGGGCAACACCGGCTGGCGGCGCTGCAGTTTTACCGGCGGCACCACCCCGACGACGCCCGGACCATGCACGTCCCCTGCATCATCTTCGATGGCAAGAGCGAGGACTTTGCCACCGAGATGTTCGTCATCATCAACTCGACCCCCACGCGCATCAACAAGAGCCACCTGGTGGATCTGTACGAACGGGTCTCCTGGGCGGCGCCGGACAAGAAGTTCGCCGCCAAGCTGGCCGAGCGGCTGTACAGCGAGGACGACAGTCCCCTGCGCTACCGGATCAACCGCCTGGGTGGGCGCAGCCAGCAGGAAAAATGGATCCTGCAGGCCGAGCTGTTCAACGAGCTGCACCGCTGGGCCTCGGCCGAGTGGCGGTCCATCGACAAGAAGGGCGCCAGCCAGCGCGAGGTCGAGCGCTACTACGAGCGCGTGCGCGACTTCCTGAAGGCGGCGGAGAAGGTGTGGGGGGAGGCCTGGGGCAACGGTTCGTACATGGTGACCAAGCCGGTGACCCTCAAGGCGATGATCCGCGTGTGCGCCGACCTCTGCCGCGAGGATGCCGAGCCGGTGGACGGCCGGCAGAAACGCTGGGAACGGCGTCTCCAGGCCTGGCGCGAGCAGCTGCGCCAGTTCCGGGCGGAGGGCTTTTACGAACGTTTCCCCGCCAAGGGCCAGATCGAACGCGTCGCCCGCGTCCACCGCGAACTCAGCCGCGCCATCGGCCTCGAGCCCCGCCGCCTGAAGGGCGAGGCAGTGGGCTGACGGCGACCGCATCGTCCCGGCGCCCGCATCGTCCCGGCGTGTGGCCCCCCCGCGATCGTTCGCCCTCGCCCCGCGCCAGCGGGGAGAGGGAGGGGTGAGGGGCGTCCGCTGATCCGAGAACGCCTCAGTAATACAGGTACACCCACCAGTTCTTCATGGGGGTGCCGTCGGGCATGGTGGCCTTGGTGTCGAAGCCAGGCCAGCTCTGCCACCAGTACAGGAACCAGGCGCCGCCGGGCATCGCCTTGGCCACCGGGTTGTCCTTGTAGCGGTCGAGGGTGCGGACGCTGTAGGGGGTCTTCAGATCCTTGCCGTCCGGCCCGTCGTGAAGGCCGTAGTGCTCGCAGGTCGACAGCACCACCTGCTGGTTGGCCTTGTCGTAGTGGCGGCTGGCGTTGGGCGGGAAGTGGGCGTTGCCGCAGCCCTGGTCGAACGGGGCGACCATCCCCCCCGGGAACGCGACCGAGTTCATGTCCGGGTAGGTCAGGCAGGGCTGGCCCGGCACGCAGACGCCGTACCAGTCCTGGAACGGCGTCCCCAGCCGCGTGTTCAGGTCGAAGTTCAGGAACGGCTTCAGCTGGGCGTAGAAGAGGGGCATCGTGCGCGAGCCGATGTGCTCGAAGTTGTGGCCCAGCACCTCCATGGCGTTGGTCAGGTTGCCGGTCATCTCCAGGAAGTTCAGCCGCACCGAACGGCCACACTGCATGACCTGCTCGATGTCGCCCGGGCCCCAGGATCCGTTGCCCGCCCGCTGGTCGTAGCGGCCTTCGATCTTCGCCGCGTTCTTGCCGTCGTAGACCTGGTGGAACTCGACCACCTCGGGCACGTTGTTGTCCGGCGCCTTCTTGATGAACGCCACCAGGATGTCATTGACCATCCCGGCGTTGAACATGTCGCAGATCTTCATGAAGCGGCCGGGGCTGTTCGGGTCGGGCACCTGGTACAGGTCGGCGAATTCCTGCGAGAACAGCCGCCCGAAGTCGATGCCGTTGTTGCGGCGGGGCATCTTGCTGCTGTTGGGGGCCATGGCATCGGGCGCGGCCGGATGGTCCTTGAGGTCGACGTGTTTGAAGACCTCCCAGATCATGAACGGCTTGGCGTTCGGGTCGCTGTACCCGTGGTAGGTCGACCCCACCATCAGCGCCTGCTTGTGCAGGTTGAACCGCGCGATCACCTGCTCGTTGGTGAACCCGTTGGCGAAGTCGATGATCAGAAAGCGCGGGTGCATCTCGACGATCTTGGTGTGGTTCTCCACCAGCCACGGATCCGAGTTCTTCGAGCTGACGGCGTTGGGCCACACCAGGTGGTTCGGATCGGGCGGCGGCGGGGGCTCCGCCGGCGGCGCCGGCGGCGGCTGCATCCCGGGCGGCGGCATCATGCCCGGGGGCATCCCGGGCGGCTGCATCCCGGGCGGCGGCGGCGAGACGGGATCGATGGGCGGCGCCGGGCCGCCGCCTCCCCCGGTGGGGGGCGTGGGGGCCGGTCCACCGGTGGCGGGTGGTGGCGGGGACCCGGGGCCGGACATCGGGCCGGCGGACGATCCGCAGGAGGCCGCAACCAGCGCAAGCGGCAGCCACAGGGGCAGGACGCGGACCGGACGAGACGCGATCATCGTGGCCTCCTCGGCGACGGGTGAAATTGTCGCTCCCGGTTACACGGGGGGCCTCGCGGCTTGTTCCGTCGCCTGTGGCCGGGCGCATCGACCTCGCCCGGCCGGCCGCGTCCGGTGTGGTACGCTCCCGCGGCTTGAAAATGGCGGCTCCAACCGGGGATTCCGTCGCGCAGCCGGCGCGACCGGGGCGGCTGGCCCTGGGCGTGACGGCGGCGGTGTTGCTGCTGGCGGCGGTCGAGGCGGGCAACGCGCTGGTGTCGCCCCTGCACACCCCGTCCGACGCCGACTGGGCCGCCGCGGCGGCCTGGGTCAAGGCGGGGCACCGGCCCGGGGACCTGATCGTGGCCGCGCCGGCCTGGGCCGACCAGGTGCTGCGCCTGCACCTGGGGGACCTGATCCCGGCGCGCATGGCCGGCCGCATCGACCACCGCAGCTATGGGCGCATCTGGGTGCTGGCCCAGCGCGGGGCCCGGGCGCCCGAGGGCTTCGAGTCGGCCAGCGATTCTCGCCTGGTCGAGCGGCGCCGGTTCGGCCAGCTGAGCGCGCGGCTGTACGAGCGGCCCGCCCTGACGCCGACCTACGACTTCGTGGACGCCTGGGACCGGGCGCAGGTTTCGCGCGTGGAGGCCGGCGGCAAGGTGGTCCCCTGCAACCGGATGGCCGACATGTATCAGTGTCCCGACCGCTCGATGAACATCGTCCAGCCGCGGGTGCTGGAGATCGGCAGCACCCTCCGGCGCGGGCTGCTGGTCCTGCCGGTGGAAAACGCGAGCATGGCGATCGAATACAGCCAGGTGCCCCTGGGCAAGGAGATCGCGGTGGGCGCGGGGCTGCACCACGTCTGGCGCCGCAAGGGCGGTGACGGCACGGTCGTGCTGCGGGTGCTGGTCGACGGCCAGGAGGTCGGTCGCTCCGAGAGCGGCAACCGCACCGGCTGGACGGTGTCGCGCTTTCCCACAGCCACGTTCGCCGGGCGCACCGCCAAAGTGCGCTTCGAGATCACCTCGGCGCGGCCCGCCTCGCGCCACTTCGGCTTCGCGGCAGAGGCGCGCGGCCGGTGAGCGCCTCCACGCAGCGGCGGCGCATCGACGGCGTGCTGGCGCTGGCGCTGGCATCACTGACCGTCCTGTGGATGCTGGCGGTCGAGGGCCGGCAGGGCATCGGGCGCGACGAGGCCCAGTATTTCCGGGCGGCGGAGAAGTACTGGGGCTGGTTCGAGACCCTGGGCGCCAACCTGAAGGCCGGCCACCCCGGACAGTCGTTCACGCGTGCCGGCATCGACTATTACTGGAACGACAACCCCGAGCACCCGGTGGTCATGAAGACGCTGTATGCGTTTTCCTGGCGACTGTTCCACCGCTGCGAGTGTGTAAAGGAGGCGGCCCACCACTACATCGCCGTCCCCCGCAAACACGTGACCCTCCCCCTGTTCGCCCGCGAGTCGACCGCTTTCCGCTTCCCCGCCATCCTGATGGCCGGGCTGGGCGCGGCGCTGGTGTTCTTCCTGGCCCGCCGCTGGGTGGGCCGCGGACCGGCGGTGGTGGCCAGCGTGCTGTCGGTGGCCCAGCCGCACTACTTCTTCCACGCCCAGATCGCCGCCTTCGACGCACCCATCACGGTGATGGCGGTGGCGGTGGGGCTCTGTTACTGGAAGGCGCTTCGTTCGGTGCGCTGGGCGCTGATCGCCGGCGTGGTGTTCGGCATCGCCCTGGGGGTCAAGCACAACGCCTGGCTGATGCCGATCTTCCTGCTCGGTCACTACGTGTGGATGCGCCGCCACGACCTGATCGGCGGGCGCGGCCGGCGGCGGGTGCCGTTCGTGCCCCTGGTCTTCCTGTCGATGGCGGTGCTGGGGCCGGTGGTCTTCTTCCTTCACTGGCCCAAGCTGTGGATCCACCCGGTGCTGCACACGCGCTGGTACGTGCAGCGGCACACGCAGCACGAGCACTACAACTTCGAGTACCTGGGCCGCAACTGGAACAACCCGCCCACCGAGTGGGACCGCAAGCTGGTGCGGATGACCTTCCCGTTCGTGTCCACCGCCTTCACCGTGCCGGTCACCACCCTGGTGCTGGCGGGCGCCGGCGTGGCGCTGATGGTCCGGCGCGCGCGCCGCCGCCGCCGCGATCCCGCCGCCGAAGATCAGACGTTGCTGCCGGATCCGCCACCTCCACCGGATGCCCGCGCGACCTGGCTGCGTCCGGCCGCCGACGTCGACCGCGCGCCGGGCGCGTTCCTGTTCGTGCAGGTGCTGGGGCCGATGGCGGTGCTGGCCTTGCCCAGCGTCCCGATCTTCGGCGGGGTGAAACACTTCATGCCGGCGATGCCGTATCTGGCCATCCTGGCCGGCATCGGCCTGCGCTGGGTGGTGCGCCTGGCCGGCGAGACGGCCGCGGCGCTGAGGCGTCCGCGGCTGGACCGGGCCGTGCCCGCGGTGGTGGCGGCGATGGTGTGTCTGCCGGCCCTGCTGGAGACGCGGCGATCGCACCCCGACGGGCTGTCGCACTACAACCTGCTGGCGGGCGGTTTCACGGGCGGGGCCTCGATCGGCATGAACCGGCAATTCTGGGCCTATTCGGTCCTCCCCATGCTCGACTGGATCGTCGCCCACGAGCCACCCAGCCGCCGCATCTACTGGAACGACGTCTCGGGCGACGCCATCAACTTCTACGTGCGCGACAACCGTCTGCCCTACGGCTGGCGCGACTTCGTCGGCATCGGCGAGGACGTGATCGCCAGCTCCGATCTCGCCATCCTGATCCACGAGCGCCACTTCGTGCTGTACGAGGGCGTGATGTGGGAAGCCTACGGGACCACCCGCCCGGCCTACGTGCGCACGCGCGAAGGGGTCCCGATCGTCACCGCCTACCAGCGGCCAACCGTGCCACCTGCGGGCCCACCGCCTTCGGGCCCGCGCTGAACGAGTCGCGATGAAAGAACAAACCAACCCCGACACCTCCGCCCGGCCACCCACCCGACTGGAGACCGTCTTCCAGGGGCGCTGGGGCCTGCTGGTCATCTACCTGGTCTTCCTGGGCGCCTACCTGGCGGCCTCGGGTCCGCGGCTGCGGCACCACTCGCAATACAACCACTTCGTCTACCTGGCCGAGGGCTGGCTGGACGGGCGCCTGGCGCTCAAGGGCCAGCCCCCCAACGAGAACGACTGGGCGCGGGTGGACGAGCTGACCCTGAGGGACGGCCGCAAGGTGCGCGGCAAGTTCGGCAGCACCGGCGCCAGCGACCGCTTCTATTTCACCCGCGGCGGCAGCGAGACCATCGACGATTCGGAGATCGCCAGCCGCCAGGCGGTCCGCTACGTCTCGTTCCCGCCCTTCCCGGCGGTGCCGATGGTGCCGTTCGTGGCCTTCGCCGGCCTGCAGCTGAACGACGTCGCCTTCACGGTGGTGTGGGCCGCCTTCAACCCGGTGTTGCTGTTCCTGCTGCTGCGGCAGCTGGCCCGGCGCGGGTACTCGCGGCGCTCGATCGCCGACGACCTGTGGCTGGTGGCGCTGCTGGGGGTGGGTTCGGTCTATTACTACTGCTCGGTGCTGGGGCAGGTCTGGTACACGGCCCACGTCATCGCCGTCACCATCGTCATCCTGTACACGTGGACTTCGCTCGAGGCGTCGCGGCCCTGGGTGGCGGGGTTGCTGCTGGGCCTGGGCTTCGCCACCCGGCCGCCGCTGGGGTACATGGTGCCGCTGTTCGTCTGGGAGGCGGTGCGGGTCTCGGGCGGGTGGAAGAACCTGTGGCTGCAGCTGCGCCAGCACCACCGCCTGCCACCGGGCCTGTTCGGCAAGCTGTGGCGGTGCGCGGCCCCGGCCGCCGCCATCCTGCTGGTGCTGTTCCTGTACAACTACGCGCGCTTCGACCGCTTCACCGTGTTCGGGCACGAATACCTGAACATCACCTGGAAGGAACGGGTCGAGCGCTGGGGGCTGTTCAACTACCACTTCCTGTCACGCAACCTGACCTGCGCCCTGGTGCTGCTGCCGAAGCTGTTCAACGGGTACCCGTTCGTGCAGTACAGCCGCTACGGCATGTCGCTGTTCGTGACCTCGCCCAACCTGGCCTGGCTGTTCGGCCGGCGCGAGCGCAGCCCGCTGGAGCCCGGTCTGTGGATCACCATCGCCGCCGCCGCGCTGCCCTCGCTGCTGTACCAGAACTCGGGCTACCAGCAGTTCGGCTACCGCTTCGCCCTGGACTACATCGTGTATCTGATCGTGCTGCTGGCGGTGGGCGGGCAGCGCTTCGGGATGTTGTTCAAGGCGCTGATCGTGCTGGCCGCGGGGGTCAACTTCTTCGGCGCGGTCACCTTCGACCGCTACCCGCAGTTCAGCTACGAGGACAACTGCATCTTCCCCCACGGCTGCAACTGACGCCCCCGCCGGACGACGGCGGCGTCAGCTGTGCGCTCAGCGGTGCCAGCTGTGGCCGCCGCCTCCGCCGGAGCGGAAGCCGCCGCCGCCCCCGCCGCCGCGGAAGCTGGGAGCCGACGATCCCGAGGACGGGATGCCGCGCGCCGGTGCGGAGGGCGCAGGGGCGCTGCGGAACGAGGGCGCCGACTGGGACGGCGCGGCCCGCAGGTTGCCGCCGGACCAGCCGCTGCCGGGCGCCTGGAAGGTGGGATGTGCCGGCTGCAGGCTGCGCTGGGGCGCGGCCGGGAAGCCACCCTGGCCCTGCTGCCAGCCGCGGCTCCAGTTGTTGGTGGCGGGAGCGGTCGGCGCCGGAGCGGCCCGGCCGGGGGACGTGCGCCACCCCATCG
>JBKPRZ010000811.1:0-6388 GCA_046734815.1 Myxococcota bacterium | reverse complement strand
CTCTGGGCCAGCTGCGCGCGCGCCCGCACCGCCAGCGCCAGCACGCGCGCGCCCGGCGGCGCCTGCGACACGTCCAGCACGGAGTTGGCGCACGCCTCCGCCTCCGCGGGCGCTCCTGCCAGCAGCTTGATCTCGGCCAGGTACGCCCGGGCCAGCCCCTCCAGCCGGGGCTCGCCGTGCCGGACGAAGCTCTCGATCGCCCGCCGCTCCAGCACCTCGCCAGCGGCGGGATCGCCGCGGATGGCGAGCACCCGGCCCAGGTTGTGCTCGACCACGGCCTCCTGCTCGGTCAGGCCCAGTCGCTGTCCATCGGCCAGCGCGTCCCGCAGCGCCGACTCGGCCCGTTCCCAGACTCCCAGCTCCGAGACCACGAAGCCGATGTTCGCCCGCACCGTCGAGAGGTTGCGTACGTCTCCCGCCACCTCGAACGCCGCTGCCGCCGACTCCAGCGCGCGCAGGCAGGCGGGCTGGTCGCCGCGGGCCGAGGCCTGCACAGCCCGCGCCTGCTCGACCAGCGCCACGGTCTGCGGCGCCGCGTCCGGCATGTCCTGCACGATCTCGACCACGCGTTCGAACAAGCGGTCGCCCTCAGCCAGCCGGCCGGCCATGAAGATGAAGCTGACCGCCCAGGCCAGGCAGATCACGCGCGCGTCGCCCGCATTCGCTTCGCACTCCTCGCTGAGCGCCCGCCCGACCAGGTCGCTGACCGCGCCCACCTTGGCCTGCTTGCCGTAACCCACCAGGGTCTGCCCCACCGCGCGGTACCACAGCCCCGAGCCCGGGCGCAGCGCGCGCATGGCCTCGCCGCCTCTTCGGACCGCCAGCTCGAACTCCGCCCGCCACAGGTGGGCCTCGCTCTGGGTCAGGCACAGAGCTCCTTCGGTGTCGGCCGCAACCTCCGCCCGCTGCGCCGGATCCAGTGAGCCGATCGCCTCCAGGCCCACGTCGGCGCGCGCGATGGCCCCCTGTAGATCGGTCGCGCGCAGGGCCTGCTCGGCCCCCTCGCGGTACCAGCGCACCGCCCGCGCGGGCTGACCGCCGCGGCGGAAGTGCTGGGCCAGCACCATGGCGTCGGCGTAGCCCACCTGTTCGAGGTGATCCCCGGCCAGCTGGTGCCCCAGCACCCGGTCGTCCTCGGTCAACATGGCGTAGGCGGCCTCGCGGATGAGGGCGTGGCAGAACGACAGCTCGCCCTCCGAGCCCTCGGCCCCCGCGTTCACGCTCACCAGCTCGCGGTCGGCCAGCCGGTCGATCCACTCGATCAGCTGCGGCAGCTCGGCCTCCCCGCCCAGCAGCGCGGCCAGGCCGTTGCGCGAGAAGCGCTCGCCGAAGATGCTGGCCGCCCGCAGGACCCGCTTGGCCTGATCGGCCTCGGCGTCCAGACGGGCCTGCACCATCCCCAGGATCGAATCGGGCAGCCCGTCGGTGCGGCCGGCCCGCGCCGCACGCACCAGCTCCTCCAGATAAAAGGGATTGCCGTCGGCGCGGCTGACGATCGCCGCCACCGTGGCCGCCGGCGCCTCGGCGCCCATCGCCTCGCGCACCAGCTTCTCGGCCGCCTTCTTCGACAGCGGCCCCAGCTCGAGCTGCACCGGCCGGCTGGCCGCCCACAGGTCCGGGAAGGTGTCGCGCACCTCGGGCCGCCCCAGCCCCAGCACCAGCAGGGGTAGATCGCGCAGGTTGCGCAGGGCCGCCTCGACGAAAGCCACCGTGCCGGCGTCGCCCCACTGCAGGTCGTCCAGCACCAGCATCACCGGCTGCTTGCCACACTCGGCCTTCAGCCAGTCCTCGTACGCCCGGCGCATGAGGTCGCCCATCAGCTGCGGGTTGGCCCGCGCCGCCCGCAACGCCTCGCTCTGCGAATCGGGGAACGGCACCCGGCACAGCTCGCCCAGGAAGGCCAGCCGCTTGGCGTTTTCACTGCCGCTGCCCGGGGCGAAACACTGTCCCAGCTTGCGCCGGCTCTCCTCGATCGGATCGCCGTCGGCCACCCCGGCGTGCCGGCGCAGCGCCTTGGCCAGCAGGGCGAAGGGCGATCCCGCGGCCATCGAGTCGGCGCCCGCGAACAGGACCTTCACGCTGGGGTTCTGGCGGTGGGCCGCGCTCAGGAACTCCTGTAGCAGGCGGGACTTGCCGATGCCGGCGGGGCCGAACACCACCGCCGCCTGGGCGCTGCCCTCGTCCAGCCCGGCGGTCAACATGCCGGTCAGGGCGGCCAGCTCGCGGCTGCGGCCGACGAACTCGGTGGTCTTGCCCAGCAGCTTGCGCCGGGTCTGGCTGACGCTGGGGTCGCCCTCCAGGAACAGCCCCCCGGTCTCGCGGGCGATGGAGAAGCGGGTGTCCACCAGTCCCGCCACCATGTCGTGCAGCCGGATGCGGCCCACCGGAGTCTCGGCCAGCAGGCAGACTGCCGTGTCGATGATCGCCCCCAGCCCCACCGACGCATCCGACACGCTCACCTGGCCGGAGGCCACCGCGATGCTGCGCTCGGGGGCGTGGCGCCGGGCCACCAGCGCCGCCCGCGCGGCCTTGGTGGCCAGGTCCACCGCCTTGCCGACCGGCGGCAGGTGGATCACGAACGAACCGTCGGCGAAGCTGTGCACCTTGGCCCCGAAGTCTCTCTGCAGCTCGCTCTCCATCGGCTGCAGCTCGGGCACGGCGCCCGGGCGCTCGATCAGCACCTCGGTACGCTCGCTGCTGTCGTGGCCGGTCCGGTTCCGGGCCCCGCCGACCGGACCGGCCATCACCAGGCACCCGATGCGCTTCTCCGACAGGGTCAGGCTGATGCTGGCGCGCCGCTTGCGGATCTCCGGCCGCACATCGGGCAGGTCATTCAGGCGCTCGAGCTCGGCCAGCAGCTCGACGCCGTCGGTGGGGCGGCGGTCGGGATCCTTCTCCAGCAGGCGCGCCACCAGCGCGGCCATCGGCTCGGGCACGCTGGGCGCCAGCTGGCGCACCGAGGGCGGCGTCTCGATCATGATCTTGGTCAGCAGCGCACCCACGTCGGGGCTGTCGAACGGCGTGCGCCCGGTCAGACAGCGGAAGGCCACGCAGCCCAGCGAGTAGAAGTCGGCGCGCCGGTCGACCATCTTGCTGCCCATGACGATCTCCGGCGCCACGTAGGCCGGGGTTCCCAGGAAGACGCCGGTCTGGGTCAGCTTGCGCTTGGTCTGCAGCAGGCGGGCCACCCCGAAGTCCAGCAGCTTCAGGCCCTCGATCCGGCCGCCCGGCAGGAACAGGTTGTCGGGCTTGATGTCGCGGTGAATGATCTCGCGCTCGTGGGCGTAGGCCAGCGCCTGGGTGGTCCGCCTCAGGACCGCCAGCACCGACTGCACGCCCAGCGGCTCCTTGTCCGCCCGGGTGTCCAGGCTCTCGCCGTCCAGCCACTCCATCGCCAGGAAGTGCTGCTCGGCGGTCACCCCGTGCGCGATGTAGCGGACGATGGCGGGGTGCGAGAGCGTGGCCAGGATGGCCGCTTCCTGCGCGAACCGTTCGGCGTCCCGGATCTGCTCCGAGGACAGGATCTTCAGCGCGACCTTGGACCCATCAACGAGGTCATGGGCACGGTACACCGTGCCCATGCCGCCCGACCCGGCTTTCTTCTCTATCTGAAATCGGCCTGCAACGATGGAGCCGATCATTGGGTCAGGTGTTCACCTCTTACAGCTGCCTCAGGAAGACGGTGATGGTCTCGTCGTAGAGGCCATTCTTCTTCCTGGCGGGGAGGCTGCCGCTGCACTTCTGGAAGGTGCCGTGCGCACCCTCGTTCTTGCACGCAACGTCGCAGGGCCCCACCACCTTCATGGGGCAGCCGTCCAGCGAATCGCCGCACACGCGGTGGATCGACGGGGTGCCCGGGTTGTAGCAGGTGAAGACGTCGCCCGACCCATCGAACAGGTTGCCGTAGTAGGTGGCCTCCCGCACCGGGAAGTCGCGAGCCTCGTGCTTCTCCAGCTTGAGGGCGTTGTTCTTCCCACGCATTGAGATCTCGACATGTTGCCCCTGGTGATTGATTCGGGAGAGCATGCAGGCCGTCACCCACCCCTGGCAGTCCTCGTCGCAGGCCTGGTTCTTCCAGTCCGGCGCCAGACCGATGTCGCCGGCGAAGGTGTAGGAGGTCGCTCCCGCGGTGTAGGTGACGCTGTCGTCCTCGGGGAGGGCACAGCTGACCAGGTAGGACACGATCTGATTGATCAACGGATCCCGCAGATCGGCCGGCAGGCCATTGACGCTGATGCCGTTGACCGAGATGCCGTTGACCGAGATGCCGTTGACCGAGATGCCGTTGACGAAAAGGGCGTTCAGGTGGATGCCGTTGGCCACGATGCCATTGAGGCTGATCCCGTTGATGTAGATGCCGTTGGCATAGATGCCGTTGGCATAGATGCCGTTCACCGACATCCCATTGAGAGCCATCCCGTTGAGGGCCATCCCGTTCATGGAGATCCCGTTCATGAAGATCCCGTTCTCCGCCTCGATGGGCTGGACGGTGGTCTCGACTCCCGTGCCGTCGGAGTCGGGGGCGGCAGTCCCGTCGCAACCGCCAGCAGCTGCCAGGAGCAGAGGCAGCGCCGCAATCAGCGAGACTTTTTTTCGTTGCATGCCTTACTGTTCGTGAGGTGAAAAAAAATTCTTTAGGGCTCCCCGATCCGGCCGAAGGACCCGGCCCCCACATGTCGGTCGCCGCGGCGGGTCCGGCGCCGGATCGGCTGCGATCTCGCGACCATGGCGGTCGTGTTCGCCGCGCGCAGATCGGCGGACAGGGGCGCCGTCCGCGCTCAGAGAGGCGTGGGTAGGCTGGCCTCTTCCTCGGCGATGAGGCGCCAGGCGGACAGCGATTCCCAGAGGCCCAGCTCCTCCACGCTCCGGCGCTCGAGCCCGGCGGGCTCGGTCACCCCGGGGGTGGGGACCATCATCTCGTCGGCCAGGGCGCAGGCCACGTGCACCGCCGTCACCACATCCAGCCCATCGGTGAGTGGGCGGGCCACCGGGCGCGGCTCGTGGTGGAAGGCGACCGCCTCCACCGATGCGCTGGGCAGGCCCCACAGGCCCAGGAGGTAGGCGCCCACCTCCGCGTGGGTGAAGCCGAACAGCAGCTGCTCGGCCTCGCGCGGCGGCACCCCGGCCTTGCAGGCCTCGATCACCAGCGCGAAGCGCTCGGGCCACCACAGCCACAGCACCAGCTTGCCGGCGTTGGCCAGCAGCGCGGTGGTGAAGGCCAGCTGCGCGCCGGCGGGGTCGGTCATCAGCCGGCGGGCGATGCGCGCCGACATCAACGCATGTTCGTGCAGCCGCGACACCGACAGGCCCGGCATCGAGGCCGCCTGCTCGACGTTCTGGACCAGGCAGCTGGACAGGGCCAGCACCCGCAGGGTGTCGCGGTCCAGCCGCGCCACCGCATCGTCCAGGGTGCCCACCCGCAGCGCCTGCTGGCTGGAGCTCGAGTTGACCACGTGGAGCAGCCGCGCGACCAGGCCCAGGTCCTGCTCCACGATCCGCAGCAGGCTGATGGCGCTGCTGCCCGGCTGGACCAGGGTGGCGGCCAGCTGCTCGGAGACCGCCTTCTCGGCCGGCAGCGCGGTCAGCCGCGACATGAACCGGCGCAGGCGATCGTCGGTGACCAGCCGTCGCAGGGTATGGGCCCGCGTCAACACGTCGACGATGGTGTCGGTGGGGCACGGCTTGCTGAGGAACTGGTGGGCCACGCCCAGCGCCTTGCACACCTCGACCCGGTCGGTGTAGCCGGACAGGACGATGCGCACCACCTCGGGCTGCTCGTCCATCACGATGCGCAGGAACGAGGCGCCGTCCATGGCGGGCATGCGCATGTCCGCCACCACCACGTCGTAGGGCGCGCGCGACAGCGCGTCCAGGCCGGCCTCGGCGCCCTGGGCGAAGGCCAGGTCCAGCACCCCCCGCTGCCGCCGCAGCCCGGCCTGCAGACCCTGGAGGACATGCGGCTCGTCGTCGACGAACAGGACCCGCTGCAGGCCGAGATCGCTGGACACCCGCCCCGACCATCGGCGGGACGAAGCGTGAGCTGAACGCGACGGAGCGGCGCGGGGTGGGAAAGACTGGTGCGAAAGGCGGCGGCTCATTAAGGTCCGGATCGGGACCGGCATCATGCGGCGTCCGACGGTGTTTTTCTTGCTGCAGGCACTGACCGCGTTGTCCTGCGTGCAGCCTCTGCCGCTGGAAGGGCGGCCGTGCGGATGCGTGACCGGCTACGTGTGCTGCGCGACGATGGGGATCTGCATGCGGCCGGAGATGGCCGCGACGGCCTGCCCCGTGGCGCCGGTGCCGGCGTCGGCGGACGCGGGTGTGTCCCCGGCGGCGGACGCGGCGGTGGCGCCGGTGATGGACGCGACGGTGCCGCCGGTGGTGGACG